>JBGSWA010000411.1:0-19904 GCA_041752645.1 Gillisia sp. | reverse complement strand
GTGAATACTTATTGGAGGTGCCTTGCAATATTCCTTACCTCATTTTCATCCATAACTAAACCACTATGGACTAAAGTCCATAGGTTTTTAAATCTGACTAAAGTCAGCAGTCCTTGATAACTCGAGCATGAAAGAATCTGTGTCGTTATCCAATTTTCGATGATGCTCCAAATATTTATTCACCATTTTATCAGTAATATTTCCAATACCCCATCATTCAAAGCTTATGGTCCAAAAATATTGGTCATTTTCGAAACCGAATGTCCATTTGCCCCTCGTTCTGAGTTAACACGAAGGTAGGTTTTTTTAGAAGCTAAAGCGAGATGCACTAAAGTACATAGTTTTACTATGTTTGAGACCAATAAATACCTCCCTACAAAAACTTTCTAGACAAAGAAGAAAGGTAATAGGGGTAAAACAGTTAAGAAATCCCAACATCGCACAAATGGTATAGTTCAAATTTCATCAAAAAAAAACCGCCCAAAATGGGCGGTTTTAAAAATTTCAAAGATTAACAATTAATGCTCGCCTTCCAGAAATCCTGTTTTACGGTAACCTTCAATAGTATAAACAGTTCCAGGTTCATCAGAGAACTCAACTTCAAAAAATATGCTATCCGCAACATCACCCTCGGTAGTAGTTCCACCATTTTCAACAATTTGACCATTAGTAATGGTAATAATTGGAGAAACAAACCCTCCGTCACCGTCTGGATAAGAATATTCATTCTCCAAAGTCGCACCTGAAAAGGTCAAATTTTGCGTTTCAACCGGTACTATAACTTTGGTAGTCCAGGTTTCATGATCGTCAACCCACATTTCCTCTCCATTATCTTGAGCAGTATTATAGGTTGAAAGTAAATAATAACCAAGGCCATTTACATCTTCTCCATCTAAAAGAAGTTGGACATACCATTCACCACTAACACCTTCGACATTGGTTCCGCCAGCGTCAAATTCATCATACCCATCGTTGTCACATGAAATGACAAGAAAAGACAGAAAAATCAATAATATATTTATCTTTAATTTCATAGTTTCTATTATAAGGTTATTGTTTTATAAAAATTCTAGTGAAAATTGGATTACCGCCTATTTTCTGTTTTATTGTAAAACTAGTTTCTGAATCCAGAGTGATACCAGTGCCAGGATCTAGTAATGGATCGGCAAAAACAGTACCAAACCTCGATGATTGTGGAGGAAGAATTAGCTGACCATTACCCAAATCTACCATAAATGCAGAAATCGAATTATTCGGAAGGGTATCAGAGTTAAGATAAAAACCAGGAATAATTTGAGTTACCGTATTTTCACGACCCGTGTTGTGGGTCAAATACAAACCACTTAAGTCACGATTAAAAGCCACATCTGTATTACCAACAGCAACAAATCTAGTTGTTGTTGCTGCGAAACCATCAGCATTAACTGACGAGTAAGTCAAAACATAAACACCAGGAGTATTCACATCAACAGTTCCATCTATCTGAACTTCTAAAGTTTCCCCTCCGGCAATTGCGACAACACCAGGCTCTGTAAAAGCCTCCCCTTGTTCCCAATATACATATGGACCTCCCGTCACTTCAAATTCAGCATATTCTGTAACCCGAGACTCAATTGGATCTTCCAGACTACAACTTGATATGCCCACTAAAACAATCGCTAATAAAGCAATATTTTTAATTAATTTCATATTATTATATTTTTTTAAAATTTTGAATTACCTCTGGTTCCACCATACTTTTTCAGTAAGGTTAGCCTTTTGAGTTAAATTACGGTTTCTGGAAACTTCATCATCTGGATAAAAGATACTGAAAGGTATTTGGTCTCCCGGCAATACAGATGAAAGGGAAACAATCCTGCGTCCTTCTTCATAAGGAGGTACTTCGGCAGTTGTAAGAATTGGATAACCTGTTCTTTTGGTTTCAATCCATGCCTCAATATTATTGATATTTGCAAGAGCCGCCCATTTTTGAACAATAATTTGTTCCAAATCAGCCTCGACATCTCCAGTTGCAGAATACTCATAATCTCCACCCGTTCCGGTAAAAGCAGTTGGGTCCTCAGCAACCCCATACAACATAAATGATGCAGCTACCCCTTCATTATACAGCTCCTCTACTCCTGCACCACCTGCATATCTCAATAAGGCTTCAGCTTGAAGAAATTTACTCTCTGCCACGGTCATAAAATAAACCGGGGTTAAAGCTTCCATTTTAGGGCGGGAATAATTCGCGGCTAGGGTTCCTCCTAAGGAAGCATCTTTACCAAAACCCTGATCGATACCTACGAAGGCTTCTGCACTATTTTTACGAAAAACCTCATTTATTCTCGGATCGTTATTTCTGCTATAAAATTCCAATAAGGAATTACTTGCAACGGTGTTTACATCCCCTAAACGATCAATTTGAACATCGTAAAAAGGATTTCTTTTATTAAGAGCATCCCCATAGGCTTCAAACTTCGCATCTGCAGTTAAAAAATTATCCTGTGCAATTAATGCCTGTACCGCAGCCGGGTCAGCTTGAGAGGTATAAGCCATTCTAATATACATTTTTAATTTTAATGTATTTGCGAATTGAATCCAATTCTCCATATTGGCATTATAAATTAGATCTTGCTGACCTACTTCACTTGCAATAGGATTAGCCTCATACTGTGCTAACGCGTCATTAACTGTTGCAATTAAATCTGCATAGATCTCAGCACCCGGGGTAGCAAAAGGCTGAATATTGTCGTTTCCTAACAGCGCTTCTTCATAAGGAACATCCCCAAAGATATCAACCAGGTACTGAAAAGTATATGCCTTTAAAATAGTGGCAATAAGGTAAGTACCAGTTTCCGAATTTTCGGTCGCTCTGTTCTGCACAAATTGCAAATCATTTAAAGCTCCCGCATAAAGTTCTGTCCAGGGTCTGTTCGCATAATCCGTATTTAAATTATACTGGTCTATGTTCTCATACTGTCCTGCTCCTGGAGACTGGGTGTAATACTGCGCCAGCATTCCTCCAAGATTAAAGAAATCTCCGCCAATTACAGTCGCAACTGAACCCTCAGCTGAGGTCAGTGCCAAACCACTTGTTATTTCTGCTGGAGTATTTGGATCTGTATTTATATCCAACTCATCATCACACGAGGTAAGGACGAAGCAAGAAATAAAAATTAAACTGAATATTTTTTTCATAATAATTAATTATCTAATATTAAAATCTTGTTTTTAAACTAAAACCAACACTTCGAGTACTAGGATTAGCACTAAATTCCCCAAACTGGCCGGTTAAATCGGTACCAAAGGTGGAGGTTTCCGGATCGATAAATTGATTGCTCTCAGGAGTCCAAACAAACAGGTTTCTTCCAATTACAGATATCGAAACATTATCTACCGGAGTTTTATCAAGAAATTTCTTCGGTAAGGTGTAGCTTAAAACCACTTCACGTAATTTAACAAAGGATTTATCAATAACATCGTTTCTTTCTAAAGCAGTTGCAGTATAATAATTATCCATATGAGCTACATCCACAGCAGTGGTGTTTTCAACAAAAGTCTCATTGCCCTCTGCATCCAATTCAACTTGTACTGAATTTGGAACAATAAATGGCTGTCTATCGTTATATGTGGTTGTAATTGAGTTTCCGGTAAATCTGGTAATATTAGCAGTTCTACTATACATTAATCCTCCTTCTCTCACATCTAAAGTAAATCCGAGAGAGAGATTTTTATAGGAAAAATCATTTGTAACACCTAGGGTATAATCATATTGTGTATCTCCATAGACTTCTTTGATACTGGATGCGATAGGTATACCATCCGCATCAACTACTGTTTGTCCAGAGTCAGTTGTCCTTGGGACACTTCCCTCTATTAAAGCTATTGGACGGCCTTCAATAGCGACAAGCGTAACAGTGCTTAACCCACCTAAAGAAACCCGATCAAGACGATCATCCAATTCAGTTAATTCCGAGTTGTTTTGAGAGAAATTCAAAGAAGTATCCCAATTAAATCCATCAAAATTCCTAAACAATGAGAATTTCAACAAGGCTTCAATACCATCGTTACTGATTAAACCCAAGTTGGCAGTTTGATTCGTATATCCAGAACTTGGTGATAATGGCAAGGACAGAAGTTGATTCTCAACCTTAGCATTATAATAGGTGAAATCCAAAGATATTCTATTACTAAAGAATTCCAGTTCTGCACCTATTTCAAATTCCTTTCTTCTTTCAGGCTTTAAATTTGGATTAGCAGCCCTGTTACCAACCTCATAACCGTTCACTCCTGCAAGTGGAAAATCCAAAGTTCTAAAACCTTGATTATCGGCTGATCCTGGAACGAATACCGGAGAAATTTGGTATGGATCCGTATCCACCCCAACTTCACCATAGCCAGCTCTTAATTTCCCGTAGTTTAATACCTTGCTTAAACCTTCAAAAGTTTTAGTGAATACCCAACTAGTGTTAACACCTCCATATAAAACAGATCTGTTTTCTTTTGGAAGAGTAGAATACCAGTCATTTCTGATATTTCCGGTCACGTATAAAGTGTTTTGATATCCCAGAGTAGTGGTATTATAAAGCCCATATAACTTTCTTTCACTAATTCGTGAAGAAGCAGAAGGATCTTCCCCTGAGTTGCTCAAGCTGTAAAACCCAAAAAGATCCTGGCTACCCACAGAGGCAGTTAATGAGGATAATGACCTTGAATTAATGTTAAATCCTGAGGTTGTTTGAACCCTGAAATCTTCAGTTACATTCAGGTCAACATCATATAATAAATCATGATTTAACTGTTTTATGGTACTTGTAGATTCATAGTAGGTACCTGAATACACAGTAGAAGATCCAAAATTTGGACTTCCCGGCTCTGGGGCGACAATAGCTTCCCAAACCGCTGTTTTATCAGAAGATTGATCCAGACCAAAACGGTAGGTAAGGTTTGACCAGGAATTAACATCTACCCCCACATCAAAGGAACCATAAACTCTCTCTTTGCCATATTCTGAACCGTTTTCATTTAAAGTGAAATAAGGGTTCGTAATCCCGTAGGGAGTATAATAATTGGAAACATTGTTAAACTTATTATTATAATCTCTAAACCCTGCAATATTTAAATCCGTCGGTATTTGCATCAGGTTATTATAAACAGTAAGTCCCTGTCCGGCTGCAACACTAGATCCGGCTGTATTCACATAATTTAGATTACCACCAATTGTCAAAACTCCAATCTTACTCTTGGCATTAATTCCAATAGTATTTCTCTGAAAGGAATCCGCATCAGTAGGAAAAATACCATCCTGCTCCAGGTTAGAGTATGACAACCTAACCGTGGAAGTTTCACTACCTCCAGAAACTGCTACGTTATTAAGGAAATATGTTCCGGTTGTAAAGAAATTTTCCAGTTGATCCTCTTGGAATAAATAAGGTTTTAACTGTTGAGAATTATCTACAACACTACCCCAAACTCTTGGTTGACCATCAAATTTCGGGCCCCAAGACCCATTCTCGATCAAATAATGAAGACCATCCCATCCTTGACCAAATGACTCTTGGTATTTAGGAGTTCTCCCTATTCTGGAAAAGAAAGCAGTTGTAGAAAGATCCACTACTAATTTCCCGGCTTTTCCTGATTTCGTGGTAATGATGATTACACCATTGGCAGCACGAGAACCATATAAAGTGGTAGCAGCAGCCCCTTTTAAGATAGATATAGTTTCGATATTTTCAGGGTTAACATCTTGAGATCCACGCCCAAAATCAAATCCCCCGTCCAAATCGTCGTCAAAAGATGAATCGTTGTTGATTGGAATACCATCAACAACATAAAGAGGCTGATTCGACCCTGTCAAGGTACTGGTTCCACGGATAATCACTCCTGATGAAGCACCAGGATCCGTCGAAGCACTAGAGATGTTAACACCTGCGACCTTACCTTTTAAAGCATCCGCGATATTTGACTGGGAACCCTGATTTATAGCTTCAGATCCAATAGTAGTGGTGGCAGAACCCAAAGAGGATTTTTCTCTTTTAATACCTACTGCTGTCACTATAACCTCATCTAGTTGCGCCGCATCGGAAGCTAAAGTTACATCTATCCTCGGGTTTTGCCCAAAAGTAAATCTACCAGTTTCCATCCCAACGAAGGAAAAGATTAAAACTTCTCCAGAGACTGCTTCAATAGCATAATTTCCATCAAAATCTGATTGAACACCTCTGCTGGTGCCTTCAATAAGTACGTTTACTCCCGGTAATGGCAACCCCGAATCGTCGGAAACGGTTCCGGAAACCGTTTGTTGTTCCTGCGCAAAACTCAATTGCACAACCAACGCAAGAAAAAGCGTCAAAAATCCATGTAGTCTTCTTTTCATTATTTATTTAATTTGAATTAACAGGCGCCAAAAATCACAATAAATCCTTAGTATTCCTAATTTATAATGAGTTTTGAAGTGCTAAATATTACCACTACGCTAACTTATAGATGCATTAACCTTGAATAGGTTGCGTAGGTGGCTTTTAAAAATGTTGAAATAATTTAAGATACCCTGTTTTTTTGAGCTAAACATTACGATTGTCCCCGCTGTATTATTGGTTCTGGAATTTAAATTCCCTCGTTTGGAACCGGCATCCGTTGGTTAAACACCACTTAACTTATAATTTACCAAATCGTTGCTCTTCCTTATCCCTTGGGTGTTCAGGGAGTTAAATCCGGCACCGAGCAATTAACCTATGCCCAGGGACATCCTATTTTAATAGAACATACACCTGCCAAAAGCTAGGACCACCAATAATTTTCGATTATCTCAGAGGCCTCAATAATGATTGTTAAAACCCTCCAAAAGTAATTAAATAGCAATGCTTTAATTTTAAATTAATATTTTGAAATTCAAACGGGATACACTGAAATTGCCTACCCTTTTTTGGGCAGATCTTTTTAATTTCCTGTTTTGGTATTTTGATTCCGTAAAGCTTATCTTTGCCCCTATGGAAGAAAACACTACTATTTTTGGAATTAGAACCGTTATTGAGGCCATTCAAAGCGGAAAGAATATCGATAAAATCTATTTGCAAAAAGAGCTCTCGGGGCCTTTGTTTAAGGAGTTGCAGCACCTGGCAAGCAAAAAAGACATCAATTTCTCCTATGTTCCTGTAGAAAAACTCAATAAACTTACCAATGGAAATCACCAGGGGGCGGTAGCCAAAATCTCCCCTGTAGAGTTTCGAAATTTCGAAGAGCTTGTTGAAGAAATCCTTGAGGATACCACAAAAATCCCGTTGTTCCTCCTCCTAGACCAAATAACCGATGCACGCAATTTTGGAGCCATTATCAGGACTGCAGAATGTACAGGAGTCCACGGTATTATTATCCAAAGCAAAGGCGGTGCTCCGGTAAATGCCGACACCATAAAAACATCGGCCGGGGCAGTATTCAAAATTCCAATTTGCAAGGTAAATCATATTAAAGATGCCGTCTATTTTATGCAATCTTCCGGCATAAACGTGGTTGCCGCTACTGAAAAATCAACATCCACTTTATACGACACAAATTTCAAGCTTCCTACCGCGTTGATTATGGGTAGTGAAGACAGGGGAGTGAATCCATCGGTATTAAAGATTGTGGATGGAAAAGCAAAATTGCCAATGTTCGGAACTATTGCCTCGTTAAATGTTTCTGTGGCTTGCGGTGCCTTTTTATATGAAATTGTGAGGCAACGGATTTAAATGGTGGTAGGACGGATGAGATGAGAGCAAACTGAAAAATAAAACCAGCATCAAGATATAAAGAATAATACCGCCCTTGTCTGCCTGCCTTTACGCTCTCGATCCTTGCTAAATAACCAGGCCAGAGGGCACTATATCAAAACATAGGTGCACCAGCCCTCCGCCCGGCAGCTTTGTGGCTTATATTTTTATTTACCAACAATTCCAAACTAACCAATCCCGAAGCAGCGATTAAAGGGTTCCCCAATTTACGCCTGGACCTTGAATTTTTATTGCTCCTTAGATTTCTTATAAAAATAGTTGTAAACGGTTTTTGAAGGCGCTGCCTCAGTTTTATCTTCAATAGGATCCTCGATTTGGGGAAGGGTTTCAATGAAATTTCCATTTTGATCAAAATGTTTCATAAACGGGTCATTGTCCTCCCTGTATCCAGGTTTTTCCCATTCGTATTTTGCCTGGATTTCTATTTTCTGCTTATAGATCAATGCAAAGAGCAGGCCTGTGATTAGGCCCGATAGATGTCCTTCCCAGGAGACCCCGGGTTTTACAGGCACTACAAACCACAACAAGCCACCATACAGGAAAACCACGATAAAAGATAAGGCCATCAACCGGTAATGTTTTGAGAAAATCCCTTTAAAAAACAAGAAAGATGCCAGCAAATAAATAATCCCGCTGGCCCCAATATGGTTGGAGGGCCTGCCAATTCCCCAGGTAAGTAAGCCGGTGAGCAAAACCCCGAACAACAGAATTTGCCAGCTAATGTTTTTATAGAAATAAAACAGGGCCACCGCTAGGACAAACAGGGGAATGGTATTGTTAAATAAATGCTTGATATCTCCGTGGATAAATGGGGATAGGAGAACCCCCCTTAGCCCCACCCCTGTTCTTGGCCTGATGCCAAAATTATTGAAATCCAGGCCAAACCTGATCTCCACCCAGAAAACCACCCAAATAATGAGCACAAAGAGGATTGGATACCCAATTACCCCCGGAGTAAAAACAAAGGATTCAGAAGATCGTTTCAAGGTTACCGTATTTAAACCAACCAAATACAAAAAGGTATCCAATTTTAAATGGCCTGATAAATTGTCATTCAAATATAAGAATCCTCCATTAACTTTCAAACCTTAATGGATTGGACAGCTCTCCATAAATTTTACAATATTGACCGGCATACGTTCATGTCGAGTGAACCTGACAGACCAAATAAGCTTGCCGGATAATTCTGAATTTTTTACTTTTTTAACGCAACCTCTCATTTGCCTTGCCAGTAAATTAGTAATTTTGCAAAATGAACGAACCTTTAGCAGAACGATTACGGCCTAAAAAATTAAGTGACTATTTAAGCCAGGCGCATCTTATTGGGAAAAATGGCGCTTTGACCCAGCAGATCAAACAGGGAATGATTCCTTCCCTGATTTTATGGGGCCCCCCGGGAGTGGGAAAGACTACCCTCGCCAATATAATAGCTACGGAAAGCAAACGTCCGTTTTACACCTTGAGCGCCGTGAGCAGCGGGGTGAAGGATGTGCGGGAAATAATTGAGAAAGCCAAAAAGGGGGAAGGGCTCTTCACCACAAAAAACCCGATTTTATTTATAGACGAGATCCATCGTTTCAGCAAATCCCAGCAGGATTCCCTTTTGGGAGCAGTTGAAAAAGGCTGGGTCACCCTGATTGGCGCCACCACCGAGAATCCGAGTTTCGAGGTGATCTCCGCCCTGCTTTCCCGGTGTCAGGTCTATGTTTTAAAAGCATTTGAGAAGGAAGAATTGATCGCCTTGCTGGCTCGTGCCATAGAGGAGGATGCCATCATTAAAAGCAAAAAGGTGGAGCTGATCGAAACCGAGGCATTATTGCGCCTGAGCGGCGGGGATGCGCGGAAATTGCTGAATATCTTTGAACTCCTGGTATCCTCATCACAAGGCACGGTGAAAATCACCAATCAAATGGTCTTGGATAAAGTCCAGCAAAACACGGTGCTTTACGATAAAACCGGGGAACAGCATTATGACATCGTTTCGGCCTTTATAAAGTCCATTCGCGGGAGCGATCCAAACGGGGCGGTGTATTGGTTGGCCAGAATGATCGAGGGGGGCGAGGATGTGAAATTTATCGCGCGCCGATTGCTAATTCTGGCAAGTGAAGATATCGGAAATGCAAATCCTACAGCCTTAATTATGGCCAATAACACCTTCCAGGCAGTGAATATTATTGGTTTCCCAGAATCGCGAATTATTTTGAGCCAATGTGTTATTTATCTTGCAAGCTCTCCCAAAAGCAACGCGTCCTACACTGCCATTAGCCAGGCACAAAGTCTGGTGAAACAAACGGGGAATTTGTCTGTGCCCTTAGCCCTTAGAAATGCTCCCACCAAACTGATGAAGGATTTAGGATACGGGGATAATTACAAATACGCCCATAATTACGAAAACAATTTTGCAGAAGCTGAATTCCTGCCGGAAGAAATCAAAAACACCATGTTCTATAACCCGGGAAATAACCAGCGGGAGCAGGCACAAAGGGAATTCCTAAAAAAGCGATGGAAAAACAAATACGGTTACTAATTTTTATGTTTGTAAATCTTAGTATCAGTAGATCCGGTTTGGGTGTTTAATATTTCCACAATTAAATTACCCTCTTCATCAAAAGTTGCGATTCCCTGGGCAGTAATGGACGCATAAATGAAATTTTGTCCAGTTTTTGAGGCGAATAGCTGGGCAAAAGGTTCGCTCATTCCTTTTTGAAAAAATCTGTAATTATTTTCCGATCTTTCCAGGTAAAAACCAGTGCCCTCATATAAAAAATTGAGGGTATTTTCCTTGGTTGAATTCTCTAAAATTTGATCCTTACTCACCGGACTAATCGTAACTTCTACCTCGCCAGGCATATTTTCCTGCTCAGGAATGTCTGCCTTGGCCTCAGGAACGATCACAAGCTCCACGATATTTTCCGACTGGCCTTGGGAGGCTTCAGAAACTTCTCCTTTATATTTATAATTTAACGCGGCGATGGATTCAAATGCATTTCTCAGGGCTTCCTGAAAAGCTGTTTTATAATCCTTTTCCCGGCTACTGCCCTCTTCAGAGGTAAACACCTCCTTGTTATTGCAATCTTTCAAAACCAACACCAATTTTGTTGAAAACAGGCCGGAATTGCTTCTCACATTGGCAATGAGTGCTGCACATCGGTTTTGATTCAGTTCCCTGGGCAATTCCTCATCATTCATATAAGCCTCAAACCCGTATTTTTCAAGGAGGAATTTGGTCAATTCATTTAATTGATGTTGATTGGGTTCCTTTAAAAAATCGTAACCGGAGGGCACCAGTACATACTTGTAAGAATTGAGATCCTGTCCAAAAGAGGAGTTTAACAAGCCCATAAAAACGAAGGTGAAAATCAGTAAATTTTTCATTTGTAAAATTTTATATTAATTGAACTCCCATCCTTTAGGGAATACTACGCGTTGATTTTAATTATTTTTGGAATCGAATTCTCACTGTCCACTTTTCAAGTGTCAATTGAATTTTAAACAGATGAATCAAACAAATGACCAAATCCTGACTAAAAATAACATTCCTATGAACTTTCATTATCTGTCGAATACAAATTGAAATCCAAGTTGCACCGATTGCCCATTGGATTTTGCAAGATTAAAATACCCAAGTAAATTATCGGCTGCAAGATAAAAATTAAAATTCTTTAATCGCGTAGAAAAAAGCAATCCAAGATTGGTATATGAAAAATCGTCGATGGTATAGGCAAATTTAATCCTGGTATTTTGGGTGATTTTCCGGTCATAATAGCTATTAACAGCATATTTTAAGCCTTTGGGACGCTTAATTCCAAAGAGGTGTACCCCTATTAAATTTACAGCTTCTTTGAATTCAGGCACCAGACAATTGCAGGATTCATAAAATCTACCGAACCCATATTCCACAGAGGCGTTTAATATATATGGACGCCAGGTAAGATATGCTTTATTTAAGATTTCATCCTTTAAATTTGCATCCACCTCCGCTTCAAAAATATCCCAATAAGGAAGGGTAGTCGCTCCGGGACCGGCCTCAGGAAACAAGGGTTCAATCCCATCTGTCTGATAACTGCCAGTGTAGAAATAGTTCTCCACATCCTTTTTGTGAAACATAAGTCCCAGATCCTGAACAGACCCTGTAACAATTAAATCTTCCTCGATCTTATAGGTGACCCCAAGGTCTACCCCTACCCCAATATTACCTCCAAAAAAGGAACGTTTCAGCAATGCCGCAGTAGCTTCTTCCACTCGCTGGTTTTCGTCCTTCAAAGATTTGTAACCAGAGGTATTTACCCTGACATTGATATTATCGGCAAAATGGCGATAGTAATTGGGTCCCCCGGGGGTGCTTGTTGTAGTAAAGGCCCCTGTATTGTCGGTGCTCTCCACATTAAAGATTCCAGAATAAATTTTCAAACGGCCACCCAGGGTAAGCCGGTTGTCGACCTTTTTATTCAGCCCAGCATGGTAAACGCTCATCGCCTCCCCGGTGAAGCTCACATCAGAAAAATTGAAGGGAACATCGATGTAATTATAATTTCCCTCATATACCAAAACCGCCGGGTCTTTTGGGAAATATGCGAACCCATCCATTTCCTGATAAATTCCCAGCGAGAGATAATCTTCATTGCCGAGTCGCCAGCCAAAGGATACGATCTCGAGTTGTTCCCGGACCGTAAAAAAATCGGTATCGGTCAGGTTTTTAAGTGCCCTGGAAACCCGCTCGTTCACATTTGGATTGGAATCGTCAAAAATATCATGCAAATTCAGCCCGGAGGAACCGGCCGAAAAATGTATTTGGGACAGGAAAGGAATTCCTATATGCCGGTCAAAGCTGATATTTGTTCCCGGATTGCTCATCAGGCTTTGCGGAAGACTCCCCACATCGTACAACAATTGCTTGTTCTGTCCCTGGGAAAGTATTGCATTTAATAAAAAAGTCAGGGTCAGTAGAATTCTCATGAGTTAAAATTCAAAAGAGAACAGGCCCTTGGATTGGAATTTCAATTCTCCGGTAAATGGATCACTGCCAGGCAAAACTTCTATTTCCACTGCCATTTTAATGGATCTACGAATCACCGAAATTCGATCAATTTCGATCAAATCGATTCGCTCGGTAGTAGCTGGATTCTCTTTATCCCCGGCATCGATATCAAATTCAACCACCCGTTGGGTAGTATTGTTTTCAGAGAGGAAGGAAATTTTATTGTGAAAAGACCGCGAAAAAGTATTGATGTATTTAAAACTGAATTCCACCTCCACCAGGTCGTCCTGAACATAGGAGTCGTCTAAAAATTCCAGCCTTACTGTATCCCTGAGGATGGTTTTTTGCTGAAATGTTATAGTGTCTATAAAATCGGCCTGATCAACATCAAAAATAAGCAGGTCAATTTGAAGTTTTGGTTTAAGACTGATGTCTTTAGTTTGATTCAGGTCAACATCTTTCACACAGGAGGTCAGTCCCAAAGAAAACAGGAGGAATAGCAAAAAATGTATTATAGATTTAGTGAAAGGCATCACAGTATTAATTCTATAAGTAGAACTAATATAAGTAATTTTTATTGCTATAAATACAACCTTAACTCTTTTAAATCTTGAATTTGAAGGGTTTCCAGCACCTGTCTTTTTTTGTAATAATCAAAATAAACCGATCGCATCCCTGCATTTATCGCTCCCTGAATATCTGCCTGGTAATTATCACCGATCATCAGGCTATTTTTAGATAGGGCGTTGGATTTCTGAAGCGCCTTCTCAAAAATTTGCAGATGCGGTTTTTTTACTCCGGCTTCTTCCGAGGTGGTCACTGTAGAAAAATAGGGGGCTAGTTTTGAATTGACCAATTTATGATGTTGAATTTCTTCAAAACCATTGGTAATAATATGCAGTTGGTATTTTTGGTGCAAATATTCCAAAACTTCTATTGCATCTTCCAGCAAATGATTGTAATTGGGTAAAAACTGAATATATTTATCGGATAACACGGTGATGCTTTCTGCTGAAACCTGCAGCTTCAGCAATTCAAAAGTTTCTTTTAATCGGCCGGTACGAAGGTTTTCCTTGGAAATTTGATTATTCCGGTACAATTCCCAATAATTAAAATTTATGGGTAAATACGCGTCTAAAAATTCCTGCAGGACAATATCAATTTTCTCCTCTTCAAATAAGAATTCAAAAGCAAGGGCTGAATTTTTATCGAAATCCCATAAGGTATGGTCGAGGTCAAAAAATATATGCTCAATATTATTGAATTTCATGCACTTGTTTTAACAATGAGTAAAAGTAGTTGCTATTTTTATATTCAGAAAAATCCCTGTTTTTAAAAACTGACCTGAAGGTACCCTGTACCTTTTTTAATTCCTTTAGCATCCCGGCAAGATCGCTTTGGATTTCTTCAGGGGTTTGCAATTTACATACCTGGGAATGGAACACATAGGGATGAATCTTTAATGGAGTTGTAATTTCCAAATTGATGTCGTAAAACAAAAAGGAGGTGCTTGTTCCCGCCCTAAAACCATTCCATTCCGGGTATCCCATGGAATAATCGTCCGTTATTTCCAGTTCGTTTAAATTGCTGTAGTGCTCCGGAAGCATTAAATTATATTTGCTGTTCAATACATTTTGGAGTGGCGCGTGGATGATATTTTCAAAACGCTTCTTTTCAATTTTAAGCACATCCAGCTCCTTAATTGCATAATACCCAAGTTTCAAACCCACCAGGGAATAATCCGATACATATTTTATTATTGATATGTAATTTAGCCTGTTGGGACTGATATTTCTGTCAAAAGCATTAAAATCACTCAACTGGAACATAAAAACCATTTTGGTTTTGTGCTTTTTTATGAATCCTATGAGATCATCAAAAACATTAAAGGGATCCTTTTTTATACGGAACAGAACCTTGAACCTATCGGAAACCATTGAAAATTTTAATTGTCCCAGATCTATTACAGTGCCCGCTAAACTTCGAAGGAAGCCTTTATTCTTATAATTAAAGACCCGGCTTACCGCTATAATGGAAATGGATTCAAATTCCCTTTTTTTAAATTCTATCGCGGGAAAATTCTGGCTTAGAATTTTTTTGAATTTATATGCCCAGATATCTACCACCGGACTTTTTATAAATCCTTCTTTAAATGCCAGGCTTTCTGAGGCTGGAAACCGCCCAAAATCATCTTTTAGATGTGGCATATATTCTTCATACCTGGACAACAAATAGAACGAGGCTGCAAAAATATCAAATGGAAGGTCGCTCTTTTCTGAAACTGAAAAAAAACATTTACTCTCTTCCCATTCCTGGATTTTTATTTCCAAATCGCCAAGGCCTTGTTCCAGGAGCAGTTCTGTATTTTGAATAAAAAACTCATTGCCAAGACGTTTTTTTCCGTAGGAGAACTTCATTCCCGGATGTGCAATAAATTCCTCAATCTTGCTGGTAAACCTTATTTCCAATCCCAGGATATGGGTGCAAATATGTTTAAAAATATAAATTATTCTTGGAGTGATCCTTTGTGTGTAAATTAAAAGCATTTAGAGATTTTGTTACATCAGCCCTTCATCGGCAAAGCTAAAATAGGATTTTTCGGTTACAATGAGATGGTCCAGAACCTTTATGTCAATACTTTCGGCCGCGATTTTCAATTTACTGGTAAGTTGTTTGTCGGCCTCACTGGGATTAAGGTTTCCGGAGGGATGATTATGGGCCAGAATCAAGGAGGTCGCACCTAATTCAAGGGCTTTTTTTAAAATGACCCTAACATCTACAAGGGTCCCGGTAATTCCACCCTTGCTTATTGGCAGCTTTTCAATAATTTTATTGGCATTGTTTAAATACAGGATCCAGAATTCTTCGTGCGGCAATTCCCCCAGGTTTGGTTGCAGGAGTTCAAAAACAGTACTGCTTGAAGAAATTTTTACCAGTTCCAGCGCATCCTCGGTCCTGCGCCTGCGACCCAATTCCATGGCAGCGATTATGCTGATGGCCTTTGCCTCCCCAATCCCCTTATAGATCATGAGTTGTTGGGCTGAGAGTTTACCCAGCAGGTTTAAATTGTTTTTGTTTTTGGAAAGAATTCTTTTGCTCAATTCTACCGCGCTCTCCTCTGTATTTCCAGATCCAATTAAAATCGCGATAAGCTCGGCATCGCTTAAAGCCAATTTTCCCTTTTGAAGTAATTTTTCCCGGGGCCTGTCATTAAGGGCCCAATTTTTTATTGTAAAGGGAACATAGTCCTTTTTCATAGCTTCGCTTTTATTAAAGATAAAAAAACCGAACCGATATTTTACCTACAAACAATTGAAAATCAGCCAATAAAACTATAATTTTTTAAGCTTATAAAACCCAGTTTTTAATCTCCTCAAAATCCAGCCCCCCGTAGTTTCCGCTGCTCATCAATAGCAACACAGCATTGGAATAGTCAAGGTCTTGAAGGTGATCCCTGAATTCCTCTGCTTCGGAGTACACAAGCAGGTCCTTTTTATTAAATGCCTCCCGGATCTGCTGTTTTGAAATAGGTCCCATTCTTTTTAACTCCAGGGCTTCCGGGGAGAAAAATACCACGGCCTGATCTGCAGGCTCTAGGCTCTTTTCGTATTGCTTTAAAAAATCAGGATTCAAACTACTGAAGGTATGCAGCTCTAAAGCTGCAATCAACTTCTTTTCGGGAAATTGTTCCCTTACAGCCAGGGTTGTTGCCATTACTTTTGAGGGGCTGTGTGCAAAATCCTTAAAAACAACGCTCGATTCTGATTCCACAATCTTTTCAAGACGCTTTGAGGCTCCTTTAAAAGTGGCCACGGCTTCATAAAAATCGTCCTCATCTATACCCATATGCTGACAGATCCATTTGGCTCCCGCCAGGTTGTTCAGGTTATGGGCTCCAAATACTTCAATGGGCATACCGCCTTCGGGAGTATCCAAAATTGTGATCCCATTTTCTATCCGGTATTCGGGGGTTTGATAGGGATGTTTTCTGATCTGATTGGTGGTTTTCTCAACCAGGCTGACCAATTCAGGATCCTCCTGGTTGTAAACGATAATTCCGCCGCTGACGATGGAATCAACAAATATTTTAAATTGTTCTAAATACAGCTCATAGGTAGGAAAAACATTGATGTGATCCCAGGCAATCCCACTTAAAAGAGCGATATTGGGTTTGTAGAGATGGAATTTGGGCCTTCGATCTATCGGAGAAGAAAGATATTCATCGCCCTCCAATAATATAAAATCGTTTTCTTCGGTAAGATGAACCATGGTCTCAAAACCGTCCAATTGCGCCCCAACCATAAAATCAATTTCCCGCTCGTGGTAGTGCAGCACGTGAAGGATCATAGAGGTAATGGTAGTTTTCCCATGAGAGCCCCCAATGACTACCCTGGTCTTATTTTTGGATTGCTGATACAGAAATTCAGGATACGAATAGATTTTAAGTCCCAACTCCCCGGCCTTTATAAGTTCGGGATTATCAGCCTTGGCGTGCATCCCCAGGATTACGGCATCCAGCGAGGCATTTATTTTCTCGGGAAACCATCCAAATTCCCGAGGAAGCAAATCATACTTTTTTAACCTGGATCTCGATGGCTCAAAAATAGCATCATCACTGCCCGATACCTGGTATCCTTTATGGTGCAAAGCCAGTGCAAGATTGTGCATCGCACTGCCGCCAATGGCGATAAAATGAAGTTTCATAAAATAGAAAATTTCAGCAAATATACTTATTTAATGCCGAAATTCAGGCTGTAATGAAATCCAGATAAAAACGAGATTAAAGATTTTGGATGCGCTTTTTTCTATCAATGCTTCCTTAAAATCACCTCTAAGCGTTAGAGCTTATCGAGAGATTTTAGAGCTCCTGATTTTTTCTTTAAGCCAGCCTGGAAGTTAGCCTTGAAAGGGATACTGCTTCCAGAAGATAAATAACTTTGTAGTCATAGTTGGCTATATACATGTGACAACCCCACTAAAAACCGTGGGTAAATCTACCCATCTGGGGCGGCTTTTCCGAGTTCCTACTCCTGATATTCCTCGACGCACTTTAAATCGCCTTTTTAAAAAGCGGCTTTACTTCTTCCGGGCCTTGATCCTCTTTGACAATAAACGTCTGGGCCAGATAAAAATATACCCTGTTTAAATCCTTCAGCGCATCTGGCGTAATTTTTAGTTTTGTTCCTGCTTCCTCCGGGAATTCCAGGCAGGTTCTTGCATAATTCAAATGTACCCTTCGTGCTTTTACATCTTCAGGATCCAATTCTCCTGTTTTTGAGATAGGTTTTGATATGGGGACCATAAATCCCCGATGGTATTTTGAAACCACCAAGTGCTTTCCTTCTCTGGGCAGTTCCGTATTTAACATTTTAATCAACCTTATCCGGATATATTTGGATCAGGATTTTATATAAAGAAATTGTCATATTCCAATCCTTTTCAAACAGGCAATAGCTCCCAGGGAAGCAGTTGCCAAAGCCCCTCCGGAATTCTCAGAAATTCGACTCTGAAGGGGTAGCAGTTTCAAGCTTCCCCTCCTTCCAGGGCAGGGTGGATTTCTGTGATAGCGGAGTGGGAGAAACCTCCCAATTCCGTAATAAATACAAATATTAAAAAGATCTTTTCCATAAGGCAAATATATTCTGAAATTCCTATCAGTTCTCTACCCATTTAACCTTGAATGCATCTAATTTAACAAAAGCTTAACCGTTAATGGTTTGATTGTTAAATTAGTCCCTAAAAAAATCGGTATTGTTGAAAATTATTGCAATATTTGTGCTGCCTTAAGAGGCAATTTCTAATAGAATTTATTAATGTTAAACCTAATACCTAGCCTATGCAAAATTTTACTTTAGGAAAGAAGGGAATACCCATGCTCCTTTTTGGCCTTATTTTATTAACCACAAGTTTTTCTACCTACGGGCAGGAAAATTGCCCGACTGTAAATGACACAAACCAGGAGTTTTGTTATTTAGCTACCGTAGCCGATCTAGATGCACAAGCCAATGGCGATGGAGTGAGATGGCACCGAAGCGCTGCTTCGAATACCGCAATACCGGAAAATGAACTTTTACAAACAGGGATTTATTACGCTGGAAATAATACAGGAAATTGTACTAACAGAGTAAGTGTTAATGTAACAGTGGATGATATAGGAGCTCCGACCAGAGAGGCTGGAAACATCTTCGCTCCTTGTGAATACACTTCAAATGTCACAAGTACAGTTCAAAACTTGATTAATACCATTAACGGGAATGCTGTTGAGATATACAGCAATGAATTAAGCGGATCCCCGCTTGACCCTAATACGATATTAATTGAAGGGAATAGTTATTTTGCAGGTCAGAGAAATCCTGCCACCAATTGCCCATCAAGCAGGCTTGCCTTGCAATATGATCCGATTTTAACTTTGGCTCCTGAGGGAGAAAGCGCTCAAAGCTTTTGCCCTGGAGCCACAGTGGGAGACCTGGAAGCTGAGGGTACAAGCCTTGACTTTCAAGCTATCAGATGGTATAGCACTGCAACTTCTTTTCCACAATTAAGTGCTTCCACTCCCTTGATTCACGGGGAAACCTATTACGCAAGTCAAATTGCAAATAGAGTTAATTCACTTACCCCTCCCTGCGAGAGCATTCAAAGATTTGAAATAACAGTTACCCTGGAAGGAGCCACTATTGAACAAAGCGCACAATCTTTTTGTGTAAATTCAAATGACCCCACCACCACCCCTCAAGTGCAGGATTTGGTTTCCCCTTATGGAAATCCATTTTTTGCTGATTCCAATTTCACACAGCTTTTGGTCCCGGAAACAATATTAGTGGATGGGCAGGATTATTTTACAGCAAATCAGGATGCTTGTATGGTTACAAGAGTAGTAGTGGATTTTGCTGAAATTCCAAATGCCGGGAATGATATAAATGTAAGCTTATGCGAGACACAGGTTCTGGAATTTATTGCCAACCCAGCTCTTGCAATACAATTCTTTAGTGAGCTGATTCCTGCAGATATTGATCAAACAGGCACTTTTAACCCTGGTATCGCTGCTATTATAGCTCAATTTGCACAGAACCCGATAGGCACATTTACCTCTGAGTATACCCTTACCAATGGCAACTGCACCGATTCGGCAACTATAACAATTGAAGTTATTGCTTCAATTCATGCAAATGCGGGTG
>JBGSWA010000410.1:0-23438 GCA_041752645.1 Gillisia sp. | reverse complement strand
TACAATCTTCATCTGTTTTAAACCATTCAGCAAACTCTATGAGATTTTGACCCCTAAAAATTTCCATTTTTCACCAATTTTATTGATCTTAAAGATATGAAATTAAATGCCTACCTCAATACCTTATAATCAAAAGCCTGCCTACGGATGCCTTCAAGATCTTTTGTATTGGTACCCTTAAGTTCAATAACTCCTATTGCGGCGCCATCTTTAAGTATGGCGCCATCAGCCTTACGGGCGTTGTTTTCATTTTTAAATTCCGTAGAAAGATTAAAATCCGGCGGCGGATTTAAAGTCTATCCAAGAACATTCACAAAAAGCTCAGTGAGAAAAATCGCCTGAAATTGTTCCTCTTTAGAATTCCGGATGTTTTCCTGGATAGTAGGATTGTGAAAATATTTTGAGAACTTTTTAAAGGCAATTGCCAGTTTTTGTTCTTCCTGTAATTTGAGATATGTGTTAAGTACCGATATCTGGAACAGCGCCATAGATATTTTTTGGGGTTAAAAATTGGTGCTTACCTCAAATTCTGGAAGTAGGGTAGACAGATTCAGAAATAAGTATCGTAAATCTAAATATTTTCTTAAAATTACGAAAGGGAATTTCAGTTAATCTTTAACAATGATCGATAAACTAAAAACTTGCGCTTAACCGATATTGGCTGTAGACGTATTTGCTATCATTTGATTTTTCCATTTTCAATTGTTATATTATATAACCAAGAAGGCCATCCATCAGCATACATTCCATCTGGAGCTAATTTATCATTTAAAAAAACTTCATCTCCTTTAGTATAACCACTACTCATTCGAGTTTTTATTTTTAAAACACCTTTATTTGTGTCTAAAATCCTAAAAACAAATTCAGGTTTTTTATTTTTTTTATTTTCGATTAGAAAATCTGAAGTTTTCTCAATTGTATCAATTAAATCAGGTTCAATATATTTTTTATTTAAAAAGTCTACAACTTTATCGATTGAGTTTAATTCTCCGTTATATCGGTTTTCATTTATTAAAAATACATATTCATCTTTTCCATCAATTTTCAGAGCTAAAATATTTTCATCAAAAAACCCGAGTTTAAAGAGAAAGCTTTCTGTTCCCTGATCAATGAGTAAAAAATTATTTCCTAGATATTCCCAATTTCCTTTTCGCACTTTGCCCTTATTGGCGAGCAGAAGAGAGTAATCCTTTTTAAAAATATAAACGTTTTTATAATTTTCTATTTCATCGATAACGACCCAATGTTGATCGGTTAAAAGAGTTAAGTCATCTAACTTTTTTGAAAATTTTTTAATTCTTGGTATTAAGTCAGAAAAATATGTTTTCATTTATTTCCAATGTTTAGTTTGCGACCAACGGCAGCCTGTATAAAAATTAAAGTTTACTGCCAATAAACCAATCCCATAACAGGGCATTCAGCAAAGAACCGGTTCAGTCAACATGCCTTCATGCTTGGCCGTACCCGGCCACACAAACGCTTAGTTATTGTAATGTGTTTTTAAATTATATATTGGTCAATATTTACAATTTCTGTAGCTAAACTTGCTTTTCCCTCTGAAGAAATGCTATCATATTGCACGGCCAACTTTGTGCCTATTTCAATATAACCCCAGCCATTCCATCCACCTTCGTATTTATCTACAACCAAGAAAAATTGTCTATCCAAATTGTCTTTGGCGAAAATAAAATTAGACAAACCGTTATCCTTTTCTGGAATATTGTATACTTCAACTATTGTATAACCATCTGCTACTAGTTCCATCATGTGCTCATTATCATAGACAATTGTCGCGTTTTCTGAATACCAATCAACATTATGTAAAGGATTAACTTTAATATTGGCGTTATAAGCATTACTTAATAATTCTTTTGATTCCTTTGTGTCAATACTTTCACCATTTATTCTGGATATAATATTGAAATAATGATTTGAAATAAAAGAGACTATCTTCCCTTTAGTCTTATCAGAATACCCAGGGTTATTAAGAATGAAGTTAAATTCAATTAAAATCTTTTTTACTTCTATACAGGAGTCAATTGGATAATCATTGTCTTTAAAAATAGTGCTAAAAACATCAAAACATTCAGAAATTAACTCCTCTCTTTTTTCAATATTTGCTTTTTGGTTTTCAGATTGCCTTTTAAAAGTAGAAGCCCTATAGGTACCGTAAAGAGCAAAAAATTCAGCATTTTCCATCCAATTTTCTGTAATCTCTAAAATGTCATCATATCTATTAAGGTATAACAGGCATAGAAAATTTAACTTAGTTAGTTGGTAGCTAAATTTACGTGAAGATAGAGCTGGGTTGCCATATTTTTGCTTTAATAATTTAGTGAATTCTACTACTGCTTGTTGGTAGTCACCATTGTAAAAGTGATGTTTTCCGATTGAAAAATCTATTCTAGGAGAGTTCTCATTCATAGATTTAGCTTTTAGTAAAGCATCTAATTCACCTTGTTTATCTGATAATGCACTTAAGACTCTTGAGTAATGATATACTAACTGGTAATCGCTCCTATGATAAGAAAGTAAATCAGTAAACCTTGATTTTAATTCAGCTAATGTGCCATAATTTCTTGACTTTCTTTCATAAAAATATTTGTTTAGGTCTAGAATTAAAGCATGAATTGACCTGTTAGTTTCAGATTCCACAAAATAACTGTCAAAATGATTGACACCTCTTTGATCGTCTCTTGCAGTCTGTTGTTGAATTTTTTCTTTTATTTTTTTTAAATTGGCTGATATTTGCGATCTGACTTCAATGTTCTTTGGGTTAACCAAAAGTAAATCTCGAATTGAATCACTTAGTTTGTATGAATCTATACCATAATCATTAGTGATACGAATTATTAAACTAGTTTTTGATAATTCATTAACAGATTCAGAGATTTCTTCATGACTAAAGTTTAGGAATTCAGTTAAGTCAGCTTTTGTAGAATTTGATAAAACATAAATTGCCTCTAGGATTGCAATTGAGTTTTCATTTAGTGATTCAATAAGGTTTTTATAAGAAAATGAAGCTATATCTTTTTGGGACTGACTGATCGATTGATTAATATCAACCCCCTTTATGAATAAATCAACCGTCAATCGAATTGCTAATGGATTATAATTGGACATTTCAGCAATTTTTTCAAGTGTTGATTGCTCTATGTTTTGAACACCTCTTTTTCGGAAATAATTACGGGATAGGTTAATACCATGTCTTTTTCCCAGTGGATCCAAAGGTACTGTTATTGCTGAATCAACAGATATTCTAGAAGTTACAATAACTCGCCAATGAAGAGGTAAAGATTGATTAAAATCAATAAATTCTTTTTGGGAATTCATTAATAGTGTTTCAAGGTTATCAATACATATTAAAACTTTTTCATTCTCTAGTTTTTCACAAGCATCTTCAAAAGATTCAAAAGATTCATTTTCATAAATAGAATTCAAATCTGACAAAATGGAATCTTTTATTTGCTCCAGACCATCAATTGCTTCGATTTTTTGAATGCCATCAGCCGTAAGCCTTTCATTTTTTAAAGTGCAAAATATTATTGAACTAACCTTTTGGCTATACTTAGGAGTAAGGCTTAGGTCTTTAAGGAATTGTAATATTAATGCTGTTTTACCAATCCCACCAGGAGCAACTACTGCAATTAAATTACTTCTTACTTTAGATAGCGTCGCGTATAAATCTTTGAATTCTTTGTCTCGACCAAGTAACCCTGTTATTTCATGATCAAATGAATTTGGTAAAGTATTTGGGATGGCCCATTTCACATTGTCAAACCATTCTTCAGGTGGTGAACTTAACTTTTCTGCAATTGCAGAATTTAGCGCTTGACGGACTTTACCTAGATTTAGTAACTCTATTAAAGGGTCACTCGCAATTGCCGCTGACCTAAACCAAAATGAATCAGGAAATGGTCTGTTAGGATGGCTAATAGCATTACGAATATCGAACACTCCCAAATATGTGCACAAGTCTTTTAATGCCTTCACGTGACTATTTAGGGATGTATCACTTGTTACATCAATAGCTAAATTAAAAACTTCATCCAAATAGCTTGATTCTACCAAAAATGATATGTTGACATTTTCTTGGTTAGCATTGCCTAATTCACGTGTTAATATTGCATCTTTATTTTTATCTGATATGTTTTCTAAAGTGTCTTGCTCAATTACGTAATTACCTAATGAAGTTTCTAACTCATAAATAATCATTGCGCTTTTAATTCTTAGCTTTTGAGTTTCGGTCATGATCTATTTATTTATATATTTATTACAACAGTCTTGGTTAAGGCAAGTAGCGTGGTGTAGGGACGCTTTCTTGTCCCCTTAGACCTGGTTTTGTTGATCAAGTTAATTGACATAGGACCTCATTTAGAACTTTCTATTTCTTTTATTTTTTCTTTTAGGATTGGTTCAATTCGCTGATATAGAATAAGAAATTCTTTTAAAAACTCATAAGGATCTTTAGAGGTTATAACACCTTGACTATTCATAACACTCATAAAGTCAGATACGCTTGTAGTTGAATTCGCAGCAGGTTTTTCGATGTTAATAGTCATACAATTAATAATGTTGATATGGGCGAATGCATTTCTGATTGATCCAATATTCTGCAGGTCAGAACTAGTTCTATTATCAATACCAATCGCTTTTAAGATTTTTAATTTTCCACCATAATGCATAACAGAACTATTCAAAGCATAATGCATAAAAATTTCATGATTCTTAGGTTTAAAATATCTTAATAATATTAAATCTATATACCCTTCAATCCTTATAGAAGAATTTATAATCCATCCTTGTGCCTCTGTTTTATTGAAGTTTTTTAAACTTCTTTCAGACATTTCTTTTAATCTAACTTCTACAAACTCTTTACTCATATCTTTAAATTTTATAAACTTCCTTATGGTGTGCGAGAAGAGGCGATACCCAAAACATTCCCTGAAAGATCATGATTAAAGGTATAGGTTTGTGTGAAGGCAGTATATGTTTCACCGTTTCTATCCCTAGCTGTAATAGTCATTTTCCAATTTCCCTCTATCTCATTGGGTTCATAAATTTCACCTAGTTCATCCTTACTACATGATACTGTTAACATAATAGCAAAAAACATTACTAATAGGTATTTCATTTTAATTGCATTTAATAAATCAAGGCTCTCTACTCTTATGGCTTTTCAAGAACGGCCTGTTTAGATTATAGTTTTCACTCTATTGGCTATTAACCAGGGTGAATTTATGTTAATTATTTAACATAAAAATCTTTTTATGTACTTATTCCTATAAAACCTGAATTTTGATGTTTACTACAATGCCTTGTCGGTTATCCAATCCGCTTCTTAAGTGGAGTCGTCCTTAATCATGCAGGAGATACTTTTTCACCACAAGAACAAGGGTGCTATTTTATTTTGTTACAAAGGAATTTACACGTCAAACTCCTAAAATTTCAATTAAAATTGTAAATTCATGGAAACTAACGGTTTATGTTCTAGAAAGTGGAATTATGAAAAAATTTATACAGCTAAAAACAGTAATAACCTTACTGCTCTTTTTCTATACATTTATTTCAAAAGCACAGATATCACTTTCACAGGAGGAGATAATTGAAGAATATGGAACGGGTTATCATCAAGGGATTTATGAAGGAAATCCATACCTGCTTTATACGAATCCCTTAACTACAAAAACAAGCGGATTTTTCATTCAACAAAAAGTGATGTTTTTCAAAATAACAAATGATGGAAATTCTTATTGCTACAAGTTCCAATTGCTCGAACCAGGATCGGAATTGAAAATAAATATTGATATTTACAATCGAGATATTGAACAAGTTGGATTCCAGCATTGGGTAGAACCATCGGATGGAGTGAATTATCGCATTGAGCAGTCGGAAGGTTTTTGTTTAATTACAGCCTGGGTAGGTGATGAAAAGCCTGGAATTCCGAAAGATTCCTTTTTCTAAAAAATCAAGATTGAAAAAAGGGGACACCTTTCTGAAATTATAGGCAGCCTTCCTTATATTCTTCTATTTTTCAAATAATTTCTGTTGGTTTTTATCGGGTTTATAAAATTTAGTAATAGGTTCATTGCTGTAGATACATTCATACTTATTTCCAAACTTATCTAGTTCGACCAACACGAAAATAATTGATGTGTTTCTAGGAATATCCTTGCCTAAGACCTGATTTAAGACCAGAATTCTACTAAATGGTACTTCCTCTCCATAGGTAAGAATATTGTATCGGTATTGCTTTGCATAGCCTTCAACTTCCTCCTGCCTGTATCTTCTACCAAGTTTCATTAGTACTAGGTTTTTAAGATTACTAAATTTACGGATTCTGATTAATTATACCGTCGGGGAGAGTGCTGAAAAGTTTGAAAATTTCTAAAACAATTCTTTTTTAAAGAGCCAAAGATTGAAAAAAGATAAAATTATATTTGATGGATTCTTAATTCTACCAGATTTGGAGCACTATTTATTACCCACTATTAAAAAGTGATTTTAAATAACCCTGAAAATTCCTTAACTTTTAACGTGCGTACAAATGAGCGTACAAATGAAGATTATTAGAACCAAAAAACCCTGATAATCAGGAGATTAACAGGGTTTAGAGTACTCGGAGCGGGACTTGAACCCGCACGACCGTTGCGGATCATTGGATTTTAAGTCCAACGTGTCTACCAATTCCACCATCCGAGCATAGACATTTTAACGAGAAATAAAATTCAAGCAACGGGAGACCCTGCTACTAAAAATTTTTTTCTTTCAGAGCGAAAAACGGGATTCGAACCCGCGACCTCCACCTTGGCAAGGTGGCGCTCTACCAGCTGAGCTATTTTCGCGTATATTAAGAACTTTGTTGCCTTTTTACCGGCGTGCAAATACGTATTGCGGTTGCAAATTTAATACAAATCTTACAATACCAAAGGTTTTTCTGCAAAAATTGAAGGCTTTTCTCCCTTGTTTTTTAGGGACTGAAATAAACACCGCATAACCCCTTGTTTTCCAGCATCCAAAAAATTATTCATCACACTTTTTCTTTCCGCTCCCAAAGCTGCGCAAATTAAAAAAACTTAAATATGCAATTTAAGACCTTTTCCACCGAAAACTCGAAACCTAAAACAAATTCAAACCAGATTAATAGCTTTGAACCCTTATACATTTGTCTTTTGATTGCTGGAAAGCATGCGTTTAATCTCGTTCAACTTCATCAGGGCTTCCACCGGGGTAAGTGTATCAATATCAATATTCAACAATTCTTCTTTCAATTCCTCAAGCAATGGGTCGTCAAGATTAAAGAAACTCAATTGCAGGTCCTTACCTGATGAATTTTTAAGGATCTTCCCCGAGTCTTCCATCTGATGGGATTTTTCCAGCTTCTTTAAGATCTTATTGGCGCGATTAATCACCATTTGCGGCATTCCGGCCATCTTTGCAACGTGAATCCCAAAACTGTGCGCACTTCCGCCAGGAACAAGCTTTCTAAGGAACAAGACGGTATCCTTTAATTCCTTGACCGAAACATTGTAATTCTTGATTCTTTTGAAGGTTTCCCCCATTTCGTTCAACTCGTGATAATGGGTCGCAAACAGGGTTTTTGGGGAAGCTGGATGTTCATGGAGATATTCGGTAATTGCCCAGGCAATAGAAATTCCGTCGTACGTACTTGTACCCCGCCCAATTTCATCTAACAAAACCAGGCTCCGGTCAGAAATATTGTTCAAAATACTGGCAGTTTCATTCATTTCCACCATAAAGGTGGATTCGCCCATAGAAATATTGTCACTGGCCCCCACCCTGGTGAAAATCTTATCCACCAAACCGATACTGGCCTGTTTTGCGGGCACAAAACTTCCCATTTGTGCCAACAGCACTATAAGTGCCGTCTGACGTAAAATAGCCGATTTCCCACTCATGTTGGGTCCGGTTATCATGATGATCTGTTGAGATTCCCGGTCTAAATACACATCGTTGGCAACATATTGTTCCCCCTGGGCCAATTGCTTTTCAATTACCGGATGCCGCCCGTCTTTTATGTCCAAATCCAGGGAATCCTCTATGAGCGGCTCGGTATAATTTTCGGAAATTGCCTGTTGCGCAAAAGAACACAAACAATCCAACTGACCGATCTGCCGGGCATTTTGTTGCACAACCCCAATGTAATCGGCCAGCCATTCCACCAATTTGCCGAAAATATCCTGCTCCAGCTGATAAATTTTCTCTTCTGCCCCCAGGATTTTTCCTTCGTATTCCTTTAATTCCTCGGTGATATACCGCTCAGCATTTACAAGGGTTTGCTTGCGGATCCAGGTTTCGGGCACTTTATCCTTATGTGAATTTCGCACCTCGATATAATAACCATACACATTGTTGCTGCCTATTTTAAGCGAAGTGATCCCAGTGGCTGCAGTTTCCCTCTGTAACATTCCCTCAAGATATTCCTTTCCCGAGAATGCCAGATTCCTCAAATCATCCAGTTCCCCGTGAAAACCCAGCGCGATGGTGTTGCCTTTTATAATATTAACAGGAGCATCCTCATTCAGCGTTTCTTTTATTTTAGAGCGCAAAGGCTCGCAATGCTGCAGCTTATCCCCAATTTGTTTTAAAGCTTCTTCCCCCGCATTCATCGCAAGAGCCTTAATTGGAATGATGGCTTCCAGGGAATTTTTAAGTTGTATTACTTCCCGCGGACAAATTTTTCCGGTAGCCACCTTTGAAATTAACCGCTCCAGATCGCTTATTTGTTTGATATGATGCTGGATTTTATCCAGTTCCGGTCTGCTTTCAATCAAATACCTCACAACTTTATGCCGGTTCCTGATCTTTTCGGCATTCTTAAGCGGAAGTGCCAGCCATCGTTTTAGCATGCGCCCGCCCATTGGGGAAATTGTCTGATCTATCACATCTAACAAGGTCACTGCGTTCTGCGAGTTTGAATGATACAATTCCAGGTTCCTGATCGTAAACCGGTCCATCCACACATATTCTTCCTCTGCGATCCGGTTTATGGATGCGATGTGCTGCAGTTTATGATGTTGGGTCTCGCTTAAGTAAAACAAAATAGCTCCCGAGGCTATGACCCCTTCGTTTAAATGATCCACCCCAAAACCCTTTAAGGATTTGGTCTGAAAATGCGCATTTAAAGACTCATATGAATAATCCAATTTAAAGACCCAATCCTCCAGATAGAAACAATGAAAGGAATCACCAAATTTCTTGGAGAATTCTTTTTTGAAGTTTTTTTGAATCAGGACCTCACTGGGGCTGAAGTTTTGCAGAAGCTTATCAATATACTCTGAATTCCCCTGCGCGGTGAGAAATTCGCCGGTGGAAACATCCAGGAAGGATATTCCCATATTTGTTTTTCCGAAGTGGACCGCACACAAAAAATTATTGGATGTACTGCTCAAAACCTCATCATTCATTGACACTCCAGGAGTGATCAATTCAGTTACGCCTCGTTTTACAATGGTTTTGGTGAGTTTGGGATCCTCCAACTGGTCACAAATCGCGACTCTGAGTCCGGCCTTCACAAGTTTTGGCAAATAAGTGTTTAGCGCGTGATGCGGAAAGCCTGCAAGTGCAGTTGCAATCTCGCTGCCACTGCCCCGCTTGGTGAGCACGATATTTAGAATACGTGCAGTCCTCACCGCATCTTCCCCAAAAGTTTCATAAAAATCACCCACCCTAAACAATAACAAAGCATCGGGATACTTGTCCTTGATGGCGTTGTATTGTTTCATTAAAGGCGTGACTTCTTTTGTTTTTTTGGCTCCCAAGGTTTGATTGTTTAATAAAGCTAAAATACTTATTCCTTCTTTTTAATTAAAATGTAATGGAAGTCTTTTATCTTTATTTATTCACAAAGGATGTATCGCCCTATTCCGAGAGGTGGTATAAAAATCTGATTCCTGGCCTTTTATGCTCAATTCAGTTATGAGGATGTATTCAAGTCCCGGTTTACCTTTTAAAACAATAATCAATTTATATTTTTAAGTTTCATTTTAGCTGTAAATATTTTTTTTAAATGGCTCCTGTACAAGCGCATTTCCCCTTCCACATCCGCATTCTTTTCTATATCGTGAAAATGAATGCTTTCCAAGGCTGACATTCCGGTAAAGGCATTCATCCTATGAAACCCGAATAATGGACCATCATCCACGCTTGTTTCCTTAAAAAATTCCCCGGGAATTATAAAGGCCTCCTTAGGCGCATTCCATGAAGTTGTCACCATATAGTGTTTTCCTTTTAGCATCCCCCCGGTTCCGTAATTGATTGCCGGATTTTTTGAAGACCTGCCGTCATTGCGATAAATTCCCTTATTCTGCCCTTCCGTAAACACCACATCTATATACTTTTTTAATCCGTGTGGCAACTGAAACCACCAAATTGGGGTATGATAAATCACAACATCGGCCCAGGTATATTTTCCTACCTCTTCCAAAGGATCATAATAGTCATTGATATTTGTGTTTTTTACCTCATAATCCTTTTGGTCTTTAAAAAATTTTTCAGAGGCCGCCGCAACAGTTTCATTGAACCTGCCACCTGAATGCAAGAACTTTTGCCCCCCGTTTATTATAAATATTTTTTTCATATCGCTATCTTGTTTTTTGACAAGACAAAATTACCTGAGTTTAAGGTATCATCAAAATAAGATAAATCATACCTTTGTATTATAATTATAATACAAGTTTTATGGTAAATCTGGAATGGTTCAGAAGTTTTAAAGCAATATATAAATCTGGTACACTGACAGGAGCGGCAAAAACCCTGTTTATTTCGCAACCAGGAGTAAGCCTTCATCTAAGTTCTCTGGAGAGTTATGTGGGCTATCAATTATTTGAGCGTACAGGTCGCAGAATGATCCCCACAGAAAAGGCAATGGTGCTTTTTAATTTTATTACGGAGCCTTTAAGCAAACTGGAAGAAGCGGAAAAGAATTTTCAGAGAAGCACTGAAAAACATATTCCTACGATAAGCGTAGGGATGTGCTTTGAAACCTTCCAGATCACCTTGGAACAATATATCTCCTCTTTGCCATTTAATGTAATTATCCGTTTTGGGGAGTATCCCGAGATGCTCAGCAATCTGGATAAGGGCATTCTTGATTTGATAATTACCCCTCAAAAAGGCACCTCCATCAATATTGATCATGAAGCTTTTTCTTCAGAAACCATTGTATTGGCTGGTGGCAGTGAGATTGATGAGGAGGCATTACATAAACTGGTAAAGAAAAAAGACACCTCCGGAATTGAAACATGGACAAAACAGCAGAAATGGTATGGAACCACCGGCGATATGGAACACCTGTTCCGTTTCTGGCAGCTGAACTTTGGCCACTATCCGGACTTTCGGCCAAACTATATTGTTCCCAATATTAATTCTATTGTGCGCTGTCTTTCGGGCGGAAAGGGTCTCGCTGTTATTCCGGATTTTCTATGCAGGAAGGAAATAGAATCCGGACAAATAAAACTCCTATGGGAAGGCTCACCCAAGTTAAAGAACACCTTATATTTTGCTTCCAGAAAAAAAACTCAATATGCCGATGAAATTATGCTGATTAAAAATTTATTTCGAAAAGTAATGGTGGAAGTGTAATTATTTTGAGAATTCTCATTTGACCATTTTGTCTCTGAAAGACACTATTTAATTTAATGCTTCACTAAAAATAAAATATAATTATCTGCCATGACTCCGGTGGTTGGAAAAGTTGATAAAAAAAACCTTGAACAAGATTTCTACTGATATCCCGCTGCCTGTAGATTAAATAATTCGGCATACAATTTATTGTTTCGCATCAATTCTCTGTGGGTCCCAATCTCAAGTACCCCACCATCCTTTAAGACCATAATTCTGTCGGCAATTCGAACGGTGCTGAATCTATGCGAAATGATCACTGCGGTTTTCCCTTCGGTTAGTTGAACAAATCGTTTAAAGGCTTCGGTTTCTGCCCTGGCATCAAGGGCTGAGGTGGGTTCGTCTAAGACCAACACCTCGGCATCCTTCATATAGGCCCTGGCGATCGCGATCTTTTGCCATTGCCCACCGGAGAGATCTTTTCCCTGTTTAAACCGTTTCCCGAGTTGCTGATCGTATCCCTTGGGCAATTCTGAAACTACCTGATCTGCCAGACTTTTTTCAGCGGCCGTTGCTATCCTTGGCTGATTCCCGATCTGCTCAATTTCACCCATCGCGATGTTCTCCCGCAGGGTGAGTTCAAACTTTACAAAATCCTGAAATATTACTCCGAAATATTGCTGATATTTGGTTTTGTTATATTGTTTCACCGGGATTCCATCCAGGAGTATTTCGCCTTCCGTGGGTTCATAGAATCTCAGTAAGAGCTTGATCAAGGTGGTTTTTCCGGCTCCATTTTCTCCCACGAAAGCAAGTTTTTCACCGCCTATAAGCTCAAAATTTATATTCCGGACAACCCATCTTTCGGATTTTGGATATTTAAAACCTACATTTTTAAACTCGAAGCCTTTTACAATCTTTCCCGGCGGAAATAATTTTCCTTCTGAAGGATCCTCTTCGTATTTTAGGTCTAAAAATTCAAAATAATCCTGCAGGTAAAGAGCGCTTTCGGTAATTGCCGTAAACCGCGTGAAAAAGCCCTGAAGTTTGGAACGCAGCCGATTGAAGGAACCGGATAAGAAGGTGAGGTCTCCCAGGGTAAAAATCCCGGCAACGGTCCTGAAAACAATAAGAACATAAGCGCCGTAATAGGCACCCGTCCCTACAACATTGAAGAAAGAACCCCAGGTTGCACGTTGCTTTGCCAGCTTTTTACTCTGAAGGTAATATTTATCGGAAAGCACCTTGAAGCGCTCCGCAAGATAACTTGAAAGCCCAAAAAGTTTTACTTCTTTGGCAGTTACATCACTCGCCCCGGCATAACGTAAATAATCCAATTCCCTGCGTTCCTGTGTCCAACTCCTGGCAAGGGAATAACTGGTGCCGCTGAATTTTATTTCATTTAAAACAGTGGGGATAATCGATACGACCAGCAGGATTATAAGCCATGGCTCAAAGACTACAACCCCTGCCAGTAAAGATAAAATAACGATCACATCCTGGCCCTGGGTGAGAATATTGGACATAAGCCCAACCCTGCCCGTGGTTTGCTGCCGTGCCCTTTCCAGTTTATCATAAAATTCTGAATCTTCCAACTGATCGAGATTCAGTTCTGATGTCTTTTCTATAATCCGTACCGAGGTGTCAATGGAATACTGATCCCCAAGCAAGGAATCGGTCAAACTGATGGCCCTGCTCAACAAATCAGAGATTATTGCAACCCCAAACTCTGCTCCAACCAACAGCCATAGCCTGTCCATTTCTTTTATATCTGCAGCCATTTGCAGTACCACCTCATCTATGATCATTTTGCCGATCCAAAGCATCAACACCGGTAAAACAGCGCTTATTATTCTGCAAAGCAGATTGATATAGAACAAAAACGGGTTTACGGCTTTAATTTCTTTAAAGAACCGTGGCACAAACCTCAGGGAAGCAAAGCTTTCCCTAAAGTTAATTTTGTTGGGATTTATGGATTTTCCAGGTTTGGGCAAGAGCTTATTTTTAATTTATTTTTTAACGAGTCTTCTTAATTCTATCCATTGTTTAAGCATATTTTTAGAATCTGTCGCAGGATATCCCAAAACGGTTTTTCCTGCCGCGACATCATTCATAACCCCGGAGCCCCCTGCAACCACAGCCCCTGAATGTACAGTTAGGTGATCACTGATCGAAGCACTTCCGCCAATAATAACTCCGTCTCCCAGGGTAACAGACCCTGCGAGCCCACTGTGTCCCGCCATAATACAGGATCTTCCCAGAACACAATTATGCGCGATCTGAACCAGGTTGTCGATTTTACAGCCATCCCCAATTATTGTAGAACTAAACTTTCCGCGATCAACACAGGAATTTGCACCTATCTCCACAGCATTCCCGATAATTACATTCCCAATCTGAGGCACCTTGACCAACCCCCTTCCATCTTCACTGGGACGGTATCCAAACCCATCTGCACCAATACTTACATTGATATGAAAGATGCAAAAGCAGCCTATTTCACAACGTTCCCTAATTACGGTTCCAGGCCATATAACCGTACCCTCACCAATGGTGGTTTCGTCCAAAATGGTAACATTGGGGTATAGAATTACTTCCTTGCCCAAAACAACATTCCTTCCCACATAGCAGCCTGCACCAATCTTGCATCCTTTACCTATGCTTGCCGTGTCATGGACCACCGCAGTGGGATGAATATCCTGGTCAAACCGAGGTGGTTCCGGTGCAAAAACCCCTAATAATTTAGCCATTGCCAAATCCGCATTTTTCACTTTGATCAAAGCACGGTTCTCCCCAGGCGCAAAATCAAGCTTATCACTAACAATTGCAGCACAGGCCTTGGAAGTTGCCCATTTTCGCGCATATTTACGGCTTCCAATAATTGTAATATGATTAACCCCTGCCCTGCCCAATTCTTCTGGTCCATTAATCTTTTGATTGGTATTTCCCACCAATTCTCCCTCTAAGATCTCATTGATCTCCTGGATTGTATATGATTTCATAGATTTTTTTAAATTAGTTTTCTAAATAGCTTTGCAAAACTATAAAAAGTTAGAGGATTTCCCTCCATCCCTATGCTCCTCTACTTTTTAATTTACTGTTACACCATATTCTATTATAGGTGGCACGCCTTAAAAAATATTTTTAACTTTAATCAAGCAAAAACCTCCATTAACTTCCGTCTTGTTGTGCATCATTTTCATTTTTGGTAGTGTCTAATTCCCTCAGGATTCGTTCTACGTCTTCCTCGGTAGAAGTGAGTTTTTCTTTGCATACTTTAATAAGTAATGCGGCTCTTTTTACTTTTTCAGAAAGTTCATCTACTGAAATTTCACCCTGCTCAATTTCGGAAACAATGCCTTGCAATTCGTCAAAGGCTTCTGTGTATGTAGGAATATCGCTCATTATTCTATTGTTTTTATCGATGATTTTACATGGCTAAAAATACGGCCTTCAAAAACAATTGTTTCCAATAGGTCACCTTCCTTTAAATTTTCCGTGCTTTTTATAGTTTTACCCTTACTCCGTGTGATGCTATAGCCACGTTTTAAGACACTCTCCGGACTCATATTTTCGATATTTTTTTCCATATTACTCAATGCTGTTTTTGACTGGACTATCTGTGAGATCACATCTTTCCTCATAATTATAATAACCCGGCTGATTTTTAGTTTTTCAGAGGTGTTAAATATTAACGCTCCCCTTTTTATTTTATCCCTGAGCCCACGCAAATAATCTTTTTCGCTTTTAAAACGAAATGTGGTTTGTTGAACCAAAGTACTGATATTTTCTTTGATCTGATTTTTGTTGCCGATCAGAATATTTTCTGTCACCGAGCGGAATAATTTTATCTCGGAACCGAATTTTGTTTTTTCATCACTCATCAACCTTTTTGACTTATCCCTGATCTTTTCCTCCGCCCTTTGAACCGGCACCGAAAAATTATGAAATTTCTGAAGGAGATATTCGGCTATTTTGGTAGGTGTGATCGCATTTGAAAAAGAGATCTGCTCTACAACAGTTTCATTTGTAACGTGCCCTATCCCGGTAATCACCGGAATTGGAAATAATGCGATTTCCCTGGCGAGTTCATAATTGTTATAGCAGGACAACCCAATATCCCCTCCCCCTCCACGGATAATGGCTACCACGTCAAAATGTTCACGCACTTTTTTTATCCTCTTCAATTGATTTCTGATGGAAATCGTCGCCCTGTCCCCCTGTAGAAGTGATGGAAAAAGGAAATGAAAAAATTTATAGTTCCAGGTATTTGATTCCAGGACTTTCAAGAAATCGGCATAACCCTTGCTTGTTTCCACCGAAATAATCGCAATGCGTTTTGGCAACATCGGGAGTTGCAGTAACTTATTTTTGTTGAAGATTCCTTCTATTTTCAGTCTTTTAATAGTTTCCTGCTTTTCCGTTTCAAGATCCCCCAAGGTGTAACTTGGATCTATATCAATTATCCTCAGGGAAAGTCCATAGCCGGGGTCAAATGTAATTTTTGCCAGGAACAATATTTTAATACCGTCTTTTAAAGGTTCTTTCAGGACCTTCAGAAAATTGCTGTTTATATTTAAAAAGTCATCCCTCCATAAAATCGATTTTATTTGGGCTATTACCTTTCCATTTGACTTCTCCACCAATTCAGGATAGCAATGCCCAGAATGACTGTAATAATTCAATTTATTCATTTCCGCTTTCACCCAATACGCGCTTTTATACCTGTCGGCAAGCGTTTTTTGAATGCTCTTTGTAACCTCGAGCAAAGTGAATACGGTTTTATCGTTTACTATTTCCGGCATAGTCAGTATATTTTCGAAGTAAAGCGCAAGTTAATTGCTTTTCTTTTAAAAGTTCAAATAACATTTTCTTCTATAAAATTCGGGATTGGTTCAATCCATTAATTTCTTATCAATTTTTGTGAGGCTTGTATAATTTAAGATTTTTTCAATTCCCTTTTTGAGATTATTTGAATTTGTCCAAATCCCAGTTTGGAGTTTAGCAATGATACATTGCCTGACGGCTTTGTATCATCATTTATTTTTTTGTTTTGAAATAACGATGGCAATCCAGCTTTCGAGCATTGATCTTCTTAAGAATTTAATCTTTTGATCAATACTGATTAAATTCTGTTAAATATTATAATTCGAAAATAAATAAATAAACTGTTCGTATTTTGATTACCCAATTAATTTTTACTAAATTTAAGAGGTAAATCTTATCAATTTAAGATTTTATGAATTTCCAGGGTTGATTTTAAATAGCCTATGATCAATAAATTGGGGCTTTTAAGTCAAAATATTTTAAGCTATTCCTTGAAATCCTGTTTAAATGGAATGATTTTTAATTTTTTAATCTAATCCTCTCAGTATGGTTCCATCAACAATCTTCGGTATTATCTTTGTCTTATTTCTGCTTAGCGGCATCCGTATCGTTTTTGAATACAAGAGGGCCCTGAAATTCAGATTTGGGAAGTACATAAAGATACTCCAACCCGGATTCAGATGGATTATCCCCATTGTCGAAACCGTTCAAATTGTAGACATTCGTGTAATTACCATCAACATTCTTTCTCAGGAAGTTATGACCATGGACAATGTTCCCTGTAGTATTGACGGAGTGGTTTTCTTCAGAATCAACGATCCAGAAAAAGCAGTTTTGGAAGTGGAAGAGTATAATTATGCCATTGCACAATTGTCTCAGGCTGCTCTAAGAGACGTCTGTGGAAAGGTTGAACTGGACACTATTTTATCCAAACGGGAAGAAATGGGCGATAATATTAAAGACAATGTGGAATCGGAAACCAAGGAATGGGGAATTGAAATTGTTGGAATGAAAATCAAGGATATTCAATTGCCTGAAAATATGAAACGAATGATGGCCGGGCAGGCAGAAGCTGAACGGTCAAGGAGATCACAAATTATTCTCGCTTTGGCTGAAGAACAGGCTGCGGGAAAACTTCTGGAAGCAGGAAAACTGATAGACCAGTCTCCCTCAGCAATTAAATTAAGGCTCTACCAAACCTTGTCAGATATAGCCGCAGAGAAAAATTCCACCATTGTATTTCCCTTCCCCGAAGAAGCCTTGCCAAAAAAATAAATTAGAAACAGATTTAAAGGTTAGATTTTAAAATTAACCGGGAGTAAGGCCACAATTGATTTTCGGATTTGGATCTGATGGCTCAGGCTGGAATTTAGAATTTAAGTTTTCTTATTCCCTCATATACCACAACACTCACTGCGTTTGCAAGGTTTAAACTTCTTATATGAGGACTAAAAAGAGGGATTTTGTACAGCCTGGCTTTATTCATTTCTATGATTTTGGAAGACAATCCGGTGGATTCTTTGCCAAAAATAAGGAACATCTCGTCTGTAAAAGCAACATCCCAATGATCCTTCTCTCCATGACTGGAGAAAAACGCCATTTTCTGATCCTTATTTAGCTCGAAAAATTCATCTGCACTTTCGTAAATTTTTAGGGAAATATGCTTCCAGTAATCAAGTCCTGCCCGTTTTACCCTTTTATCGTCCAACTCAAAACCAAAGGGTTTCACCAAATGCAAGGTCGATCCTGATGCCAGGCTCAACCGACCAATATTTCCAGTATTCATCGGTATTTCCGGTTCTATAAGCACAATATTATATCCCATAATCCAAATTCCTGTTTACTCTTTACTGAGTAATGTTTCAAAATTGCGAATTTTCAGGCGATTCCTAGGCTTGATAATCCATGAATTTTCGCATTAATTTTTTGGGCATAACGGTATTTTTATTTCAGGGAAAGTTTCATTATTAAATCGGTTGGAATTTCCTCCCCCATCCTGAAAGGATGGGATCCTGTCACAGAAAAACCACTGCTTTGGTAAAACCTGATCGCTTTTTGATTTTTTTCCCAAACTCCTAACCAATAATAATCCATCCGGTTTTTTTGGCAATTCCCAGGACTTTATCCAAGATTTTTTGACCAATTTTTTATCCTGAAATTCCTTTAACACCTATATTCGCTTCCGCTCCATCGCTATTCTTTGATGCAGATCATTTTGTGCGTCACCGAAATTAATCTTAAAATATCCCATGTGCTCCTGGTGAATCCCCACAAAATAAAATCCCGAATTTGGTTCCTTAAGTTCCTCCAATAATTTTTATTCAGATAATGAACAATCGTGATAAGCCCGCATATTCTCACTGGAATTTTCCCAAAAGAAGGCTTCAAAGTAGGTTTGCCTGCTGATTTCTCCCAGTTCTTTAACATCATCGGAGTGCAGCTATACAAATTTTAGATCATCCAGGATCACGGTTGTTTTCTGCAATAAATTTTTGATTGCCCTGTTTTTTTAGATTTTTACTGCTCACAGTAATGGTGATGGCAAAGTAAAATAAACCTATCGGAATTTTAGCCCAGGTTTCGGATTTTATTTATTAATGTTCGAAGTTTAAATAAAAACACCATTAGATTTAAACTTCGAATACACATCATTGGGCAAAGGGCAGAATTCCTCGAGAAGTAAAACCCTTAAAGATTTCCTACTTTTGCGCCTATGGCAACAAATCGAAAATTAGAGAACCGCGAATTGGTTCGCAAAAGCGTGGAAGAATTCAAGGATGCCACGAAAACTCCCATTATCGTGGTTTTGGACAATATCAGGAGTTTAAACAATATAGGCTCGGTGTTTCGCAGTTGCGATGCTTTTTTGATCCAAAAAATATATTTGTGTGGATTTACCGCACAGCCGCCGCATAAAGACATTCACAAAACAGCATTGGGTGCCACAGAAACCGTAGCCTGGGAATACGTTGAAAATACCTTGGAGGTGGTAAAAAACCTGCAAGCCCAAAACATAGAGGTGTACTCTGTAGAACAGGCAGAGAATGCAACTATGTTAAACAACTTTCAGCCGGAGAAAGGCAAGACCTATGCGGTGATCTTTGGAAATGAAGTAAAAGGAGTGCAACAGGAAGTGGTGAGCGCCAGTAACGGTGTTTTGGAAATTCCGCAACTGGGAAGCAAACATTCCTTAAATATAGCGGTGAGTGCAGGGATTGTTTTGTGGGATTTGTTTTCAAAAGCTCACAACCCTTGAAGGGGGAGGTTGTAAACTCCTTCTAGTTTGATTTGTTTTACCCTAAAAAATACGGTCCTCGAAAACCATTCCATCTCAGGTTTATCGCTTTACCCCCTAAGAGGGAGTTTGGGGGAAATTTCATCCAAAATCGATAAATAATCCGGGCGGTGGTTGATGAAATCCTTATCGGAAATATCGATGATCTGCACCTTTATATTGGTTTGGGATTTTATGTAGGATAGGTAACTTTGATTGATTTTCACCAAATAATCGGGTTGAATCTTTTGTTCGTACTCTCGCCCCCGTTTTTTAATGTTTTCCAGCAACCGCTCGGTGTTTTGATACAGATAGATATAAAGATCTGGCTTTACCAGTTCCTTATAAATAATACTGAAAAGCTTGTGGTACAGGGAATATTCATCCTCCTGCAAAGTGATTTTTGCAAAAATCAGGGATTTAAAAACATCGTAATCCGATACTATAAAATCTGTAAACAGATCGTATTGCGATAAATCGTCTGAAAGTTGCTGGTAACGATCGGCTAGAAATGACATTTCCAGGGGAAAGGCATACCGATGCTGGTCATCGTAAAACTTAGGCAGGAAGGGATTGTCCTTAAATCGTTCCAGGATCAATTTGGCATTAAAATCTTCTGAGATCATACTTGCCAGGCTGGTTTTCCCAGCCCCTATATTTCCCTCAATTGCAATATAATTAAGATCTGTAAAGCGGTAGTTTATAGAAGGATTTTTCAGGCTATATGAAATCCGTGAAATCTCAGAGGTATCACTAGTCTGCTTTAAAAGTTGAGAAATACTGCGATTTAATATTGGATGAATCACCTCCGCGGCAATATCACCAAGTGGCAACAACACAAATTTCCGATTTTGCATTTCCGGATGAGGCAATTTCAGACTCTCGGAATCGATAATTTCATCCTCAAGCATCAAAATATCCAGATCAATAGTTCTGTCCTGATAGCCTTTTGAACTACCTCGGACGCGCCCCAATTCGTTTTCAATATCCAGCAGTTTTTTCAGAAGTTTTTCAGCCGAAAAGCGTGATCTTACCACTGCACAGGCATTTAAAAATGCGTTTCCTTCAAAACCCCATGCCGGAGTTTCATAAACTCCTGAGATTTGCCGAATTTCTCCTACAATCTCATGAATTTTATCTATTGCAAATTGCAACAATTCCAACCGGTTTCCCTGATTGCTCCCAAGTGCGATATAAAAGGTTTTAAGAGGATTCAAAATAGCTTTAAGAAAATAGAAGAGAATTAATTAATTTCACAGCAAATTAAGGAAAACAAACTAACATAAACTTAACTTTGTTAGGAAGTGTTTAAAAAAATTAGCAGGTTGCTATCCGAAAATCAGGTTTTGAGGCAAGAAATTCATTTGACCTTTGTTCAGAAAATAACAATCTACAAAATCTGATTCCCAGCAGTATTTTTGAAATAAAATGGCATAATTATAAACACCCGCCTTACTTGGTAAAAATTATTGATATGAGAAAATCGTTTAAAATTATTGGAATTGTCCTTTTGTTAATTGTTATTTTCCTGATAGCCGCCCCTTTTGTGTTTGAGGCCCAGTTGAAGGATCTGGTTAAAAAAGGGGTTAACAACAATTTAAATGCCGAGGTGGAATTCAGGGATCTGGACCTCACCTTATTTAGGAGTTTCCCTCAGGCAACACTCGTCTTGAAAGACGTAAGTGTAATTAACAAGGTCCCATTTGCCGGAGACACCCTGGCTTTAAGCCAGGAAATCCTGCTGAAAATGTCCATTAAAGAACTTTTTAAGGGCAGCAGTGAGCCCATAAAGATCGATGAATTAAAACTGAATAATGCTTTTGTGAACATCAAGGTCGACTCCCTTGGAAATAATAATTATGATATTGCCATTAAAGAAGCCGTTTCTACCTCCGGCGATACTATCTCAAATCCTTTTAAATTGGATCTTCAACAGTACCAGATCAATAATTCCAGGTTAAATTATATCGATGAAGGAAAAAAGATCAGTCTATTGCTGGAAGATCTCAATCATCAGGGAACTGGGGATTTTTCCCTTCAGCAATCTGAACTTGAGACCGAAACAAATTCCATTGTTTCCCTGGATTATGATGGGGTAAATTATTTAAACCGAAATAAAGTCTCTCTGGATGCTGTCATTCAGATAGATCTGGACAATCTGAGATATACATTTCTTGAAAATGAAGCTACGATCAACCAGTTACCGCTCACTTTTGACGGATTTGTACAAGTGAATGAAAATAATAACGAGATTGACCTGAGTTTTAAGACCCCATCTTCCTCCTTCCAAAACTTTTTGGCCGTAATCCCAGGAACCTATGCGAAAAACATAGAAAATGTGGAAACCAGTGGCGATTTTGTTGTTGACGGCACCATTAAAGGGATTGTTGATCAAACCTATATTCCTAAAATGAACATCAAAATCAGCTCAGCCAATGCTTCATTTAAATATCCCGATTTGCCGAAAAGCGTGCAGGACATCAATATAAATGCCGAAATTGTGAATGAGACCGGCCTGGTGGAGGACACTTTCCTCAATATTGATAAAATGAGTTTCAGGATAGAACAGGACGTGTTTTCCGGAAGCGGAAATATCAAAAATCTAACAGGGAACCAGTTAGTGAATATGGCGATCAAGGGCACCGTAAATCTTGCAAATATTAAACAGGCCTATCCCCTGGATCTGAAACAAGATCTCAACGGAATATTAACCGCTGATATGAGAACCACCTTTGATATGAATTCAATTGAAAAAGAGCTATATCAGAATGTGAACAGCAGCGGAAATGCAAGTGTCCGGGATCTCAGTTATAAATCGCCGGAAATCCCCAATGCAGTAAAGATCTCAAGCGCCAGTTTCAATTTTAATCAGGGAAATGTCCGTGTGCCTGAACTCAATTTAACCACCGGAAAAACGGATATCCGGGCTTCAGGAAATATTCAGAATTTTATGGGTTTTTTATTTACCGATCAAAAATTGAAAGGCAATTTTCTGGTAAACTCCAACACTTTTTCCGTAAATGACTTTAGGATCGCAAAAACCTCAGAAATAACAGAAAAGACTACCGAAAAAAAGATCCTTGTACCAACAGGGAAAGAGGCTATTAAAATTCCTTCATTCCTGGATACCGAAATGACTTTTGCCGTAAACTGGGTGCATTATGACGACCTGGTTTTAAATAATGTAAAGGGAAAGCTGCTTATAGCAGATGAAACCGCTACTTTTCAAAATGTGACCTCCAATATTTTTGACGGCACAATCGCTTTAAACGGAAATGTTTCCACAAAAAATCCGGTTCCCACCTTTAATATGGACCTGAATTTAAATGCTCTTGATATAGCAAAATCTTTTGAAGGCCTAAAACTTTTACAGGCTTTGGCGCCTATTGCTGTTGCCTTGCAGGGGAAACTCCAGTCACAAATGAATTTATCAGGAAATTTAAATGAAGATCTAACGCCTCAACTCACCAGCCTGGCGGGGAATGCCCTTGCCGAGATTTTAACGGCCAAGGTACAACCTGAGAAACTTGCTTTGTTTTCAAAACTTGACGCACAACTGAATTTTTTAAATTTTAAGGATATAAATATTGATCGTCTAAAGGGAAGGGTCACCTTTAAAAACGGAATGGCGGAGATAACCCCGTTCGCCTTTAAAATAAAAGGCATAAACATCAATGTAGCAGGCAGCCACAGTTTTGACAATCGGATGAATTATAACCTTACCCTGGATGTTCCCGCAAAAATGCTGGGAAGT
>JBGSWA010000409.1:0-8232 GCA_041752645.1 Gillisia sp. | reverse complement strand
GTTCAATTTTTGAGGGTTTGGTCGGCACTATGAATTTATACAGATATTCTGTAGGCCAAATTGAGGTGTCCTGCAACTGGACCTTTAATTTCTTATAAAATTCTTCCGGATTTTTTGCTGGCTCCATAATTTTTTCTCTTTCATTTAGAAATGCAAAAATACAAAATTATGATTCATTTTTTTTATCAATTACAAATCCCGAAATTTGTCGGGTGCAAAATAAAAGAATCGTAATTACCGGGGGGCCCGGTACCGGAAAATCCTCTGTGATACACGACCTGGAATCTAAAGGGCATTCCTGCCTTCACGAGATCTCCAGGCAAATAACCCTGGAGGCTCAGAGCCAGGGAGTGGAGCAACTCTTTTTAGACAAACCCTTGCGATTCAGCGAAAAACTGCTTGAGGCACGCATAAAGCAGCATCAGGATGCAAGTGAGCTTTACGGGAAATTGGTATTTTTGGACCGTGGAATTCCGGATGTGGTAGCCTATATGGATTATTTTGGGACCTCCTACCCTTCAAAATTCAGGGAGGCTTGTCAGGAACTTAAATACCAAAGTATTTTCTTAATGCCACCCTGGGATGAAATCTACACCACAGATAATGAGCGTTACGAATCCTTTGAGCAGGCCAGTAGGATTTATCAATACTTAAAAAAAACCTATATTAGTTGTGGTTATACACCTATTGAGGTTCCTAAAGAATCCATAGATAACCGCAGCGAGTTCATATTAAATAACCTCAATGCTTAATTTTGCAACAGGCAAAACACATATTACATAAATACTGGGGACACGAATCCTTTAGATCCCTGCAGGAAGAGATCATTTCTGCTGCTTATAAAAATAAGGATCTGATCGCCCTGTTGCCCACCGGTGGAGGAAAATCCCTTTGTTTCCAGATCCCGGCGCTGCTTAAAGAAGGTATTTGCATTATAGTATCACCCCTGGTGGCTCTAATGGAGGACCAGGTTAAATCCCTTCAAAACAAGGGAATTAAGGCCCTGGCAATTACCGGTGGGATCTCATTTCAGGAATTGGACGCGCTTCTGGATAATTGTATCTATGGAAATTATAAGTTTTTGTACCTCTCTCCCGAGCGTCTACAACAGGACCTGGTACAACAACGCATCAAAGCAATGAACGTGAATTTAATTGCGGTGGATGAAGCGCACTGCATTTCTCAATGGGGACACGATTTCAGACCGGCATATTTAAACATTTCTGTGTTGAGGCAATTACATCCCCAGGTGGCAATTATTGCCTTAACTGCTTCTGCTACCAAAGAGGTGGTTCTGGATATCCAGGACAAACTCCTGCTGGAGACACCCCTGATCTTTAAAAAATCCCTGGAAAGAAAAAATATAGCCTTCAGGGTTATTTTTACTGAAGATAAAATCCTGATGCTGCAACAATTAATGAATGATAAGAATCAAAGCGCGATTATTTATGTGAGAAGCCGAAAGGCTACTCAGGAAATATCCAGGGAACTCCAGCAGCGAGGGTATGCCACAGCCGCGTTTCACGGGGGGTTATCGGGCAAGGAAAAATCGGCAAGGCTCAACTCCTGGCTGAAGGAAGATGTGAAAATAATGGTAGCTACCAATGCCTTTGGAATGGGCATTGACAAAGCAAATGTGCGCCAGGTCATTCATTTGAATTTACCTGAAACTATAGAAGGTTATTTCCAGGAAGCCGGGCGTGCCGGGCGTGACAATGAATTGGCCACTGCAACTATTATCGCCAATAAAGGCGAGCTTCCCTTTCTTAAAAATCAATTCTTAAAATCCTTACCAGATCTGGAATTTGTGATCCTGGTGTATAAAAAACTGGTGGCCTATTTTCAAATTGCGTACGGCGAGGGGGTGGATACGAGCCACGATTTCAATTTTGCTGAATTTTGCAGCCACTACCAGTTGAATTCCACTAAAACCTACAACACCTTACAATTGCTGGATAGGATCAGCATCGTGAAACTTTCTCAGCCATTTAAAAAAGCGGTCAATCTGTTGTTTCTCATTTCAAACAAACAGCTTATGTATTATTTGGAAGAGAATCCCAAATATGATCCGGTTATAAAAGCAATTCTAAGAACCTATGGAGGTATATTTGAAAACAAAATGCCTCTTAATATAGCCTCCATTTGTAAAAAATCGGGAGCTATAGAATCCGAGGTGATATCCGTTTTGAACCAGTTAGATCGCGATAAAATTGTTGAATTCGAACATCAGCAGCACGATGCTTCCATCACTTTTTTAGTGCCCCGGGAAGATCAGAGTAGTATTTACCCATTTGGAAAATACATAAAAAACCAGGCAGAGAATAAAACAGGCAAAATTGAAGCCCTATTGAACTATGTTGAAAATGATAAAATTTGTCGAAGCCGGCAACTTTTGGAATATTTTGGTGAAACCGAAACAAAAATTTGTGGGATTTGCTCGGTGTGTACCCCAGCAGGTTCTTTTGTCAGGAAAGAGACCATCAAACGAATTTACCTGGACATCCTGGACTCTTTAAAAATCGGGGACAAAAGTTCTCGGGAGCTGGTTGCTGCCCTTCCCTATCCCGAGGCCGGAATACTAAAAGTGCTTCAATTGTTATTGGAGAAAGAAATTATCGGGCAAGGCCCCTCCAAAAACTACAAACTAAAATAACTATGAGAAATTTACGCATTGTATTTATGGGAACACCCGAATTCGCTGTAAAAGCGCTTCAGGAAATCATCAAGGCCAAATATGAGGTGGTAGGGGTTGTAACTGCTCCGGATAAACCCGCGGGGAGAGGTAGAAAAATTCAACAAAGTGCTGTGAAGCAATATGCACTTTCCCAGGGATTGCCCATCTTACAACCCACCAATCTGAAATCCGCTGATTTTATTGAAGCGCTCATGGCATTAGGGCCCAACTCTCAGGTAGTTGTCGCTTTTAGAATGTTGCCAAAGGTGGTTTGGCAACTACCGGAATATGGCACTTTTAATCTTCATGCTTCCTTACTACCTCAATATCGGGGAGCTGCTCCAATAAATTGGGCAATCATCCAGGGGGAAACAAAAACCGGGGTTTCCACCTTTTTTATCGATGAAAAAATTGACACCGGGGACATGATCCATCAAAAAGAGGTTGCCATATCACCCGATGAAAATGTGGGAGAACTTCATGACAAACTGATGAATGCCGGGGCAAGCCTGATCCTAGAGACCCTGACCCTAATTAAAAATGACACCGTCCATCCAAAAAAACAGCGCGATGATCTGCCTTTAAAAGACGCCCCGAAGCTCACCAAGGAAAATACCCGGATTGACTGGGAATCGCCGGCAAATCATATCTATAACCACATTCGCGGATTGGATCCCTATCCGGGCGCATGGTCCTTTTTTCAAAATGGGACCCAGCAGAGCTCCATCAAGATATTCGAAGTCGGGATTTCCCTCGAATCCCATGAGCAGGCGGTGGGGAAATTAATCTTAGACAATACCGAATTAAAGGTAGCGGTACGCGGAGGATTTATCATTTTAAAAGAAATTCAGTTGCCAGGGAAAAGAAAAATGAAGACAAAAGAATTATTGAATGGCTATCATTTTGAATCAGATGCAAATGTTCTCTAAAGCCTTATCACCAGTGAAATGTGGGAATTCTGTAAAAAATCGATCTAAGTTATTAACAAAATACCCAAGTTATTAACAATATCTTGTATTTCCCTTGTTATTACTTGCACGGCTGAGAAATCCACATAAATTTGTAATGCAAATTAACAGAATGTTTAACCGACAATTAATTTAAAATTCAAATTATGAACAAAACAGATTTAATCGATGCTATGGCTGAAAACGCGGGTATTTCAAAAGCTGCAGCAAAAAAAGCATTAGAATCATTCTTGGAAAATGTAGAAAAATCATTAAAAAATGGTGATCGCGTATCCATGGTAGGATTTGGTTCTTGGTCAGTATCTAAAAGAGCTGCACGTGAAGGAAGGAACCCACAAACCGGAAAAACTATTAAAATTGCTGCAAAAAATGTAGTTAAATTTAAAGCCGGTGCAGATTTACAAAAAGCTGTAAACTAATAATTTGTATTAGAAAATCTCTAAACTCTCCTTAGGGGGAGTTTTTTTATTTAAAATAATGATATAAATCATTTAATTGTATTAATTTAATCTTTAGCTTTAGTAAAAAGAATGCGATTATGATAGCATATATACCCGCCAAAGGGATGCTGTTAGTGGCAGAACCTTCTATAATTGGGGATGTGTCCTTTAATCGGTCGGTGGTTCTTCTGGCAGAACATTCCGAGACCGGCTCCATAGGGTTTATTTTAAATAAAGTATTGGATTTCACCTTGAGAGACCTGATCCCGGGGCTCAATAAAGGTTTTAAAATTTACAACGGGGGGCCTGTAGAACAGGACAACCTTTATTTTATTCACAAAATCCCGGACCTTATCCCCGAGAGCATAGAAATTTCAAACGGAATTTATTGGGGTGGGAATTTTGATGCCGTCAAGGAATTGATCCTGAAGGGTTTGATCAGTGATAAACAGATCAGGTTCTTTTTAGGTTATTCCGGCTGGGATGCAGAACAACTGCAGGAGGAATTAGCTTCCAATTCCTGGATCGTAACCCCCCAAAAGGATGCAAAGGATATCATCGAAAGGCCTTATCGTTCCTTCTGGAAAGATAAAATGGTCGAATTGGGCGGCAGTTACATGCTATGGGCGAATGCTCCGGAAAACCCAACGTATAATTAACCCAACCTTGCTTTCATATTTAATTTGGAAAGCAATTCCCTGGTTAGGCCTATTCCAAATTCTCTTTTACGGAACTTGGTAATTGGTTGTATTCCCACAATCACATTTGTAATAAACAACTCATCTGCTTTTTGAAGCTCAAAAGGAGAAATAGCGACTTCCTCAACCTCCAGGGCTGGGTTTGTTTTTATAATGGCCAAAATTTGTTTCCTTACAATTCCATTTAAAGCTCCTTCGCTTAGTGGCGGGGTTTTTATTTTATTTTCTTTTACTAAAAAAACATTTCCGTTTAAGGCCTCTACCACGGTTTTATTTTCATTTAGGATCAAACAGTTCTGGTAGCCGTTTTCCCTGGCATAAATACTGCCCAAAACATTCACCGCACGGTTATTTGATTTAATGGAGGATAAAAGTCCGCTGTTGATATAATGATCCTTAAAAAGCTCTACTTCGTAAGGCTCTTCCTTTAATAAATAAAAAGGATCCGGCAATTTTTCAGCCAGGATCACATAACCAATATCCAAGGTTTCCGGGCTGTAATACCCCCCTTGTTTTCTAAAAACTGTAAAACGAATTCTTGCCGGTGAAGATTCCAGGTTATTTTCCCTGATAAGGCTAAGGATTTCCTCCTCTAAAAACTCAGGGGAAAAATTAATGGGAATTTCCATACGCATAATACGCATTGAGGCCATCAATCTGAAATAATGATCCTCCCAAAAAATAATTTCCCCGTTTATCACCCTTATGGTTTCAAAGACAGAATCCCCGTAAAGGAATCCTCTGTTTTGAACCGATATATTGGCCTGATCCCTTTGTACTGATCTTCCGTTTATATTTATCATAAAAAAACCCCGCTTTAATTATTCAACGGGGCAAAGGTACTATTTAATAGGGAATTTCAATTCGATCCCAATACCTGTTTAAGATCGGAGATCATATTATCCCAGAGCATTTTACCTTCTTCCACTTCGTCCTGCTCAGCAAAATCGGTAATCATAATAGAAACATCTTTGGTAATTTCGTCCACCTGGATCCTGATCTCAAAAAAATAAGAGGTCTCATCATCAACCTCCCAACGGAATTTAACCCGCTCTCCATTTTTTTTGCTCAAAAGTTTGGCTTCTTCCTCAGACCCATCCCAAATAAAGGTGAATAGCTCTCCACGTGAATTAACATCATCTGCATACCATTCACTAAGACCGGAAGGTGTTGAAATATATTGATATAACAACGCAGGAGATGCCTGTATAGGAAATTCCATTTCGTACTTAACTTTATCTTTCATGCTTTATTTCTTAGATTTCAGGCAATATAATTATTTATTGCAAACATTGAAAGAAAACAAAAGTAATATTTCAGAAAATAATGTTTGCCTACCGCCAAATAGTTTTTATATTTGCAGCCGCAAACAAATAAAGCCGATTGCTTTAAACAGCAAGTTTTCCCCTGTATTTTTTGCGGCAAAAATTTTTTTTTGGCGAGGTAGCTCAGTTGGTTAGAGCGTCGGATTCATAACCCGGAGGTCAGGGGATCGTGCCCCCTTCTCGCTACCAGTAAAATAAGGCTTTTAGGAAACTTTAAGCCTTTTATTTTTTTACCTAGTACAGAATAATATTTTTTTCAAAGTTTTAATTTTAAATACCCTTATTTAATCCCTTTTGTAGGCAGATTATATTTAGGGAAAAATCCTCCGGTAAAATATATTTAGGACTCCCCCACCTCTCAGCACATTCCCCTATAACCTGTAACTCCCCAATGAGATGTTCTTTATTGCGGTGAAAGCGCTTCGTCGAAAAAATCTTGGACACAGGAAAAAAAGTTGCTCCCCTTCATTTGGCTAATCCGCGAATCCCGAAAAAGGTCGGGAGCGTAACCGCTTCACTCCGGAAATCACCTTTTTGACTGAGTCCGCCGAAAGTGCCTTCATTCACGCTTTGTATTTGCTAGTGTAACGATTATTAAGTTGATTAACTAATATTTTTATTATATCTTTGTCATATGGCAAGGATAGGAAAACCAATTCAGTTAACCATGGAGCAAAGAGTGGAATTGCTTACCATGAGTCGATCGCGTAAGCTTGAGAAGCGTTACGTTGAGCGTGCGGAAATTATATTATTTTCAGATCAAGGGATGCTCCTTGATGAAATTGTCAAACAAACGGGGCTAAGCAGACCTGTTGTTAATAAATGGCGGCAGCGTTTTCGTAAGAATGGTATACCGGGTTTAAAAGATTCACCTCGTAGTGGCAAACCAAAAACAATAACACCTGAACAAAAGGCTAGGGTTATTGAAAAGGCCTGTACGAAGCCAGACGATGGTTATACTAATTGGTCACAGGGGCGGATTGCTAAGGAAATAGGCATAAGCCAGTCCAAAGTATTCCAAATTCTAAAACAAGCCGATTTAAAGCCTCATAAAATAGAGTATTGGTGTGGAAAACCGAGAGACCCGGAATTTGAAGAAAAAATGATAAATATAATTGGTCTCTATTTAAGTCCTCCGGAAAATGCTATTGTAATTTGTGTAGATGAAAAGACCCAAATACAGGCACTTGACAGAACCCAGCCAGAATTACCCCTTCGCTCAGGAAACCCAAGACGCCAAACAGCGACCTATAAACGAAATGGAACGGTATCGCTAATAGCTGCATTAGCCGTTCATACCGGAGAGGTAACAGCTAAAACAATAAAATCCAATAATGCAGAAAATTTTTTAAAATTTTTAAAAAGCCTTGACAGAAAATACCGAAATAAAAAACTTCATATAATTGCTGATAATTTATCAATTCATAAACATAAAGACGTGAAACAATGGTTAGAAGGGAAGAGAAAAATCCAATTACATTTTACGCCAACTTATTCTTCCTGGTTAAACCAAGTGGAAATATGGTTTAATATTTTAACCAAAGATGTTGTGAAAGGTGGTATTTGGCAATCATCTGAACAACTTGCAGATCAATTAATGGAATATGTAAAGACATACAATAAAACAAGGGCAAAGCCATTTAAGTGGACATATACCGGCGAGCCTCTAACAATTAGTTAACTTACTAAATAATTAATACACTAGATCCTCTCCTACCTGTCACTTTTAAATAGCCACGGTATGGGCCAAAGCCTTGGTTTTATTTCAGTCAATCTTCTTCGGTATGTATACCGTAGTCCGTAAATGATATGTTTAAAGAAACTATTCGATGGGGTTTTGTGTTTGGATTTTAACACGTGCAGGCAATCGAGGATTTGTTCTTTCATCAAGATCCAACGGACTACATTTGAAATGAAGGGAAATATGCGCCAGGCAGCGGGCATAATTGGTCAGGGTGTTTTGGCTTATGCCAGAAAGCTCAACAGAACGCTTTAACCTTTGGTACAGGCCATTGAATTCCGGGACAGAAATACCCTCCCTCTCGAAAAGGGTACTACTTTTTTTTCATAACTTACAATGTTTAATATTACCTGCCTAAAGGTAGTGAATAGTGATCAAATGATTGC
>JBGSWA010000408.1:0-26820 GCA_041752645.1 Gillisia sp. | reverse complement strand
GTGTCATTGGATATCTAATTTATTTTTCAATTTTATTTTAAATGCAAAAAATTACATTTTTACTTTTTTTATTTCTTTAAGTGCTTCCTGCACATTTTGGTTCTTCATAAACAAAGCCCAAATTAGTCCGCTTCTATAATTTTCTATCATCACCACCATGGGAGCCTGGTTTAATCCCATAAAAATATTGGCCGTCCAGTCTTCAGAAAGGTTAAATGCATCTCTAAAACCATATTCTCCCCATAGAAAAACACCATATTCACGATAAAAATGTTTTAAGGCATCCATTGATTTTTCCGGGGTATAAGGAAATGAAGATATCGCCCCTGTTGGTGAGATTGTACCATCGTCCATTTCAATTTTTGCTTCTCGGGCTTTATAACCCCAGGGGCCGTCGCTGGCTGTGAGTCCCCAACTATCCTTCCCGTAACCTTCATAATTCCCCGGGTTTTCAAAAGAATATCTGTAATTAATGGAAACGATATCCCTGTTATTTTTGAAATAATTGGTGTATTTATCTTCCATTTTACTGGGATCGAGGCCTAAAAAAGAATAATGAGTGAAAAACAACGGGCCTCCAACACCTACTCCTACATCTAAAGAAACTCCGAAATAGCTTGTATTATTAGAATACATAGCACCATCTGTTGTTTGGCCCCAATCTGAGCGATACTTTTGTGCAATGCTATCCTGACTGGCCCAACCACTATAATACATTTTCGGAGAAATACCATGGGTTGGCGACGCTATTGCGAGGAAATAGGTTATCAAGGTTTCATTCCAGCCTATAAGCTTATGATTAATATTCCATTTATGTTCCGGCGACCAATGCCAGTATAAATAAGGGCTATCTTCCTGCTTTTTAAACCAGTTCCATTCTACCTCTTTCCATATGGTAGAAATTCTATCTCTCAGGTTTTTTTCCTCGGAATTATCCGTTGAAAGGAATTGCTCGGCAGCTAAAAGTCCCTGCATAAAAAAGGAGGTTTCGACTAAATCGGCACCGTTGTCGTATTTTCCAAAGAAAGCTTCTACTTTACCGGTAGGACCATCCATAAAATGCGGTAATGCACCGTGAAAACGATCACCATTTTCAACAAAACGGACTATTTTTTCCATTCGGGTTATAAATTCATCTTTGCTAATAAAGCCTCTTTTCACCCCAACGATCATAGCCATGATTCCAAAACCCGAAGCCCCCGTGGCGATCATATTTTTTCTTCCTGGTATATTTTCAAGGGCCAAACCACTATTGACTTCGGCTCCCTCCCAGTAATATCGAAAACTTGCCTCCTGCACCATATCCAGAAGTTCTTCATCACTCATCTCTCTTGTACTAACCTTAATAGATTCCGTTAAGTAAGATTCAGCATAATCATAACCAATACTGCTTAGTTTGTAGAAGTAAGTTTTTCCGGGCATACCTGTATAATCCGCATAGCGAGAAAATTCATTTGGACTTTGGACGCCTACGGCAGTGAAATTAGCATTGTCATTGGAGCGATATACTTTTACATAACGAGTAGATTCCGTATCCTCAAGGCTCCAAATTAGATCTACATGTCTTTCAAAACCCTTTGCACTTTCTATTTCCGGAGACTTTAATTGGACAGCAAGTACTTCTTCCTTGAGGATTTCCACCTGATCGATTAAAATTTCATGTTCACCTACATCGTTGGGCAATTGTTTTATTGAAATGATCTTGATATTATTGCTGTTAGAATATTCTTCGGAACTGACAAACGCTTCTAACGGAAGTTTTACCTGAATCCATTTCTTGCCGGAATAATTACCAATATATTCGCCAATTGGAATATAATTGGAAATCTCATCCTCATCTAATCCAATAGCCATTTCCGGGAGTTTCTCTTTCTGGGTTTCATCAGAAACATATATCCAGAAACTCAGCAAATCACCTTTTTTTAAAAAATCCTTCCCTCGCCAATCCGGATATTTAAGGTTCACTATCCAGTTTCCCTCTGGCGCAGAACGGTAATTTAATTGAAGACTATTGCCGGGTGTAAAAGCCAGATCTGTATTTATTGGAAGCCTACCCTTTATGTTCAATAAATGCGACGGTGAAGTATAGGAAGTTTCACTATAAAACCAACTCTCTTCCATCAAACTGTTTTCGAAAAAAACGTGGTTGTACTCTGTTTCCTGCCCATATTGTATCAAGGGAGAAAAAAGACAAATCCAAAAAAGCCCACTTATTTTCATGATTAAATCTTCTATTAATAATTAAAATCCAATTTATCTAAACCTGCCTGAATTTCTTCATCGGCCATAAATAAATTCCACAGTAATCCTGTCCTGTGATTTTCTATCATTGAAATTATAGGACCCTGATCTATTGCCAAATATCCATCCGAGACCCAGTTCTTTTCTTCGGAAAAGGCATCATAAAAACCATTTTCCCCCCAAAGATCAGCACCTCTTTCTTCATAAAAATATCTCAAAGCAATCATGGATTTTTCTGGAGTATATGGAAAAGAAGAAAGTGCCGCGGATGGTGTAATTACTCCAAGATCATTTGTTGGGCTGTGTGCAGAATAACCTTCATAACTGTCTGAGGCCGTAAGTCCCCAGGAATTTGAACCATATCCTTTATAATTTTTGGGATTGGAAACACAGTAATAGTAATTAATAAGACTGTGGGCTTTATTTTGCTCCCAATAATTTGCATACCGATCGTTTAAATTACGCGGATCCAATCCTATAAAGGAGTAATGCGAAAAAAATAACGGACCACCATAGGATGGACCTAATGGCATCTGCTGCCCGTAATGTTCACGATTTGTTTTTATATTCCCGCCTGATGCCCAACCTTTATGATACACTTCCGCTGAAATTGGATGTGTGGGAGAGGATGCCGCGAGGACGTAAATAATCAGAGATTCATTCCAGCCTTTAATTTGAAGGTTTTTCTCAAAAGCATAGGTTGGAGACCAGTGCCAGTAAAGGGCGTTTTCACCCTGAGTGTACCAATTCCATTCTACCTCTTCCCAAAGGTTGGTTATTCTTTCGCGTAAGGAAATCTCAGATTGGTTTCCTGCTGAAAAATATTGCCTGTTTATAAGTAATCCCTGAATAAGAAAAGCTGTTTCCACCAAGTCTCCTCCATCATCCTTTTCTCCAAAAGGTCTTGTTGTAGCAGAATTAGCATTATACCAATGAGAAAATGCTCCATGATACCTAGGAACAGATTCCAAAAAATCTAGTATTTTATGTAACCTGGCCACAGCCTCCAAATGGCTTACCCAACCACGTTCTACGGCAGCAGGAAAGGAAGCGATCCCAAAACCGGACCCCCCCATAGTAACCATATTTCTTGAATTACCCCCATAAGCATCAGCCTGGGAACGTTCCCGTGCCATTCCGCTATTGGGCTCCGCAAAATCCCAGAAATATTTGAAAGTTTTTTTTTGTACAAGATCCAGGATCTCATTATCTGTTAATGTAACTTCCGGAGCGCCATTATCTTTGGGTGGAACATTGGGTTCCTCATTTCCGGGTCCTAAATCGGAACACGAAAAAAATAAGATCACAAAACCTAAAATATAAGTTAATCTGAACATTTTTTTCAATTTTATTAGTTCATTAAAACCAAAGCGCTCCCTTGCAAATCCAGGAAACAGGTTTGCCCTCTACCAAAAGATAGTACATGGATTGCGCTTAAACTGGAGCTAGAAATTTCCTATTTCAGAATAGATCTTTTAGATGCAGCATTTTTATTTGTCAGCTGTATAAATTCCTGTAAATCAAAAAAACTTAAGCTTTTGGAAATTCATTTAAAAAAAAGACTCCGGAATTTCTTGAGTATTCCGGAGTCTCTGTTTATTTATTCGGCCATCAGAGCTTGGATGTCTCCTTCTGTAAGTGCTTTATCAAACAACTGTAATTCGTCCATATAACTCGAGTCAGATTTATGTCCCCATTCTACAAATCTGGGAGCTCCCGAACCAATAGATAGCAAATCACATCCAGTCCAAACAAGTCCAGGGAATGCTCCCTGGCTAACTACCTGGCCATTTATATATACTACTGCCTCTGTTAGCCCAATACTTATAGCTACATGTGCCCATTCGCCTAGTGGCAAAGCTGCAGTAGCACCACCATCAAACCAACGGTCACCATCAGAACCAATATTCAGTTTAAGCACCTGCTTTCCTCCAACGTCTTCTCTAAACAATCTAAAACCACTTGATCTGTTATTCTGATTATCAGGATTGGCAGTATCTGGAGGCCCAATCACCAAAATACCTGCTCTGTCCGGATCATTGTTAACTTTATACCAAAATGCCGCGCTAAACTCTGAACTTAATAAGCCTTCAGTAGGAAATGTTAAATAGGAATCAGTTGCCCCTGCATAGGCATCGGTACCAGCTTTTGCCTCCCCGGCAAAACCAGGAGATCCCACTGCTGTTGCTTCTGTTTGACTAACAGACTCCGTCAAATCTCCATCAAACGACATATCAAAAGTTTTGTCGGTTTGAGCCATGATGTTGGTAATATCACTTTGTGTTAAAACGACACTGAATAACCTCAATTCATCCATATAACTCAGGTCAGATTTATGTCCCCATTCAGAAAATCTTGGGGCACCGGACATTATTGACATGATATCACAACCATCCCATGCTACACCTGAAAAAGGACCTTGTGATACAACCTCCCCATTCATATAGACAACACATTCTGTATTTGAAATTGAAAATGCAAAATGTATCCAATCCGCCGATACAGTTGGGTCTATTGTGGAGGCAGCACCTCCATCAAACCATGAATCTGCAGTACCATTGCCCACATTCAACTTGAATGTTTGGTTTGTTGCACCTCCTTCCCGGAAAAATCTAAATCCAGCTTTTCTGTTATTTTGATTTTCAGGATTGGCAGTATCTGGAGGCCCAATCACCAAAATACCCGCTCTGTTTGGATCATTGTTAACTTTATACCAAAAAGATGCGCTAAACTCGCTGCCCAGCAATCCATCTGTCGAAAATGTTAAATACGAATCTGCTGCTCCTGCATACGCATCACTACCCACACGGCCCTCTCCGGAAAAACCAGGAGTTCCGACTTCTGTTGCACCCATATTAGAAGCCATGTCTGTATAATTACCATCAAAATTCATATAAAACATTTCTCCCGCAAAGGTTGGAATATATGGCGGAGCTTCTTCTACCACAAATGTTGTGGAAAGTGTAACAACATTATCATGAGAATCGGTAGCAGTTATTGTCAATGTGTGCGTTCCAATAGAGGCATCATATACTAAATCATCCACTAAGACATTTTTGCCATTAGTAAACTGGTTCATATTTGTCAAATCAAGCCCATCTACATTCACTGTAATGTTGGAAATTTCAATATCATCCTCTACTTGAAAATTAAGCGTAATAGAAGCGATTGGGTCACTTGACCGAATAACTGTTGATCCACCTGCGTTGGGTGTATTGAGGGTTATTATTGGAGGATCTAAAGGATAATCCCCAAATGCTGGTTCGTCGAAATTTTGGCAACTCGTGGCAAATAACACTGCTATTAATATACCAAAGTATTGAAATATTTTATTCTTCATGGTATTTAGGATTAAAGTAATTTATTAATAATTAGGGTTTTGGACGATGATTCCTCCAGATTGATCAATTGCATCCTGAGGAATCGGGTATAACGCATGCCTCGCCTGATATCCTAAACCGCCTAACACCGCAGAAGCATCTCCCCAACGAACTAAATCGTAAAACCTGGACTCTTCCATGGCAAACTCAGTTCTTCTCTCATGCTTAATAGTATTTCTAACATCTGATTGACTAGAAGCCGCAGTAACAGAAAGACCTGCTCTTGAACGAATTTGATTGACTAAATTAATGGCCTCAGGAGTCATTCCAAGCTCGTTAGCAGCTTCAGCAGCCATTAGAATTACATCAGCATATCTAATAATTTTGATATTTTCCCAGCTGTTTCCATTTCTTCCAAATTCACTTCTTGCACTTGCTTTGGTATAGGCCTTTTTATTCCAGTAGGGTTGATCTAAAGGAGGTGTAGTTGGTAAAGTTCCACTTCCAAACCCACCATCATCTTTACCTGATTCCAAAATTGTATTTCCTTTTCTAAGATCCCCAGGTTCAAAGGTATCGACCAAATTTTGTGTTGGCACATTAAAACCCCAACCTATATTCCACACTCCAGTACCCCGAACTCCTTGTGATATATAGTAATTACTATCATAAATCTGATTATCGGTTACCAATTGCTGAATTTCAAAAACAGATTCAACTCCGTTATCACCTCCAACCTCAAATAAATTCACTAAATCTGCATCCAAACTATAAATACCTGAATTAATGACTTCTGTACTTTTAGCATACGCATTAGTCCAATCCCCTTGGTAGAGGTATAGTTTTGCCAATAATGAATTAGTAAATCCAGAGGTGGCTCTCCCAGGAAAGTTTGGCCAGGCTGCAGGTAAATACTGCACAGCATATTCTAAATCTTCAACAATAAATGCATCCACCTCTGCTACAGAGGATTTTGGAGCAAAAGCATCCTCCGGATTATCTATAGTAACTGTAATAATAGGCACCTCTCCATAATCTCGTCTTAACTCAAAATACATAAATGCCCTAATTGTTCTGGCTTCAGATTCATTGATTAAATTACCGGGGCTTGTATCTCCAGAGGCTTGAACTGCATTTATGACTTCATTACAGGCAAAAATAACTTTGTAATGGTCATTCCACCATGCTGTACTTAATCCATTGGTGGGTACATATTCAAAATCATTAAATGCCGACCCGTTGGCTGCAGAGTCACCTTCACTACTTCCTTTGGCAGCATCATCCGATCGAATACTTCCAAACCAATACCTGTTCCAACTACCTACGTTTGTGGTTCTTATCAATGAATAAATACCAAACACTGCCGTTTCCTGCCCGCCAACACCCAATTCTTCCGTGTTGGCTACTTCTCCAAGGGGAAGTCTATCCAAAAAATCATCCTGACAAGATATCAACGAGGATAATCCTAATAAGGATAAAACCGCTATTTTTTTAAAGTTCATCATATTCATGTTTTTTTTTAAAATGTTACACTAAAACCAAGAGTTGATATTACGGGAACTGGGTACCCTCCATTATCTACACCAAATTCAACAGGAGAACCGCCCGCTTCAGGCGTAAAACCAGAGTTGTTTCTCCATGTATATAAGTTCTGAATATTGATAAACAATTTCATTTGCTGAATATTAGCTCCCTGGAAATCCAATGGGTTAAAGTTATATCCTAACTGAAGATTACGTATTCTTAAATAACTCCCATCTTCAATCATATATGTAGAAGGCAATCTGTTATAATCGGAGGCCTCAAATATCCTTGGCTCCCAGTTAGATGATCCGGATTGTGTCCATCTGTTTTCCCTAACAGTGCGATAGTTGAATTGCGCAAAAGTGCTTCCATTTCCCCAATTACGGTACATTTCATTCCCATAAACTCCTTGGAAATCAATACTCATTGTAATTTTTTTATATTCCAAGTTGGTATAAAATCCATAAGTTAAATCAGGAGTTGGGTTTCCAATTATGGTCCTGTCAGCAGGAGTAATCATGCCATCTCCATTGACATCCCTATATTTAAAATCCCCGGGGCCATAACTTGCCAAAGTACTCGGAGGAGAAGCTGCTACATCTGCATTGGACTGATAGAGCCCATCTACTATATATCCATAAAAATGGCCAATAGATTCTCCTGTTATAGTTCTTGAAACACCTGAAAATATGGCGGCATCCTCACGTGTTGATAGAACTTCATTGTCAATGGTGGTCAAATTACCCCCAAAAGAGTATTTAAAGTCGCTTCCAATTACATCACCCCAGGAAGCTTCAAACTCAAATCCTTTATTTCTGATTTCTCCTGAATTGTCAAAAAACCGTTCTACCCCTGTGTCAACAAACACCAACAGATCTTCTGTTTGTCTATTGTAATAGTTGGCATTGAACATCAATCTATTTTCAAGCCAATTAGATTCGAATCCCACCTCCCATAAATTAACGGTTTCCCATTTCAGATTCGGATTTTCTTCAAAGGATTGTACATAACCTGGAACGACATTTTCACCAAACACGGCTGTTGCACCCTCATCAACCCCAGGGTAATACGGATAGTTAACGGGAGCAAACTGATTTCCTAAAGATCCAATTGATCCTTTTATTTTAAGGAGGTTTAAAGTCTGAGAACTATTCAAGAACTTTTCGGCAGTTACAACCCAACCGGCTCCCACAGACCAAAAATCCTGGGCTCTATTATCAGGTGCCAACTGTGATGTTGCATCCCTACGATAAGAGGTGTTCAACAGGTATTTTCCGTCATAATTATATAACACCCGCCCTAAAAAAGATGAGGTGGCTCTTTCATATTGACCCGAAGAAGCATTTCTTGTAGATGGGTCCCCGTATGGATATACCCCTACATACCAGTATCTGCGATTATCAGGGATTATACCAATACTTTCCTGATGCTCTACACTACCTGAAAGGCTTTCGAAAGATATCTGAGTAGTAGTATATCCTGCTAAAGCATTGATGTTGTGATTTCCTAAGGCTTTTTTATAAGACAGTAAATATTCCTGTTGGAAATTGAATACATTATCTGTTGACTGATTTACTCTAGTTATTTCATTTCCATTAAAGCTTGCTATTTCATCCGATTCAGCCACATAGATAGGAACTATAGGTGTATAGGATCTGGTTCTTGTATTACCGTAATCCCCATATACACTTGCCTTAAAGGTGAAATCCTTCAAAAAATCGATTTCCGCGAACATATTACCGACAAAACGGTATCTCTCCGATATTCTTTTGTTCTTGGTTACCTCTGCAACCAATAATGGATTACCGACCTGTGCCCCACCTATTGCAATAGGCATTTGATTATATATCCCATTGAATTCTGGTCTGCTATCTTGATGTAAAGGCGATGCAATTGGGGTGGCATTCAATGATGACCCATAATTTCCCTCGTTGGGAAGCCTGTCCCTGTAGGCATTAACAGTTAAGCCCATTTTAATGTTTTCCTGGAGTTGAAATTCATCATTTACATTAACAGTTAACCTCTGTAAGTTCTCATCCTTAATAAGCCCATCCTCATCACGATATCCCAATCCAAATGATATTTTATTTTTCTCGGTGGAGCTTTGAATACTTAAATTTGTGGTTTGGACTATTGCCGATCCATTGGTAATCACATCTACCCAATCTGTATCACCTGTGTACAAATCATAATAACTAAAAGCAGGTAATCCCTCATTCGTTATCCTTTCATCATATAGTTCTTTAAACAAAGCTGCGTCTGCAAGTTCAGGCGCCCCAACAACGGTTTTAACCCCTACAGAGGAATTAAAATTTACCGTAAGTTTGCCTCTTTTAGCTTGTTTTGTGGTTACCATAATAACCCCATTGGCCCCTCTTACACCAAAAATAGCCAGAGAGGAAGCATCCTTCAAGACTTCAATTGATTCAATATCATTAGGATTAACAAAACTTATATCATCGGCAAAAATACCGTCTACGACATATAAAGGGCTGGTATTATATCGACTACTTGTACCCCTAATCCTGATATCAGGTTCCTGTCCAAGTCTCCCAGAGTTCACGACAGAAAGTCCCGAAACTCTACCTTGTAATGAAGCCACAGGGTTAGCTGAGGGTTTATCGGCCACTACCTCCCCAGAGACTTTAACAATTGAACCTGTCAAATCTCTCTTCCTTGCGGTTCCATAACCAATTAACACCACTTCATCCAAAGTAGCCGAACTTACCTCCAGAGCTACATTAATACCATTTTGTGTGCCAACTGGAACATCCTTGGTAAGCATTCCAATAAAGCTGAATTCCAGAATCTCTTCGGATCCGGCTGATAAAGAATAATTTCCGTCAAAATCAGTAATCGTACCTCTGGAAGTTCCCTTTACGAGCACATTAACTCCCGGTAGCGGCATACCATCTTCAAGGGAGGTAACCACCCCTGTTATTGTACGCTCCTGTGCATGAGTTGGCATAAATACCATAAACATCACAAAAAAAAGTAAAGTAATTTTTGTTTTCATAAGCCCGGTTGATTTCATTAAATTTAATTTAACTCAGTTGAATTTTCCTGAAAAAAAAAGTTTCCCGGAATACTAAGTAATATTACCAAATTTACAGAACGCATAAACAAAGTTAACAGAATTTTAATATAACATAACACATCATGTTGTTAAAAGAATCTTAACACCCTCTATTTTAACACAATAGAAACTAAAAGTAAAGTAATTACAAGGAATAAAAATGCGAATGATGAGGAATTGATGTGGTAATTAGGAAGGAATTATAACGTTTTCGTGGAGAGTTAATCCAAATTCATTAATATTTTAACCAGGTTGTCCTTTTTGGAAAGATGAAATTTCTTGCGTAATCTATAACGATGTAATTCTATACTTCTAAATGTTATTCCTATTAATGGAGCAATTTCCTTAGAACTGAGATTCATTTTGAGAAAGGCACATAATTTAAGATCGTTTGGGGTTAGACCGGGGTATTTATTTTGTAAAATTTTAAAAAAATCATCATGCACTTCGTGAAAATTTTTCTCAAATAACTTCCAGTCATTTTGAGAATTGGATTGACGATCTTTAATATTCATCAATTTTAGATACAACTTTTCGTTTTCTTTTTTTATGTTTGAATTATTGATCTCCTTTTCCATTTCAACCAGAATATCTTCCTTCCTTGCCATTAAAGCTGCATAAGAGGCAAGTTCCTTACTTTTTGACTTGAGTTTGCTTCGGAGTTTTTCCTGCTCCAATTCAGTAAGTATCCTATTGTTTGCAAAATTTTGATTTTGAAGGACCAACTTATGTTCAAATTCCATTTCCTTCTCCAGCATCCTCCTTTTCCTAATAAATTTAAGCTTGTTGTAATAATGCATCAGCAGGATACATATTATAAGAAGAGAAACATAACCAATCAAGGCCCAAATGCTAAAATACCACGGCTGCAATATTCTAAACATATACTTTGTGGCTAGCTCCTCATTTAAACTGTTTCCAGATTTCACTTTAAATACATAATCCCCAGCAGGTAAATTGTTATATCTCACTTCTGAAACACCCGAGGGTTCTGACCAGGAGGTATCATAACCCTCAAGCTTGAAAGAATAGGATGGCAGGGAAATATTTCCCGGGGTTTTATTTGAAAACCTAAAATAAATTAAATTCTTTTTATAAGGAATTGCAACCCCATCCTGCACAGGCCTTCTTTCTCCATTAACCTTGACAATTTCCATAAATACCTCATTTCCGATGCTCTTTTTATTAATTACGGAAGCCTCAATCTTTAAAAACCCATCATCCATATGCATAAATATGTCGTTTGATAAAGCAGTGGAACTTGGGAAATTTTTCACAATTCTGTTATTGACCAGATCCTCGTTAAGATTAAAGAATCCTGCGTCGTTAGTGTTGAAGATCGTATGAGCATTTTTATTCTCGGCAACCAAAATTTCGGAATTCAGCGAAGAAATCTCATTGAATGGCGATAATTTTTTTTCCAATATTGGATCCCGTAAGAGTGTATCATTTACCACATCATATCTGAAAACCTTATTTTTCCCTGATATAAAAATCCTATTTCCCAAACTAAATAACTTATTTTGTGAGGAGGTTGAAGGAAAATTTTTAAGAAGTTGAAGCTCTTTGTGGTCCTTTGAGAATTGATACTGAAAAATTCCACGGTGTGCGGACTCTATCCATAAATGATCTTTTTCATCGAAATAAACACTGTTTACTGGATAATCAATTTCTGAATAGCGCTCATAGACCCATTGCCCTTTTATTTTTTGATAATGCGCTAAGCCTGTATAGTTAGGTTGAATGAAAATTTCAGTTTTTGGGATTTTTTTGAAATCCATTCCTCCATTAATATCATTAATAAATTTAAACTGATTGTTTTTTATGCTGAATGTCCCATTGTTATGTCCACAAATAATCTCATTGTCAACCCAGGTTAAATTCCAAACCTGTCCATTAGACGATTTGAGAAATTCCAACTCCTCTCCCTTTAAATAAAAAACACCATGGTTAGAACCCAATACCAAACCCTCTTCCCCTTCTATAATTGTATACAAAGTGCCTAAAGTTCCGGATTTATCATTGTAACCGTATACCTTGCTGGAAAGATGTATTTTACTTAATCCGTTATCAAGGGCAAGCCATAAATTATGATCCTTATCTTCAAATTGTCTCAGCACGGTATTATTTGCGAGCCCATTTTTCTTATTGAAAATGTATTTAAAGCCACCCGATATATCAAAAACAAGTAACCCGTTATTAATCGTGCCAACACAAATAAAATCGTTTATTATTTTTAAATTATTTATTTCCAGAAATTCAAATTGGGAGGTAAGTTCCTGCTGCCAAGGTTCTAATTTTCCACCATTATAAAAATAAAGCCCATTTAATTGGGTTGCTATAAGGATTCCTCCTTTAAAAGCGGCCATACTTTGAATAGTGAAATCTATTAAAGGGCTGCTCCACCCGACAAATTCAAAATGGTCTTTCACCAGTTTATAAATCCCGTTGTTCTTTGTGGTAATATAAAGCTCTTCATTTATTATAAAACTGAAGATTCCAGAAACATTCCCAAATGGAATAACTTTAATTTTATTTTGATCAGCATGATATACAAATAATTTTGTGAAAGATTGAAATAGGATCTTATCCTTATATTCCAGGATCTTCCAAATTTCATCATTGTTGAAATGTTTCTGAGGGATGCTGTCACTAAGGGATGTATAAATTAATTCATTGTTATGGTTTTTAATCCAATATCCAAATTGATGATATGCGCCGGTATAAATAGTGTCGTTAATAACCTTTACCGAACGCAGAATTAAAGGCTTGGGCAATTGCTTACTTTGCCAAAAATCTCCATTAAAAGACAACAAGTTCCTACCGTTGGCAATATAGATTGTGCCATCGCTATGTTGGGAGAGATCCCAATTGGTATTTTCCCCATTGTATTCAAGTTTAGTGTAATTTTTAAAATAGGGCGTAATTTCCTGTGCGGACAGATTACAAACGGAAAGAAAAAGAGTAAACAGTAATTTATTCATTACCTCCAGTATTCAATTAATTGCAAGGTAACTAATCCATTCATAAAAGGTTATTAAGTGCCTAAACTAAAGAATCCCTCAAATTTACGGTTGAAAACAGAAGGAGAATGTTTTAACCTTTTCGTGCAAACCAGCTTGTTTTCCAAAATACACTATTCCGTGTTGGATAGTAAGGTGAATTTTTGGTTTTTTCTTAAAATCCAATAGTCATATCGCAAGATATGACTATTGGCAAATGTAATCCAACAGGTTTCGAATTTAAAGGAAAATAATTTTCAACTCTATTCCTCTCAAGAAAATCTACAAGGGCTCCGGCGCAAGCTTAATTTCAAGTCCGTTGAGTTCCTTGGTTATTGGGATCTGACAGCCCAAACGGCTATTTTCCTGAACAAAAAAAGCCTGGTCCAGCATATCTTCCTCTTCGTAACTTTTTTCCGGAAAGTGATCAGAATGACTTAAACTATAAAAATGACAGGAAGCACACATTGCCATGCCTCCGCATGTGCCTTGAACAGGCAATTCATGCATCTTGCATACCTCCATTAAATTCATATTCATATCGGTTGGAGCATCTACCAGATGCGCTTCACCTTCCCTGTCGATAATTGTTATTTTTATGTCTAACATATTTTAAAAAATTTTATACCTTGTAAGCATTGTAAACACTTCGAAAAAGTTAATACTTTTGATTATTCCCTTTTTTGGTTCCTATCCTTTTCCGTCAAAACCACTGCCCCCACTTGGGGTGATATATTTTATTACATATTTTTTTTCGGAAAATACACTGATAAGCCCTTTGGCATATAATTACCGCTGCGTGGAATCCCCAATTTCAATTTACCAGGATATCACAGGCCTCAAATTGCGATATTACTAGGATTCCATTTTTAGCTAAGCAACGCCGGTGCCTGATGTTGTGTGCCTGTGTTGTGGCTGCTAAAAAGTTTCCTTCATCCAGCGTTCCTGGAATTTCTGCCTTTCTCCAAATTTAATGACTAAAGGGTTTGTTTCATCAAAATCCTTACCAGATCCTACCAAGCTTTCGGAAAAACCGGGAATATCACAAATAGGTTTTTTAGGATAAATTTCAGAACATTGGGCGCCAGGTATTGGCAAAGCATCTATCAGGTGGCCTTTCAATTTTAACCACTCCAGCTTCAAATACGCTAAACAAGCCTGTTAACCAGGCATCGATAATTAGGATATCTGATTTAATCATTTCATAGAATTTAACCGAAAAAACAATTGAAAAAAACGCCTACTTCCCCATATTTACAACCTTCTCAATTTGTGGCACATATTTTTTAATGGTCATTTCCACACCAGATTTTAAGGTCATTTGATTAACGTGGCAATCAACACAATTGCCTTCCAACTTGACTCTAACCAGTCGGTCATCTTCAATGGAAACCAAAGAGATGTCCCCGCCATCATTTTGCAAATACGGACGAATTTCTGCAAGGGCTTTTTCTACATTAATCCTAATTTCTTCAGTTGTCATTTATTTGGTATTAACTGCACTACATCCTGCCATGGTCGTAATTTTGATGGCCTCGGTTGGAGGTAGACTTTTGTTTCTATTTACGGTTTCCTGAACTACGTTTTGAGTGATTTTTTCAAAAGCAGCTTCAAGATGAGTTCCTGTTTGCAGGGCTGCGGGTCTTCCTACATCTCCTGATTCACGAATGCTTTGCACTAATGGAATTTCACCTAAAAAAGGCACCTTTAGATCCTCGGCAAGTCCTTTTGCTCCTTCCTTTCCAAAGATATAATATTTGTATTCCGGCAATTCTTCGGGAGTAAAATATGCCATGTTCTCTATAATTCCCAAAACCGGTACATTAATACTTTCCTGCTGAAACATTGCAACCCCTTTTCGGGCATCAGCCAAAGCCACTTTTTGTGGAGTACTGACAATTACTACTCCTGTAATAGGCATAGATTGCATAATGGATAAATGAATGTCCCCTGTTCCCGGAGGAAGATCTATCAACATAAAATCCAATTCTCCCCAGTGAGCGTCAAAGATCATTTGATTAAGTGCTTTTGCTGCCATAGGGCCTCTCCATACAACAGCCTGATCAGGTTTGGTGAAAAATCCAATAGATAATAATTTAACCCCATAATTTTCAATGGGTTTCATCATCGATTTTCCATCAATCTCGATAGAAAGTGGCTTTTCCTTTTCTATATCAAACATAATTGGCTGGGAAGGGCCATAAATATCGGCATCCAAAACACCAACTCTAAAACCCATTTTAGCAAGGCTTACGGCCAAATTTGCTGTGACGGTAGATTTACCTACCCCCCCTTTACCTGAGGCAACCGCAATAATATTTCTAAGTCCAGGAATATCCTTTCCTTTTATTTCGGGCTTATCGGGAGCTTCCACCTTTATATTCACCAATACTTTAGCCTTTTCATAAACCTTTTCATGAATGACCTTCATAATATCTACCTCAGCCCGCTTTTTTATATGTAAAGCAGGAGTAGCGAGCAGAAGATCTACCACAACCTCATCTCCAAAAGTCATTACATTTTGAACAGCTCCGCTTTCTACCATGTTTTTTCCTTCTCCAGAAATGCTAATTGTTTCTAGCGCTGCCATTATATCTTTTTTATCTAATTTCATTGTAAATTACTTTTATTTAACCGCTTATGTAAAATCATTCTAAAATACAAATATAGTTGTATATGATAAGAAAACGAAGTATTTACCCATAATTGATTTGACTAAAAATACGGGTAGGGAAATAAAAATGGGTTGCCTAACCCTATTCTATAAATCCGTTGCAGGATCCCAGAAAATATCATTAAAATCTTGGACCTGATTTTCCCACACTTTAACCCCTTCAGCTTCCAATAATTGCTGCATCGCATTGCTGCCACCAAAATGAAATTTTCCGGACAACAAACCAAATCTGTTCACAACCCTTTGCGCAGGTATGGATTCCATGCAATGAGCATTGTTCAGCGCCCACCCCACCATCCTTGCGCTCTTTGCTGCTCCAAGATATCGCGCAATAGCCCCATAGGAAGTTACCCTGCCCGGTGGTATTAATTTTACGACCTGGTAAACGCGTTCAAAAAAGTTGGGATTCTCCTCCATGCTAATAATAGAAAATTCTAAATAAGGTAATGATGACCAAAACCAGCATAAGACCAGCCATGAAATAGTTGGAATACTTTGTAAAAACCTTTGTTTTACCAACAATTTTCGGGAAAGACAAAACATATAAATACAAGGTAGTAAAGCTGCCTAGGGAAGCTGCTAAAACGAATAACAAAACAATACCTAAATGGTACGTTATATCGCCGCCAACATTAAGCGCAGCCGCCAGAGCCACAAAATAAGGAATAGGAAAAACGTTTAACACCGCAATTAAAATCCCTTTAAAAATACTGTTGGCCCTCGCTTTTTTAGAATATGTTTTGATATGAGTATCCTTTTTTGCTTTTAAAAAGAAAAATATGGTCAGCAGAATAAAGATCACCAATCCTGCCCTCAATAATATATTGTGAATATAAGAATTGTTAAATATATACTTTGTCAGTAAAATTGCGAAGAGTGCCTGAAAAAACACAACTACTGAAGCCCCAATAGCAACCAACAGTCCATTTTCCTTCCCGTGTTTTACACATGTTTTGGCCACGGTCATATTGACTAAGCCTGGGGGAACTACCCCAAGCAGGGCTGCAAAATAAGTGATCAAGAAAAGTTTTGTTTCCTCCAAAAGGTTATTTTATCTTAAATTGAATATACGTAATTGGTTTTCCCTGTTCAAGGTACTGTTTTTCGTAGAAAGTTTGGATTCCTGTCACCTCTTTTGGAGAAGATTCGCTTTTATAGACATTGTGATTGGCTTGAATTACTTCGTGGCCTTCCCCATGAAGCAATCCCAGGGTGTATCCATGCATAAATTCGCTGTCTGTTTTTAAATTAACCAGACCTCCCGGCCTTAAAATATATTTATATTTCTGAAGAAATTCAGTGTTTGTCAATCTGTGCTTGGTGCGCTTGTACTTGATCTGAGGATCAGGAAAAGTTATCCAAATTTCATCGATCTCATCGAGAGCAAACAGATGATCAATCAGTTCGATCTGCGTCCGGACAAAACCAATATTTTTAAGGTCATCTTCCAATGCTGTTTTCGCACCTCGCCAGAATCGCGCACCTTTTATATCAATCCCAATAAAATTTTTATCAGGATAGGCTTTTGCCAAAGCCACACTATATTCTCCTTTTCCACAACCCAATTCCAAAACAATAGGATTGCTATTATTAAAAAAGCGCGCATTCCAATTTCCTTTTAAAGGATAGTTATTGTGAATTAACTCCTCCCGGGAAGGCTGAACCACATTTTTGAAATTTTCGTTTTCTCTAAATCTTTTCAGTTTGTTTTTGCTGCCCACTTTATTTAAATATTTTTTGTAAAATTAACGAAAAAGAAGTTAATGCGGAAAAGCACGAGGTTAGAAGTAAAAAAAGAGTCAAGAACCAAGTTTTAATAAACCAGAAGATCAAGACATCCTCACTTCTTCAATACCTAACCTTGATTAGCTTGTCAGCGCAACACAAGGCCACTTTGGTTATCGCATCATTAGATTTCCTATATTTGCCAATGCTTAAAAAAAGGATCCTCATAGCGCCATTAAATTGGGGATTAGGTCACGCCACACGCTGCATCCCGATCATCAGGGAATTGATCGATCAAAATTTTGAGCCCGTGATCGCCTCAGACGGGCCTGCTTTGGACTTGTTGAAAAAGGAATTTCCCGATCTTGAACACCACAGTCTTCCCTCCTATAATATTCAGTATCCCAAATATTCCCTGCTCTTCAGCTGGAAACTTTTAACTCAAACTCCGCATATCTTGCGAAACATCCATGCTGAAAAAAAAGTGGTCCAACACCTGGTGCAGACCAAAAATATTTCCGGAATTATTTCCGATAATCGCTGGGGGGTTCGCTCAAAAAATGTCCCTTCAGTTTTTGTGACACACCAGATAAAAGTATTTTCGGGTTTTACAACCTGGATGAGCAGCCTAATTCAACAAAATTATATCAGAAAATTTGACGAATGCTGGATCCCGGATATCTCAGATTACCCAAATTTAAGCGGAAAAATGAGTTACCCGAAAAACACCGACTTCCCAATAAAATATCTGGGAATTATCAGCCGACTAGAAAAGAAGATCATTCCTAAAGAATTTGACATTTTGGTGTTGCTCTCAGGGCCTGAACCTCAACGAGGTATTCTAGAGAATTTGATGTTTGAAAAACTTAAAGTCCTGGATGTTAAAATGCTTATGGTTAGAGGTGTTATTGAGGAAAAACAGGTTTTGGAGAAAAAAGATAATTTTTCGGTTTATAATTTTTTAAAGACGGAGGAACTGGAAAAAGCCCTAAACAGCAGTAATTTGGTAATCTGCCGCCCAGGTTATACCAGCCTGATGGATTTGGCAAAACTGGAAATGCCGGCCTTTTTAATCCCTACTCCCGGGCAATATGAACAAGAATATTTAGCCCTGAGATTAAAGAAATTGAAGCTTTTGCCAAGCTGCTCCCAAAAAAGTTTTAAGGTTCATTATCTGAAAGAAGTTGCAAACTACAAAGGTTTAGCTAGTTTTACTACCAGCACCGGTCTTAGTGGAATTTTTACTCTTTTCAAGGGTAAATGAAAACTCACTTCCCACCCCAAAAACACTCTCCACATAAATTTTCTCTTTGTGGGCTTCTATAATATGCTTTACGATAGACAAACCCAGCCCGGAGCCACCTTCTTTCCTGGAACCGCTCTTATCTACCCGGTAAAATCGCTCAAATAACCTGGGGATATTCGCCTTTTCTATACCTTCACCATTATCTGTAACCCTGACGATTACCTTATTTTTAATGAGATTTTCAATGCTTATTTCAGTTGATCCGCCTTTTTTACCATATTTAATGGAATTTACCATCAAATTTGTAATCACCTGTTGAATTCTTTCCCTATCGGCATACACCCAAACAGGTTCCTTATATTCAACATCAAAGGTGAGGGTTATATTTTTTTTGGCAGCTTTCATTTCAAGCAAATCGAAAGAGTTTTGGATCAGTTCCACAATATTGAAATTCTCACAGTGCAATTGAAGATCCCCTGTTTCCAGCTTGGTGATCATATCCAAATCCTTCACAATGTAGATAAGCCTTTCTACTCCCTTAGCAGCCCGTTGCAAATATTTTTTCCGTACCGTCTTGTCCTTCATGGCGCCATCCAAGAGAGTAAGTATATATCCCTGGACGGTAAAAAGCGGAGTTTTTAATTCGTGGGAAACATTTCCCATGAATTCCTTCCTGTAGTTTTCCCTGATCTTTAATGTTTCAATTTCCAGTTTTTTATCCCTGGCAAATTTTTCAACTTCCCTGGTCAAGGATGCCATATCGGTAGTTATTGGGCCAGGGCGTAAAGTGGTTGCTTCCAAAAGAGTCACATTATCATAAATATTTTTGACGCGCTTATAGATAAAATGCTCTACCCTATATTGAATAACTATAAAAGAAAATAAATAGGAAGCCAGAAAGAAATCAATTAAAAGAACTACCTGAAATTCTCCTGAAAAATAGAAAAAACCTCCAACCAAAAGCGTTGAAAAAGCCGTAATAGAAAACGATGTTTTTATAGCGAATTTATAAGAACGTTTAAATTTATTTGCCATTAAATTACAAACTTATATCCTACCCCCTTAACGGTCGTAAAACTGTCGTCGCCAATTTTTTCGCGAAGTTTCCTAATATGCACATCAATAGTCCTTCCTCCAACCACAACCTCATTTCCCCAAACCTTGTCCAGGATTTCCTCCCTGGTAAAAACCTTTCCCGGTTTGGAGGTAAGTAATGAAAGCAATTCAAACTCTTTTCGCGGCAGAATTATTTCCTCTTCATTTTTAATGATCTTATACTCTTCTCTGTTTATTATAAGATCCCCAATGGTCAGTATATTTGAAGTTGGATCAATTTCCTTAAATCTGCGCAACAAGGCTTTTACCTTGCTTACCAACACTTTTGGTTTGATGGGCTTGGTGATATAATCATCGGCTCCCGCATCAAAACCCGCCATTTGCGAATAATCTTCTCCCCGGGCGGTTAAAAAAGTGATTATGGTCTCGCTTAATTCGGGGATCTTTCTGATCTGTTCACAGGCTTCAATCCCATCCATCTCAGGCATCATAACATCCAGGATAATGAGCTGTGGTTTTTTCTTTTTTGCAATTTTAACCGCTTTTTCCCCGTTGTCTGCAGTAATAACAGTGTAACCTTCAGCAGAAAGGTTGTATCCCACAATTTCCAGGATATCCGGTTCGTCATCGACCAGCAGAATTGTAATGTCTTTTTTCTTCATAGCACTGTTTTGTATACTTTTCTGAACAAAAGTAAAGATAATATTGATCTCTAAGATTTAAGTGTGACTTTAATCTGTTAACACTTAGTTAACAAACGAACTCTTAAAAAAAAGATGGCAGCACCCATACCCCTAGGCATGACTTATAATAGATACCTAATTGGAAGCACCTTTTCAGTTCACACCCCTAGTTTTATAAACCATTTAATAACATAAGCCCCTCTCAATTTTACTCAAAGTTAAACTTTAGGTAAGCTTCAAACAGAATTATGCCCGTTAATTTGTTAAGAATTGAAACCTAAACCAGATTAAAATTTAAAATTAACGAATTATGAAAAAATTATTTTTAACCGGAATGGCATTAACGGCTTTACTTTTTACAAGCTGTAGCGATGATGATACAACATTAGAACCAATAGCAACGGCAACCTGTACTGATGGAATTATGAATGGAAATGAAACCGGAATAGATTGTGGTGGTGCTTGTGCAGCCTGCGAAACTGGGAATGTTGTAGATCCTGATCTCTCTGGATTGATCTCTGAGGATCTAACCCTAACCAATGATATTATCTGGGAATTGAACGGAAAGGTAGTAGTTGGAGATGGAGTTACAGTAACAATCGAACCGGGAACTATCTTAAAAGGTACAGAAGGAACAGGATCCTTGGCCTCTGCATTTATCGTTGCCAGAGGGGGATTAATTGATGCCCGAGGAACTGCGGAGCAACCCATTATTTTTACCTCAATTAATGACAATATCCAGGTAGGCCAAAAGGCCGGAACAAATCTGGATGAAAACGACCGTGGTTTATGGGGCGGTGTTTTAATTTTAGGAAAAGCACCAAGTTCATTTGAGGGGGATTCTGAAGAATCTCAAATTGAAGGTATTCCTGCCGATGACGAGTTTGGACGCTACGGTGGCTCTGATCCGGAAGACAATTCAGGATATTTTCAATATGTCTCTATACGTCACGGTGGGGCATTAATTGGATCCGGGAATGAAATCAATGGACTTACAATGGGTGGTGTTGGTAACGGTACCTTAATTGACCACGTGGAGATAGTTGGAAACGTAGATGATGGATTTGAATGGTTTGGTGGAACTGTAAACTCAAGCAACCTGGTCGCTTTCGCAGGTGGGGATGATGGCCTTGACATTGACCAGGCTTTTTCAGGAACTATAACCAATTCATTGGTGATCCAGGGAGATATTTCAGACCAGGCTTTGGAAATTGATGGTCCTGAAGGAACTCTTCAGGGAGCTTTTACTATCGATGGTTTGACAATTATTGGAAACTCAAGCGCTCCTGAAGGTGAAATCGCCGATTTCAGGGATGGTGCACAGGGAACTGTAAAAAATGTTTACTTAAGAGGTTTTAGTGCAGCCCAGGATGTTGAACTTGATGATGCCGGAACAGCTACACATTACACCAATGGGACTCTTAGCTTTTCTGCCTGGGAAGTAGTTTTGCCTGAAGGGGTTACAAATGTAGCAGATATATTTAATGATACGACATTAAGCACTACCCTAAAAGCCGATTCTGCAAATTTTGCAACCTCGGTTCAGGCCGGCTCACAAACTGTAGGCGCAGACCTTTCGGTATTCGATTGGACTTTTGCAAAAGCACGTGGTGCATTCTAAAAAATGATACAAGCATAAAATGATTGCAATTGCTCGTCCCTTTTTAGGGTCGGGCAATTTATTATAAAGATTAATTATTTAAAATTCTATGAAAACTAAATTGACACTGGTATTAATTTTAAGTTTATTGTTTAACTTCTCCCATGCCCAAAAAGGAAAAATAACCGGGACCATTAACGATACCGAAGTAAACGATGTTTTGCCCTTTGCCAACGTTTTTATTAAAGGCACTTCCAGTGGAACAACCTCAGATTTTGAAGGAGATTATAGCCTGGAGGCCGAAGAAGGCACCTATACCATCATGTTTTCCTTTGTAGGCTATGAAACCCTTGAAGTTTCACAGGTAATTGTAAAACCGGGTGAAACTACCCGCCTGAATGTCAACATGAAATCATCTGCAGGGGCTTTGGATGAAATAATCATAACTACAACAACAGCGAGAGATACAGAAGCCTCAGTACTTAGCTTGCAAAGAAATTCGGTCAATTTAATGGACGGATTGTCCTCGCAAAGCTTCAGCAAGATAGGCGCAGGGGATGTTTCCGCAGCAGTTAAAACTGTTCCGGGAGTCTCCGTGCAGGATGGAGGTCATGTGTATGTAAGAGGTCTTGGAGACAGATATACGAAATCTATTTTAAACGGAATAGATATTCCAGGGCTGGATCCGGACAGGAACAGTATCCAATTGGATATATTTCCTACTAATATTCTGGATAATGTTCTGGTTGTAAAATCCTCAACTGCCGATCTTCCGGCTGATTTCACCGGGGGGATGATCAATATTATTACCAAGGATTTTCCGACCAAAGGAGAATACAGCTTATCAGTTGGAGGTACTTATAATCCAGGAATGCATCTTAAATCAAATTACCTAAAATATGATGGGGGAAATACTGATTTTCTTGGCTTTGATGATGGCACCCGCGATTTACCAGTTCGAAGGGGACAAATTTTTCCGAGACCCTTTGATAATGATGAGGCCTTGACAAGACTTACACAGAGATTCGATCCGGTATTGAGCGCCTCTACCGCAACCAGCCCAATTGATTTTAATGCCGGTTTTACCGCAGGGAACCAATACAGTGTGGGAGAAAACAACAAACTCGGATTTTTTGCTTCTGCCTCCTATAAAAATAACACAGAATTTTATGAAAATTATGAGAGCAATTCCTATTTAAAACCTCGGGAGGCAAATGAATTGGAACTTAGATCTGCACGGACCCTCAAAGGCGATTACGGTAAAAATAACGTATTATTGAGCGGAATGGCAGGATTGGCTTTTAAAACCCAAAAATCAAAATACCTGTTAAACGTGATGCACATTCAAAATGGGGAATCTACGGCAGGATATTTTAATGAAAACATCTTCGTTTCAGATGCTGTTGAGGTTTTCAGAGACAACCTTGAATACACTCAACGCTCCATTACCAATGCCATATTATCGGGAAAACATTCCAATAAAGACGCAAGCTGGACCACAGAATGGAAACTTTCATCATCACTTGCGCAGGTAAACGACAAGGATGTACGAATTACGGCTTTCGAATTTGACGATAATTCGGGAACCTATAGTATTCGTCCCAGTTCCTCCGAAAGCCCCACTAGAATTTGGAGGGATTTAGAGGAAATCAACCTAGTGAGCAAGCTGGATATTTCAAAGAGGCACAACCTCTTTAAAAGAAATGCAAGCCTAAAATTTGGCGGAAGTTACACTTATAAACAAAGAGACTTCAGCATAGATCAATACCAAATTTTAATTCAAGGTTCCGTTAGCCAAAATTACAATGGGGATGCCAACCAAATTTTAGCCCCTGGGAATTTATGGACCCCGCAAACTGGAACCGGATCTTATATTAATGGATTCTTTGAGCCAGTAAATACCTTTGATGCATACAATACCAATGCTGCAGCATATATTTCTGAAGAATTTAATATTTCAGATAAAATAAAGACCATTTTAGGGGTTCGTTTTGAAAAATTCGATTTGTTCTATACCGGTCAAAATAATCTTGGAAATTTAAAGCTGGATGATGCACACCTAATCGATAAAGCCGATATTTTTCCATCTGCCAACATTATTTACAGCACCACAGATAATGCGAATCTTCGTTTATCATACGCAAGAACTACAGCAAGACCTTCCTTTAAGGAAGCTTCCATCGCACAAATTTATGATCCTTTAACCAACCGGACTTTTATTGGGAATCTCGATATCCGCCCAACTTATATTGACAACCTGGATGTTCGTTATGAAATTTTTGGAAAATCTGCACAGCTATTTGCGGTAAGTGGATTTTTTAAATCCTTTATTGATCCCATCGAATTGGCCATTTTCAGCGATTTTTCTGCAGATAATTTTCAGCCAAGGAATGTAAATGATGCCATTGTATACGGGATGGAGCTTGAGATAAGACAGAACCTTGATTTTATTTCTTCGGTCCTTGAAAAATTCGATGTAAATTTAAATATATCGATAATAGATTCTGAAGTGGAAATGGACAGGAGTCCAAATGGGGAATTTGAGTCAAAGCAGCGAAATTTAAGAGTGGGCGAAAAATTTGATGGTACGAGGGAACTCCAGGGCCAATCGCCTTACCTAATAAATTCCGGAATTAATTATACCAATAATGAGAAAGGCTGGCAAGCCGGCATGTTCTATAACGTTCAGGGGAAAACACTGGAATTGGTAGGTTTAGGTACAGTTCCGGATGTTTACACCATGCCTTTCCACAGTTTAAATTTAAATTTGAGTAAAACCTTTGGAGAAACCAGAAATTCTGCCATCTCATTAAAAGTATCCAATATTTTAGACTCGGTGATAGAAAGCAGGTTCCAGTCCTTTAAAGCAGAAGATCAAATCTTCTCAAGAAGGAGTCCTGGACAACCAATATCCTTAAGTTATACCTATAAATTCTAATTCAACAGCGTGATTAAACCCAAAGAGGCAGCCTGTAAAAAAGACTGCCTCTTTTTTAATTCAGAAATAAAAGTTTGTTTGAATGCAATAATTCCTTTATGATCCATTTTTTGGTATTATTTTTGAAATATTTATTGTAGATTTGTTATGACCATACCCAAAAAACATGAAGCAACATTATTTTATTGGTTTTTTATTGGTATGTTTTCTGCTGTTATCCAATACCTTAACAGCTCAAAACACGGTATCTCCTGCGTTTTCTCCTGAAAAACCTATAGTGGGCCTTTCCATTTATCCTAACCCGGTAACCGGAACAAAAGTGTATATTACCACCGATAATAACTTCTCAAAAGAAGTGGAGGTCTTCAATGTTTTAGGAAAACAAGTGCTGTCTTCATATATGACAGGAAAAGAATTAGATGTTTCTGAATTAACTCCGGGGATTTATATTCTAAAGATCAAAGAAGGAGCCAATCAGGCGACGAGAAAACTGATCGTTAAATAGTTGCTTCTACATATAGAACCTCATTCAGCTTCTGCCTTTGGAAGCTTTTTTTATTCTTAGCTTTTAACTCTTTGGCTTCAATATAATTTAAATGAATCACGAAAAAATTCTTTCAATTTCTTCGGAAGAGGAATTTCATGAAGTTTCCCTGGAAGTTTTTAATTTTCAACATTCCATCAATCCGGTTTACCGGAAATTTTGTGAACTGTTGAAGATAATTCCGAAGCAGGTAACTGATGTCTCAAAAATTCCTTTTTTGCCTATTCGGTTTTTTAAAAGCCATGAAATTCTTTCCTCAAAAAACACTATAGAAAAGACCTTCACCAGCAGCGGAACTACCGGAATAGAAACCAGCAGACATTTTGTGACTGATCTTTCCCTATACGAGGCCAGTTTTACCAAGGCCTTTCACCAGTTTTACGGGGATATTAAAGACTTTGTTGTTCTTGCACTTTTACCCTCCTATCTGGAACGTGAAGGCTCTTCCCTGATCTATATGGCCAATTATCTGATAGAAAAAAGCGGACATCCCCAAAGCGGATTTTATTTAAATAATATAACAGAATTAAAAAACACCCTGATTGCGCTGGATAAAGCAGAGAAAAAGATCCTGCTTCTCGGGGTTTCCTTTGCCTTGTTGGATTTGGTAGAAACCCATCAATTTAAGCTTAAAAACACGGTTGTAATGGAAACCGGGGGAATGAAGGGACGGCGCAGGGAAATGATCCGGGAAGAGCTTCACCAAATATTAAAAAAGGGTTTTGGGGTGGATCAGATTCACAGCGAATACGGAATGACGGAATTACTTTCTCAGGCGTATTCCAAAGGAAATGGAATATTTCAATCTCCGCCCTGGATGAAGATCCTGATCCGTGATCCGGAAGATGCTCTTTCTTACCTCTCTCCCGGTAAAACCGGAGGAATAAATGTAATCGACCTGGCAATCCTGTATTCCTGCGCCTTTATCGCCACGCAGGATTTGGGAAAACGGCATAATGACGGATCGGTGGAAATTTTGGGCCGATTCGATTCTAGCGATGTTCGAGGTTGTAATTTGTTGATCTTATAAAATCTCCACGGTTTTAAACTTATGCTTGGTAAAGCTTGAAATATATCTGGGGGGGGGTGAGACTAAAACAGAATAGTTTAGAGAAAAGTGCTCGTCCCAATACCCTAACTAAAATTGAGGACTAATTTCCTTATAATTTTACAACTTTACCTAAAGCAAAT
>JBGSWA010000407.1:0-10181 GCA_041752645.1 Gillisia sp. | reverse complement strand
TATAATTTCCCGGCGGAAGCATTATACTGAATGTACCATTTTCATCAGAAGAAAAAGATTTCAGATACTTGTCGTTTGATTTGTACACCTTAAATAAAGCACTAAAAGGAGCGTTATTAACCTGCCCTTCCATTTCTACCGGATTTATTGGGCCCCTGAAAACCGTTCCTTCCAAACCTGTGGTTATCTCATTATCCTCACACGAAAAAAGACCGAACAGGGCTATAAAGATTACACCGAATTTCACTATTGATATTTTAACCATAAACAAATATGTATTGGGAATATGCTTATTGTAAAAATACAAAATTTCCCTAGATCTTTTAAAAAAAATTCTTTTATAGCAAATACGAATTATTGAGGTAGGCATTGAATTTCATATCTTTAAGATCAATAAAAATGGTGAAAAATGGAAATTTTTAGGGGTCAAAATCTCATGAAGTTTGCTGAATCTCCTTGGATGTGTGCGCTGATTAGGACGGGATTCTCTAAGAGCAATATTTTGATCAGGCTGATCGCCGTTATTCATTATTAATCATCCCAATTTTTTCATTTACCTTATCAATAAAGTTGTGCATATAAGTAGGTACATTACTTTTATTTTGGTCAATGCTCCAGCTTCTCACTTCCCCATCTTTAGCATATTTTATAAATAGACCTCCACCATCAGCGCAGTCCGGACAACCAAAGACATTATTATTGTCCTTAAGAAGTTGGTTCGGGAAAAAGTCAACTAAGTTTTTTACTTGTTCAAATTTTTCCATGTCCAGTTCTTCAAATTTCAATTCGTCGCCAGAGTAGTCGTCTATAGTATCTTCAAATAAACCATTGTCTGTTAGTTTAAAGGTTTCAACACAGCCCTCTCCAACGCATTGCCCGTAGAAGTGTCCAAAAATCAAAAAATTCCGCTGGTTTATCACACTGTTTTCATCATCATTATTACAAGAAATGAAAACTCCAATACCGGAGAGAATTATCAATATTTTTTTCATTCATTTTTTTTTAAGGTTGAGTTTGTTGTTCTTCCTTTTAAAGATCAATTTCTCTAAAGAACAACCCCGATATAAAGCATTTATTTACAGCTCATTCCTCCTGTTTAATCATCTATAGCCTGTCCGACTAGGTGGCGGAATTTCCATCCAGTATTATCAGAATCTGTGTCCTGTGTTTGTTTAAATAAAACACCTATGATTTTTTCTTCTGGATCCGCAAAATATTGGGTATTAAAGTATCCGCCCCACTCGAAGGTTCCCGTACTACCTTTACCTCCCAAATCTTGTCCTGTTTCATCGAGTACACTAAATGCTAAACCGTAATATGATCCGGAATCACCCCATATATCACCAATTTGATTGCCCATCATAAACTGTACAGTCGTCCTGCTTAATAAGCGAATGCCATTTAACTCACCATTATTCAAATACATCTGAAGAAATGTGGCATAATCTTTTGCAGTACTGGAAAGACCAGCCCCACCGGAAAAAAATGTCTTTGCTCCATTTTTTGGGTAATCCGGATCATAAAATGTTGTGGGAAATTGTACCCAAGCTCCGTTCTCTTTTTTCTGAATTGACACCAATCTTTTATGCTTTGATTCCGGTAAATAAAACCAGGAATCATTCATTTCAAGCGGATTGAATATATGCGTTCTAAAAAACTCATCAAGTGGCATACCGGATACTATTTCGATAAAATACCCCAACACATCAAGTCCTTCCCCATAGGTGAATTGCTCGCCCGGATTATGGTGTAAGGGAAGTTTTGCAAGCTTCTTTACACTTTCTTCTATGCTGATATTCTCTGTAGTGAATAAATCCGTTACCCCTGCTTTTTTGTATATTCTTTTAAAACGATCGTCTCCGTCTATAACGCCATATCCAATTCCTGAGGTATGTGTTAAAAGGTGTCTTATTGTGATGGCTTTATTGGCCGGTTTGGTGTCATAGGATCCGTCTTCAAATAGGGTGTCTAGTACTTGAGAATCTTTAAACTCTGGAATATACATGGAGATAGGATCATCTAATTTGAATCTGCCTTCTTCCCAAAGCATCATTACCGCTGTTGCTGTAATCGCTTTGGATTGTGATGCAATTCTGAAAATAGCGTCTCTTTTTAAATCTCTTCCTGATTCATTATCCGCTTTCCCGAATGCTTTGTAGTATACGATTTTTCCATTTCTAGCCACCAAGGCAACAATGCCGGGAACTTGAGATTCATCCAAAGCTTCCATACACATTGCATCTATTCTTGCCAATCGTTCTTCAGACATTCCAACATTACTGGCGGAACCTTCAGTGAGTATTGGAGAAGTTTTTATTGATTTTGTTTGGGCAAAAATTGACAGGCTGTAACAGATGAAAATGAGTGCAAAAAAATTTTTCATATATAAAGGAATTTGCAATGTTAGTTTAATGACCTACAACATGTTAATATCAAACATATCGTTTATCTCCTATATAGCGGGAATATCACTTTTGGAGGCCATCTTATTTATTTACACTCAAATGTAGCGGATTCAAAAAGAACATCCAAGTGACTTGTTAAAGTATTGTTATTTGTGTTTCTTCGAACTAGAAAGTCAGGCAATTGTCATGGAATACTTGAGAGTTCAAAAAGAAGGGGAAAGGAAGGTAAATCGAAAAATAGAATTTTATAAGCTTGTGATTATTTGGGTAGGCCACCGGATTAAATCGAAAAGAGGAACCCAATTCCGTCAATGGGCGACACAACGGCTAAGAGCTTTTCTGGTTCAGGGATATTCGAGAAACCAAAAGCGTCTGGATCAATTGGGAAAGGTGGTTGATACCAGGAAATTCCGACCTGGTATCGGAAGCGAAAGGGCTCCTTGAAATTTGAGTTCAATATCCGGAATAAATCGCTGTGTTTTTTATTCCATTTCAAAAGGGAGAGGCCTTGTTTTTTTTGTCGGTTATTTTTTGCACCACTTGATAATTTTTCGTTTGGGATTGGTAATATCGGTATGTTCCCACTATTTACATCTTTCCATTGGGGCAACACGGACATTTAAAAATGTCTTTCCCATATTTTTCAAGCATCCTGATGGCAGCAGGAATTTTTGACTGGGTCAGGCAATGGGGTAAGCTTCATCGCTTCCCTTATTTTCTTTAACCTCTCCCGTTTGCCCTGATTTCGCAAAAAAAAACCAATAATGGCGGATTTTTGTAAAGCCTTTGGGTAAAAACACATTTCAAAACGCAAAAAATAGGTTAATAAAATACCGTAATTAAAATAAAACTGGGCTATTCCAAACGTGTAAGTTCCTAATAAAGAAAATCAAAACTTCCAAACTTCCAAATAACTATGATCAGACTCTTTTCATATTAAGAGAATTATTTTTAAATACCTAATAATGAGTGATAACATCAATATTGAATAAATACCTCAAAAATTCAGACCTGCTTTTTTGGCATGTTTTTGTAATTTGTCCAATTTTTTCTCCATTCTTCTAAAATTCAATAATTTTTGATATCTTTAAGATAGTTCATTCTTACGTATAATTAATTTTATGAGAGAAAAAAAATGTAATTTTTTTTAACAATTTTAAATAACAAACATCATGAAGAAGAATAAATTTTATTTTAATGAAATTATGGCCGCTTTTATTCTCAGTTTATTTCTCTCAGGGTGTAGCTCTAACGACGATTCCAGCGAACCTGTTATAGAAAGAAACTTACTAATAATGGAGACCCCTATTAATAGTGATAATATTGATTGGAATAAAGCTGAATTGGTATGGAATGAAGAATTTAATGGGACAACAAGTTTAGACAATATTTGGGCTTTTGAAGCTAAAAATATGGCCAACCCTGATGTTGCAGATCAATTGCAAGATTACCGGGAAGAAAACGTGATGATGAGCGGGGGAACATTAAAGATTTATGCCAAAAAGGAAGCTGGGGTTTATACTTCTTCCCGATTAACCAGTAAGTATGCCTTTCAATACGGCCGAATTGAAATTAGCGTAAAATCTCCTGGGCAGGAAAAAAAAGGAATTTGGGCCAAAATGGCCTTAATTGGTAATAATAATAATATAGTAGGATGGCCTAAAAGTGGCGAAATTGATGTGTTGGAGTATTTTAGTTATATACCGAATGAAACCTTCCTTAACGTACATAGCAGTGCAAACAATGCCTTAAAGGGCACACTATTAAGTGCAAATAACCCTCTAGAATCCGCCGAAGAAGAATTTCATGCTTATGGCATATTATGGACAGATAAGTATATTAAGTTTTATATAGATAATCCCGAAAATATCATCTATACCTTTAATCAACCCTCTTCGCCCACCGAAGAAAACTGGCCATTTGATCAACCATTTTTTCTTTTAACCGATTTGGTAATAGGCGGAAAGTTTGCAGGAGCTGAGGGAGTTGACGATTCCTTATTCCCCGCTGTCATGGAAATAGAATACATACGAGTATACCACGCAGTAGAATAATATTTTATTGTGTGCTTTCCCTTTAATGGAGGAGCAACATCACCCCGTTTGTATTGTTTAAATTGTTTGTCTATGGGTAATTGAACCGGATTCGTTTCGCCAGGATTTTGGAGAAGCAATGTAGGCGCAACATTGAAAATGATGTGTCTCATCGAACAACCTTGACCAAATCACAATACCATTGCCAACATCAGAAAAACGTTCCCGATACAAATAGAAGGGCCTCTCGTGCCACGTTGCAACTGGCTAAAAACTCTAATCTGATCGGAGATGGGCTTATCGCAGGTGATGGCACAAAAGCTCGGGTACAGTAAAGCAAAAGGTAACAATAGAAATCCACAGAACGCAGAATATCGGCCACCTTAAAATAAACCTGTTATTTCTGGTTGTGTGTTTTCTAATTTTTGTCCGTTTCAATAAATTCATAAAAATGCACATTGTCTGATTTTTTTGAGTTTCGTCGAAAATATTTTTGGAACAAGTTCGTTAGACGTAAATTACGTTGCAATTAAAAAATATCCCCGCTTTTTTTAATTGAAATTCCCCACAGATTATTCAGTTTCCCCCAAAAAACAATTAAAAGAAATTTTTTAGCTTCCTGTTATAGAGTAAATGATTTTTTTTAATCATTATTTTTTGCACCAGTGAAAGACCAGAATGGGACCCACGGGGCGGAGCCATGCCTAGCGAAAATATTCAGAACAACCATTCTAAGCAAAAAAAATCGCACAGCCGGATTATAATTTATTATTGAGATATGACCAATAGTTTAAACCTGATTGAGATCCAAAATATTTTACGCCTAGAGAAGTAGAAATATTAGTTGGTATCGCAACCAAAGCAATTACCAATTTAGGTCAGGTTCCGGAGTTTGATTTGGAAGATCTGTTGCGAAAAATGGTTCAGGTAGATTTTAAAAATATTTTTAGAGATAAATATTTAAAAATAGAGGGTTTTGAGGCTTATTAGTTTGAATAAAAGATGATATATTTTAAAAGGTTTTGATTATTATGAAAATGAAAAATGACTCTAAAATTTATTGGGCATGGTAGTCTCTGCAGTTTATTCTAACTTAAATAAAAAAGGTTACTCTCGGATCATTACAAGAAATGGTATAAGTCCAGTATGAATAATACAGGCAAGTATTTCTATACATAACTTCAAGTTTATCAATATTTTAAAAATTTCCTGCGCAATAAAATAAATAATTTAAAATGTCTTGGTAGGTGCATCCCTGGTAAAAGGCGAATACTATGTTTTCTTAAATTTATTTCCTTAACAAAAACTAAAGTTAGCAAGTCCGTCTTTGCAGGCATAAAATAGCAAATCTGCTCCCCATATTAAAGTATTTAAAAAGTTGATGTAATACACAACAGGATTAGAATTGATATTTTTTTAGAGAGACGTTCATTTCTTCTTGATCTTAAAATAAATAACCTAACAATTCATAACTGTTTTCATGGTGAAGTAAAAGCCATTAATCAGCTACAACTATCAATTATTTTTATAACCATTGAACCTAATTATACGTAATATGAATCAATCAAATGTATATTTAATACCTTTTTTCTTAGTAAGTATTAAAAATTTTAATTCAATTATTCTGGTATTAGCTTTAATGATTTTTTTCAGCTCTTGTGTAAACGTCAAAAAAGCGACTTATTTTAACAATATTCAAAATACAACTATTACATCCAATTTTGAAAATTTACAACCAGTATTAAAAGAAAATGATTTATTGAAAATTTCTGTTAGTAGTTTGAACCCGGAGGCAACAGAAATTTTCAACATTTCTAATATCCGAAATCCCTCAGGGATAGATAATCAGGCTTCAGGATTTCTAATTAATAATGAAGGCTATATTAGTTTTCCTGTGTTGGGAAAAATAAAAGCAGCTGGGAAAACTAAGCAAGAATTAGAAGAAGAGATAACCGGAGAGTTGGTTAACAGAAAACTTTTATTAGAGCCTATAGTGGAAATTAGATATCTCAATTTTAGGGTTTCGGTGATGGGAGAAGTGAAAGAGCCTTCTGTGCTAACCATCCCAAGTGAAAAGGTGACCTTATTGGAAGCCCTGAGCTTGGCCGGGGATCTTACAATTTATGCAAAGCGTGATAATATTTTATTGATTAGGGAAGAAGGTAGTATAAAAAAGTTGACAAGAATCGACCTTACCTCCGGTGATATTTTCGCTTCCCCTAATTATTATCTGAAACCTAACGATATAATATACGTAGAACCTAATAAATCTAAAATAGCCACCTCCAGTAGGGTCACCCAATGGCTTCCCATTATTATAAGCGTACTTTCCTTATCAGTTATTGCACTTGACAGAATTCTTTAAAGGGAACAGGTCCCATAGGAACAGTGAAGTGCATAGTTTTAAAAAATCGAAGGGGACCTTTAATCCATTATTTGCCTTGGAGGGATCCTGGATTATTCACTCATATATATATTAAAATTTTACCATGGAAGATCAAAATAACAAATCAAATAATTTATACGATTTAATTGTATTTCGATATTTACCCTATTGGCCACTTTTTGCGGTACTTCTGGTGGTTTGTCTTTTAGGGGCTTGGGCTTACGGGCATTTTTCCACCCCGGTCTATGAAGCCATGGCCACTATAATAATAAAGGATGAAAAAAAAGGGGTAGACGATTCCAAAATGTTGGAAGCGATGAAGGCTTTCGATTCCAAAAAAATTGTTGAGAACGAAATTGAGGTATTACAATCAAGAAAGTTAATGCAGAATGTGGTAGATAGCCTCTTTTTATATGCTGCTATCTTTCAAGAGGGAGGGTTAAAAAGTGTTTCGGCATATACAACTTCCCCAATTCAAATACAGGTAAAAAATCCGGAGGGCATACCAGTACTTCCTTCTGAGGTAGATCCAATAAAATTCTTTTTTGTATTAGACCAGAGGGAAAATCAAATAAAAGTTGAGGGAGAAGCCTATCCCATGGGGGAATGGGTGGCATTTAAGGAATTTGGGGAGGTAATCTTTACGCCAAATCCAAACCAAATAGGTGCAACTACTCAACCTACATATTTCATTATAAACAACCCCGCCATAATAACCCAATACTTATTAGAAAGTTTAGAAGTGAGTGGCTCTAACAAATTATCTACGGTGGTTAATTTAGCATTTCGGGACCCCGAACCAAAACGTGCTGAAGATATTTTAAATAGCTTAGTTCAAGCCTATAATAAATCTATTATGGACAAGAGGAATCAACTAGCTACCAATACCCTTAACTTTATTCAAGACCGCATGATTAATGTAGAAAACGATTTGAATCAGCTGGAGGGCCAGATTCAGGTGTACAAATCAAATAGGGGGGCAGTAGATTTAAGCGAGCAAGGCCGATTGTATCTTCAAAATGTAGGTGATAATGACCGACAACTTTCCGATATCAAACTGCAATTATCAGTATTGGATCAGGTTGAGAGATATGTTATCTCCAAAAATAAAACCTCAGGTATTGTCCCTGCAACGCTGGGTTTAAATGATCCTATTCTGACACAACTCTTAGACAGACTCTATGATGCTGAAATGCAGTATGATAGACTAAAGAAAACAACGGCAGAAAACAATCCTATTTTATCATCTTTAGAAGATGAAATCGAAAAAATTAGGCCTGGAATTTTAGAGAATATACGCAACCAGAGAGAAAATCTTGATGCCAGCCTGAGCAATCTCAATTCGAGCCGTGGAAGATACAATTCCATAATAAATTCCATACCGATGAAAGAACGGGAGTTGGTTGAAATAAACAGACAAAAAGCTATTAAGGATAATCTTTTTAACTACTTATTGCAAAAACGTGAGGAAGCAGCACTTTCTTATGCCCCAACTGAAGAAGAAAGTAGGATCGTAGATACAGCGCAAGCCTCTTTATATCCGGTAAGCCCCAAGAAAATATTAATATACTTGCTGGCTTTGTTCCTAGCCTTCGGTTTGGGGGTTGTGTATGTGACAATAAAGGAAGTCTTGAGCAATAAGATTTTATTCCGATCACAGCTGGAAAATTTATCTTCCATTCCTGTATTGGGGGAATTGCCTTTCGTAAAGACTGAAAAAGACAATCTGCTTCCTATAAATAAGGAAGCGCTTCCTTTAATAGAAGAAATGCGCCACCTCGCTGCAAAACTAGGACTTTACAGCAGAGTTCTCAAAAATAAAAAAATTTTGGTAACCTCCAATATACCTGGTGAAGGAAAGAGTTTTGTAAGTACCAACCTAGCTAATATCCTGGCAAGGGCGGGAAAAAAAACGGTGCTGCTGGATATGGATTTTAAAAATCCAAGAATTACCCAGTTCTATAACCAAAAGGATAAAATAGGAATAATAAATTTTTTAGAAGGTAAAACAGAAATGGAAAATATATTAACCAAGATACCTGATAACACGAATCTATATTTTGCATCAGCCGGAACTAAAGATGGGGACCACACCAAATTGTTGTTGAATGGTAAACTAGAGGCGCTTTTTGAATATTTGGAAAATAGTTTTGAATTTATAATTATTGATTCCGCACCCATAAACCTTGTTTCAGATGTTAGCTTATTTGATGAATTTAGTGATGAAACTTTACTTGTAATAAGGCACGGCTTCACCCCAAAACTAATTATCCAACGATTGGACAAGGTTATAAAGTCAAAATCCCTTCATAATGTTTCTTTGGTTTATAACGGTGTAAAAAGAAGGGGTATGGTAAATAGCAGTTATAACTATGGCTACGGATACGGAGATAGCTATGGGTATGGGGGGAAATATTCGATATCCTCTTCCAGATAATTTAAATTCTTATGATAGTAGGAAGTATATATAAATTGGGTATTTAATAAGGATGTTTAGAAAAATATTGGGTAGTGTTGTTTTTAAAAATTTTTCTTATTTAACCATAGGCACAGTTTTAGCTCAACTTATAAGTCTAATTACGGTTCTTAAAATTACAAATATTTTAAATCCTGATGATTATGGATTATTTACCTTCCTAATAGCTCAGGGGATGCTTTTGTTAAGGATTGGAGATTTAGGAAATAGAAATATAGTTATTAGAACTATCGCCCGAGATTCCTCACACACAAATGATTTACTGGTCAATGGTGCAATTTTGAGAGTTCTAGCCCTACTTGTTTTATTTATGCTTTATTCTGTATATAACCTTTATTTCGGAAGTCTATCCTTCAATAATCTCATCCTTATTTTTATTTTTTCGCTATTAAGCTGTTTTACTAATCTATTTGAGCTAATCTTTCACGGAAATCAGAAAATGTTGCCATCGGCAATCATTAACCTAACATATGGTGTTATTTGGTTCGTTATTGTTTTCTTCATTTTGAACAAAGGAGTTAGTATCACCTTTATATTTTTGCTTTACATCTCCATTACCCTGTTAAAAGGAATTCTCTATCTGGTATTTATTAAGTATTATAAACTGTTTGAAGGGAGCGTGCAGAGTTTTAAAATTTCAACAAAGCAGATGATGAAGGAAAGCTGGCCATATTTGGCGATGATTCTTATTCTTTTGCCTTTGACCAGTCTTGCGAACAACTTTTTAGATATCAATTCCACTCACGATGAAATTGGATATTTTAATCTTTCAGAAAGACTGTTAGGTCCAATTTCCATGGTGGTGGGAATGTCTTTGAGTGCCATATTTCCAAATTTATCGGCGATGTGGAGTAAAAATAAAGAAAAATTTCATAGATATT
>JBGSWA010000406.1:0-7318 GCA_041752645.1 Gillisia sp. | reverse complement strand
GTATTTTCAATCCTTCTATGTTTGTTATTGTTTGAGCGTATCTACCTAGTGTTACAGCATAATCGGTTATGCTCTGACCAGGGTTTGTTAATGATAGTGCATCGGTTACAATGGCAACGTGATAATCGTTCTGAATACCATCCCTCATGGTTGAATCCAATGTTAAATCGGCCACTGGTCCTGCCAGAACCAAATGCTCCAAATCGTGTTTCCTGAGCGTCTGTTCTAAATCAGTCCCGGAAAAAGCACTTAGTGTACTTCTTGGGGGCAATGTAACATCATCCTTCCCGACATACATCAGATCCTTAGCGGTTAGCGATGCAGTTAATTTTTCATCCATTAGTAGCATAGCCGGAGATGGAAATTTTCGTTCGACATAGCTGAACGGAGCATGAATGATTTTCCAATGGTTTTGTCTCGCAAAATGGATCAGCACTTCCAATTTAGTCTTAAGCTCTGGTTGTTCATCAAGGAAACCTGTTTGGCAATTGATCAGTATCAAAGCTGTTTGTTTTGCAGGAAATACCTGATACTTTTTTAGAGCGGCTCTTACCGCTGCTGCCATAGGGTTTTCTGCGTTTGTATCTGTCATGATTAAGCTGTTTTTAATGTTAGTATAATATTTTCTGTCGTGCTCACAACATGCCCAAGCATTGGGTAACGTTCTTTAGCAGCTTGCTCATGTTCCATTGGAGAAAAGGCAGCCACCGCATCTGTTACTAAGGTCACATGGTAGTCTAAGTCAATTGCACTTCTTGTAGTCGCTTCAATACATGAATTCGTAATCATGCCAACAATGATCAGATGGGTTATTCCATTTTCTGTGAGATGAGCGTGTAAATTTGTATCTGCAAAACCGCTGGAACAAGCGTGTTCAGAAGCAACAAATTCACCTTCTTTTGGAGCGAGTCTCTCAGCAAAATCGCCTCCCCATTTACCTTCGCTAAGCATATGTCCCGGTCCGAGTTGAGCCACATGTGTAGGGCTCAAATATTTTCTATCAGCATAGCTTCCTTCCCGATAGCGATGGTGAGGTGCATACGCTATTTTAATCCCTTCTTCTCTTGCAACCTGTAGTAAACCCTCCACATGCTCAACGGTTTTAACTTCTTTAATGACCGCACCTGACATAGGCCATGCCATTCCTCCTTGTGATATGAGATCATTCAACGGATCTACAACAAGTAATGCCGTTTTGCCTTTAGGATAAGGTGCTAATTGTTTACTTTCTTGATTCTTCATTGCTATATATTTTATTTTTTTAACCTTATTTCAACTCCAAACACCAGCCAATGCCTTGCGTTCTATATCCTTCGCGAACAATGGCGTTTCTTCATTGATGTGTACTTGAAGCGGTGAGTATTCGGCAGGCAGGTCTTTCATTGCCTCATGCAGTCTGTTTACAAAGGCTTCGTTGTCACTTTCTGAGGAAGCTCTGCAGGTAAGCTCACAGCTATGCTCATCAATTTTTGCCACCTTTAGTTCCCAGCTAACCTGTGCAAGCACATAATCTTTATCGGTTTGCCAAAAGGTGGTATTTGGAGATACACCCAATACGTGATCTCTTTCCGAAATTATTTCAACGTAATGCTGCACCATAAAGGTGCCACCCACAATTTCTACATTCACTGAAAATCTTTTTCCTGAAGGTAATTTTCCTTGCGCTGCACTTTGGTGTCCTTCAGCACATGCGGCGTATTCTTCTGAACTAAGGGTAAACATCCATTCACCGAGGTTTACAGCCTCTACAGGCGCATTAATAATGGCTTTTGCAGTACTTTCTCCGATTTTCATCATGATTCTTTTAATTTAAATTGGTTTATAAAATTGTTATTGTTCTAAATATTAATTGTTAATGAATTAACCCTTTCTAATTCTTGCTATTAGATAAATATGAATGAACATGGCAAGCGGTACCTGAAATGTAGAAATCAGCGTTAATGGAGGCATAGCCATACTCGTTGGTGCCGGAGATAGGTTCACAATTCCAAAAAACGATAAACCAACCATTGTAAACGCACTAGCAAAATCCAATAAGCCTAGTCCGTTCCAAGCCAATGCCAATGAATTTACTTTTGCTCTCTTTTGATAGAACAGCACGGCTACTATAACTGCTCCTATAGCCACGACGACATCAAGTATGCCATTGACTAATCCAATCTCAAGGGGCAGTTTATCCTGAAAGTAAAATATCAGGAAAAATATACCTGCTAAACGATACACTTGGGTGGATATCAGCAACCAGGTAGGGATTTGATTTAAAAAAGCCTGAAACTTCGGGCTTTTTTGCCAGGCGAGGATCAAGATGATGACCGGAGCCATTAATAAATTACCCAATACAAAGAAACCTTTCCAATCTCCGGCTACCCAAGATTGATCATTTTGGAAGAGGGGGATTTGAGCTGAACAAAGGGATATAAGAAACCAAATAAACGTGATATAGCTGAAGGGACGATACCTATTCCAGCTATAAACTGAAACGGCTATCGCTATCAAAAAAGCCATTAAGGAAACTGATAATAAGGTTAAATCCATTTTGTTGAAGATTTAGTTTTAAAGATTATAGTTTCCAAATTGCCTGAGTTGCCTGATCACAGTATTCCCACATCTTTTTTCTTAAAACCGGGTCAAGCGCTAATTTTCGATTGTACTCTTTAATGATTTTAGGATTGCCACTGAATCCAGTAATTCCGCCTGGGCCCACAAAACTGCCGCTTGGTATGGAGTCGTCTAAAATTGCTCTTAGACTAAATAGCGCACCTTGAGCAGGCGTCATCATGAATATGCCTTTTACGCTTCTAAATAGGTTCGAAATAATTCCTTTCCCAGCATCGAATAGAGGTGTAGCTGTCAAGCCCGGATGCGTGGAGATTACTTTGATGGTATCATCCAGCTTCGCCTTTTTAAGGATTTCAAGGAGTCCATCTCTAAACTGAATAGCAGCTATTTTTGATAAACCATAGACTTCCCAGGGATCATATTTTTTCTCAGCGTTTAAATCGTCCCATATTTTTTTATCCCTTACAGTGCCACTTGCGGAAGAAGTAGTGGATACAATGACAGACGAAGGTGCCTGCTTTATTTTATCCATTAGTAAGGATGCCAGCAAATGATGACCAAGCACATTGGTCGCCATTTGCAATTCAAATCCATCAACGGATTCCTTTCTCTCGGGCAATGCCATGATACCTGCATTCAAAATGAGCCCGTCAATTTGGGTTATTTTAGGATCACCATTGATCTTTTCAGCGAATGCTCTAACGGATTGCAAAGAAGAAATATCCAATGAAAGGGTGGAAAAACCCATTAGATTATCCTGACTCGTTTTATATTTCTCTAAAGCTTTGATTGCCTTTTCTGAGTTTCTATTTCCAGTTATTACTTTGGCTCCTCTATTAGCCAATTCGTAGGCTACAACGGTTCCAATACCTGAACTTGTCCCTGTAATTACGTAAGTTTTTCCGCTTAAATCTGCAGGTATATTTTTTCTGTTCCAATGCTTCATAACGCTATTTCATTCTAATTATTTAGACAATATCAAAGAGCCTTGTGTAACAACCTCAACGGGAAAACTCAAAAGAAATTTTTTAGTACCCCTTTCCGATAATCCAATAGGACCGCCGGGATCTTTATAAAATACTTGCCATTTGCTTTGAGTGCATATACCAAAGAATAGGTGTAGGGATTAACTCAAGAGCGATCAGCGCCCAAAGTGCGGGAGTTGGTGGATAATTGACAAGCGAAATAGCTCTCACAATCCCTCCAATAAATAAAGCGATCATCAGAAACCGGAAAAGAGGTCCTTCCGAAGGATTCCAGGCACAGTAGAAAAAACCCAATGCCATAGATGCCCAAATGGCAGCGATAAACCTATGCGAATTATCCGCAATAGGTTTTACAGATGCGTCATAGGGGGCCGCCATAGACAGGAATCCCGTTCCTAAAGCTATGATACCATAAAGGACCAGAAAAAAACGAATGAATAAAAGCATACGATTTGTTTTTTAAAACATAGTTCTAGAAAAAGGGTAGCTGACATTAAGAAAGCGAATAACAAAAGGAATTGGATTGATTATATCCAGCCAATAAATGGATCAGACCCATTTGCTATTGACAGATTTTTCAAATTTATATTCTTTCGGATTAATCGCCTTTTTTGGTATCTTATTTTTGTGTTATGCATGCCCGAACAAATTGGCCGTCTATTACAAATACTTATACCTGTCTACCTGTCCATTAAAAGGATATACCAATACGCTGCAGGATTTCATCTAACCTCAATCCATTTTAAGTCCTTTATCGGGGTTGTAACTGATCGCTGTAAGGAATAAGGATGAGCTTCTAATTTGTAAAGAAGCCCATCCGTATTGATTCTTTTAACCCTGCGGCATGTCGGAGTAAAAAGCAATGTTCATTTTAGTAAATGCTTTTTCCCGATCAGGCACTAAGGCCGCATAGGCTTCACTTTCAAAAACAGCCCTTGCTGCCTTGCCAGCTTCTTCCCCACTAAATTCTACAATCATGGACATGAAGGTATCGGTATGACCAACTACAGAGTAGTCTTGTTTGATGATCTTAGGTTGAGATCCGCCAGCCTGCATAAGCATGGGAATAACGCCACCTACGTAACGTTCGAGGGCACCATGCTGCTCCAATATAGGAGTTGCTGTTACAAATAAATATGTTTTTCCAGAAGGATTTGAATCAGGAAGATTAAAAAACCGGATCACATCTGCCCCTTCATCCCATCTTGGAACCATATCGATAGAACTGATTTTCCAACCATCATCCGTTTTTACATAATCGCAAATATAATAGGCGTTTAGGTTCATCACCTCCTCTCCTAGTTTATGCCGGGCAAAAACATAAACTTCACCATGCGCTTTGTCCCCATTCACTTCAATAAGAAAATTGGTCATGTAATGCTGCGTAACAAGTCCCTCTTTTGAAAAAAGAAACTGCACCATTCCGGTAATTTCATCGGCAGAAAGTTCGCCGGGTGCTCCCATACCCCATTTTGAAAAATCACCATAAACACGATCATTGACAATCGTACGAAATGTTGCCCAATCCTTTTTATCAATGCCTTGTGCATACTTGTAATGCAACTCTGTGATTGCCTGTTTGGCTGCCAGTTCTTCAAGAATCATAAATTTATTTTTTATGTTTAAAAATTTATGTAATTATAGAAAAGGTTATGCTCAATCTTCTTGACAAATGTTAAGTTCTGAATTTACAAAAAAGAAAATAGGAATTTATGATAGTCATTTTAAGTTTTCAATGTAGGATACATAAAAATTGCCTTTATCAACTTACTTTACATTATATCCGGATCAAATCGGATTTGTCTCAAAAAATAAAATAGCTATAACAAATGCTATAACAGAAATAATAATTCCATACATGAAAATATTATATGCTACTCTCAGATAGTTATATTTTTTAGCCAGCACTACCCCAAGAAAAAAGATGTCGTCAATAAGATTGGAATAAAGAAAGGAAGCATTTTCCATCAGGAGATTCATTCCCCAGTGGTAATCCTCCCTTTTCATTTTATGAAAATTACCAAAAAATAGAAGGTTTGTCTTTTGGTTGGCAATATCTTCCCTTGTAAATTTTCCGGTAGTGATATTTGGCCTTAAGGATAACACGGAGTAAACAATTGAAGACAAAGTGACGACAAGCAAAATAATGGTTGGGGGAAGTAGATGAGGGTTACTATCGAGTTTTTGCATCAATGACCCCAAAAGAACCGAAATGATGATTGTATTTATAGAAATTAAAATGTTGGCTTTGCTATCGGCCATGCCACTAATATCTATGTGGTTCTTAGAGGTTAACCTGAACATGGTTTCAATTCCCTTCTCCGGTTTTCCTTCCACTTTTTGAAGCTTCTTTTTCAAAGCTTTCAATTCCTCCGTTGCTACACCCAGTTCTTTGGAAAGATCTACGTCTTTACCAAATTTTTTAATTTTTTTCTCGATTTTCCTTAATATTTCTTCTTTGCTCTCCTGGAGTTTTAACCGGGCATAATCCGTATAGAATACATGTTTTCTTAGAAAATCGATATTAAGTTGATGAAATTCGAGATCAGAATAATTCCTATTATAAACCTGTGACCATTCTTTTCTTAAGTCTTTTGCTAAATCGTTATAATTATCTTTTGAAAGATGAAACATATCTGCATCACAGATCACCTTATGCAGCTTCTCCTTTGGAATTATACCAAGTTTGGTAGCCATTATACAGGCACATACCCGGGAAATTTGCTCCTCTCCGGCACTTTCCTGTTTAAGAAATTCCTGGGCTATACGAGCACTTTCTTCCTCATGATCCACCTTTGTATGAATGAAACCCGTATCATGAAACCAAGCCGCAATAAGTAGTATTTCCATCTCTTCATCCGGGATTTTTTCACCCTTACCAATGGCCATAACCCCTTCTACAACAATAGCAGTGTGATTAAGATTGTGATATACAAAATCCGGAGAGAGCTCTTTGGTTAGCATACCGGTCACAAATTGCTCAGTCTTCAATACCAGGTCATTCTTCATAGACTATTGATTATTTATTGAATCTAAATGATGTATAAATTCTAATTGTAGTCAAATAGGAGCATACGACTGCCTTTTTAAATATAAGACATTCGTATGCTCCTCTAAGCCGGATAATAACTTATTTACTTTATGCAGTTCCCTCTGCTTCTTCCTCTGAGTCGTTTTCTGTTGCCTCCTCTGTTTCTCCCTTTTTAGCTTTTTCTTCCTTTTTATCCAATTTATCCTTGGCAATAATTTCTTTGAGTAGCTTAATGATTTCTTTCTTAGTCATAATTATTTGATTTAGTAATGTATGAGATCGGTTACCTTTTATAAATATAGTATTTAGACAGATTAATAAGGAATGTGTAAACACTTTGGGCAAAAAAAATGGAAAATTTTCCTCAATTAAGTGCAACACTCATTAGTTCCATAGATTCTTTTTTACCCTTCAGAAAGATTTCCCCTTTTTGTTCAAATTTCCACTCAGGGCCAGGTACTTTATTCAATTCAAACATAGCCCTTGAAATCAGAAAATTACTGTTCAAAGCGTTGCACATACCTTGTATCCTTGCTGTAGTATTCAGTACATCTCCAGAATAAGTAATATCCCGCTTAATAACGCCAATTTCACCTGCGATGACGGTACCATAATGAGCACCAGCCTTGAAACGCGGCTGTACTCCAAATTCCTGCATGTATTTGTCTCCTTCTTCATTTAGCAGCTTTTCAATGGCAAAAAAACACCGGATGCAATTCTTAAGATTTTCCTTTGGGCCTGC
>JBGSWA010000405.1:0-3108 GCA_041752645.1 Gillisia sp. | reverse complement strand
GACCCTGCAATTCAAAATTTTATAAGGCCCTATTCTGTTTATATCGACAAGTCCTTAGACAGTGTCTTGGCTTATAACCCCACTGTCCTGAGCAAAACCGATGGCAAACTCAATACCGCCATTGGCAATCTATTGGCCGATATAGTGATGGAGCAGGGGAACCCGGTTTTTAAAAGCAGAACCGGCAAGGAAATTGATCTTGTCCTGTTGAATCAGGGCGGAATACGCGCCTCCATTGGAAAAGGCCCTGTCACCGCAAGAACTGCATATCAAATAATGCCTTTTGAAAATGAGATCGTGGTGGTGGAAATTACCGGGGAAAAGCTGGAGGACCTGCTCACCTACCTGGAGGGAGCGAAAACTGCCCATCCTTTAAGCGGCATGCAGATCCTTGTTGACCAGGATTTTAAAATACTTCAGGCCACCCTTCAGGGAAAGAAAATTGAGCGGAACAAGACTTATTTTGTGGCTACTTCCGACTATCTGCAGCAAGGTGGCGATCATATGATTTTCTTTAAGGATCCGGTTAAGCTCTACCCTACCGATTATAAAATACGCAATTCCATAATCGATTATTTCTCCAAGGTGGACACCCTGAAAACCGGGCGGGACAATAGATTTCTTCAAAAACAAGAACTCAATTAATATGGATTTTCCTTTTGCATTCACAAACAGATCAAATTGATGAAAAGAAGAAATTTTATTCAGCAAACCGCTGCTGCCGGGGCTTTCATTGGCCTAGGAGGGCTGTCCCTATCTTTTACCGGAACTCATAAAAAACACATCACCATTTTACACACCAATGATGTGCACAGTCATATTGAAGCTTTTGGGCCCAACGACCCCAGGAATCCCAATATGGGCGGGGTTGCACGACGTGCGACCCTTATTGGACAGATCAGGGATGAAAACCCAAATACGCTACTACTCGATGCGGGTGATATTTTCCAAGGCACCCCCTTTTTCAATTTTTATGGCGGGGAACTGGAATTTAAACTGATGAGCATGCTAAAATACGATGCCACCACCCTTGGGAACCATGATTTTGACAATGGAATCGACGGATTATATGCGCAGCTTCCCCACGCCGATTTTGATTTTATCTCTTCAAATTACGATTTTAGCAACACCGTGATGGCCCCCTGTGTAATGCCACACCGGATTTTTATAAAAGACGGGGTGAAAATCGGAATTTTCGGCCTGGGAATAGAATTGCTCGGCCTGGTGAATTCGAAGCTCTTCAAGGAAACAACCTACCTGGACCCTATAGAAATCGCCACTGATATGGCCCGAATCTTAAAGGAAGAGAAAAAATGCGATCTTGTTATCTGCTTATCCCATCTGGGATATCAGTACAACTCTGATAAAATTTCAGATGTGAAACTTGCCAAGGCCACCAAAGACATCGATTTGATCATCGGGGGACATACCCACACTTTCCTCGAAAAACCAGAAGTACATCTCAATAAGGCCGGGAAAAAAGTATTGATCAACCAGGTTGGATGTTACGGTCTGTTTTTGGGAAGGATTGATTTTTACCTGGATAAGGAAAATAAAACCCAGGCCAAGGGGGTGAGAATTCAGGTTGGATAAAAATTCGTAGAGGCGCAAGGCCCTCGGGATTAATCAGCCACCGGGCTGCTCGCAGGGATCCTTTTTTGCAGGGCTTTTCCGGAGCTGCAGCAATAAAATGCGGACAAATTGTTTACAGGACAACCTTCACCCCCCACGCGCGGTAGGGATGCCTTTTCCAGGAAAACATCCCCTTTTTAATCTATCATTTCTAAAAATTCATCCTCACTTAAAATTTTAGTGCCGAGTTGCTCGGCTTTAGCCAGTTTACTGGGGCCCATGTTTTCCCCGGCTACCAGGTAATTTGTCTTGGAGGAAATACCGCTGGAAACCCTCCCGCCATTATCCTCGATCATCTTCTTCAGATCGTTTCTGGACACCCTGGAGAACACTCCCGAAATCACAAATGAATTGCCTTTCAAAATATCGGTATGATCTGCGAATTCCTCCTTTGGAATTTCCATTTGCACCCCGTAGTCCTTCAACCTCTGAATGATATTTCTATTTTCCTCTAAAGCAAAATACTCTGTCAGGCTTTGCGCTATACGCTCCCCTATTTCATCTATCCCAATCAAGGTCTCTTCTGACGCGGCCAGCAGGGCATCAATACTTTTAAAAGCCCTGGCAAGTTTTTTAGCCACGGTTTCCCCAACATACCGAATCCCCAAACCAAACAAGACCCGTTCAAAGGGAATCTCCTTTGATTTTTCAATTCCGCTGATCACGTTTTCTGCCGATTTACTCGCCATTCGTTCCAAGGGAAGAAGTTGCTCTTTTTTTAGTTCATAGAGATCGGCATAATTTACGATCAACCCCGCCTTGACCAGCAGGCTTACCGTTTCCCCTCCCAATCCTTCAATATCCATTGCCTTTCTCGATACAAAATGTTGTATCCTCCCGACGATTTGTGGCAGACACCCATAATAATTAGGACAGTAATGATGCGCCTCTCCTTCTTTCCTGCTAAGGGCTGTCCCACATTCGGGGCAATGGGTAATATATGCTGCTTTTTTGGATTCGGGGTCCCGCTTTCTAAAATCTACCCCGATGATTTTCGGAATAATCTCCCCGCCTTTTTCGACAAATACAGTATCTCCTTCCCGAATATCCAGTTTTTCTATTTGATCTGCATTGTGAAGGGATGCCCTTTTTACAATGGTTCCGGCCAAATGAACAGGTTCCAGATTTGCCACAGGAGTAATTGCACCGGTACGCCCGACCTGATAGGTTATTTTAAGTAATTTGGTAGCTTCCTGCTCTGCCTTGAATTTATAGGCCATGGCCCATCGTGGGGATTTGGCGGTATACCCCAACTCATCCTGTTGATGCAAATTATTAACCTTTATTACAACTCCATCAATTTCATACAGCACATCGTGCCTATGCTGTTCCCAATAGTTCACATAATTTAAAACCTCCTCGATATTATGCACCAGGGCAGTTTCCTTTGGCACCTTAAATCCCAAATTCCTGGCCATTTCCAGGTTTTCAAAATGTGTTTTAGCCCTCAAGGATTCGCCCTTGAGATTATAAATC
>JBGSWA010000404.1:0-3761 GCA_041752645.1 Gillisia sp. | reverse complement strand
GATGGTGGGCTGTCCGCCTAAATGTTGTATGCCAAACATTTTCATGGTTCCGAAACCTTCTTTTTCAAAACTCAGATTGTACGTTCCGTTTATCACATTCTTCAATACATATCTTCCGTTTTTATTGGTGATGACAAGAATATCCAGATTTCTAACAAAAAACTTCTCGAACTGATGATTTCTTATTTCAAGATCATGCAGGTAAGCCTGTTTATCCATCTCTTTTAAGATAAGCTTTAAGCCTTCCTCCATTTGTTGACGTTGAACTTCATTGAGCCGATGCTTTTTTTTGGATAAAATTTCCAGAGTTACACATTGGTGAGGCATTATATTGATGATTGCTGCGTAAAAAAGGTAATCCCTGGGGTCAGGGAGGACATTTTCAGATGTGCTATCATTTGGGATATCAGAAATTTGAAATACTTTAAAGTTACCTTCTGCCGAGAAATTTGAACAAATAGAGGTGGCAGGTATTTCGTTCAGGTTTGTTCCAAAATGTCCTGAAATGGTGGTATGCTCTTTTTCTCTTATCGTAATAAAACCTACTTCGGCATCGCAAATTATGGCAGTAAGTTTTGCGATTGAGTCCATAAGAGATTGGTTCATTTCTGCTTTTTGCTTACCAAAGCTCTGATTTTCCCTATCGGCATCTATACCTTCCGGGTCCAAGTTGTTATTCATGGCCTTGCTTACAAAAAACATTTACGATGTATTTCCATGTAATGAAACGCTCTATCTTTTTAATAACGTTCTGAGGTACTTGTTTAGCTTATTTTTTCATTTTATTTATTTTTTTCATCTATGAGGAATGCTTCAATCCTGTTTTTTATTACTAATGGCCATTAAAATTAATTATTTTCTGCGTAAAATTAACTTTTTGTTAATTGTTCCATTTATGTTATTAACAATATTTTTGCTTTCTATCAGAAATTTGAGGCCAGAAGTCCAATAATACTGATAATCTCCGCCATTTAACCAATCTCAGGGTTTAGGCCATTCTTTTTCGTTTTCCCCACCATTTCCTCCCTTGTCTCGGTTTTTTTATTCAGCATCAACCCTACCATCATAACCAAAGCCGTCAGAATGATTACTTGAATAACAAGTGATTTATTGACGAGTGGAATCTCTTGTGCCTGATCAATAGAAAGGAAGAGCAGGATGGTTATCAAACCGCGTGGGGCTACAAAAAGTAAAGGAAAGGGCTCTAGTTTGGAGATTTTTATTTGGATTAAACGAATAAGGAAGATACCAAACGTAATACCTAATGCCCAAATCAAAGTGGATGTATTCAATATTTCAGCTGTTTCTATCAGATATCCAAACAACAGGAAAAACAAGGACCGGATCAGGAAAGCGGCTTCGGTAGTGAGTTCCTTGAATTTTAGAACCTCCTGTTCCAGTTTGGTTGTATCAAAAAAGGAAATCCAGCGAATCAGTTTTAATTCATCGAGATTACCAAGAAACAACCCGAATAAAAGAATAAAGATCAATCCAGGCAAGTGGTAAATCTTGGAAACGGCATAAAAAACGAAAATCAACAGGATAATTGGGAAAAACTTTATATGATGGTCAATTTTACTCAATAAATAGGCTAAACCAATAATGGCAACAAAACAGAAACAGCCAATTAAAAGCAGATCGAGGCCAAACCGCCCAAAGGAGGTAAAGTCATAATTGCGGTTTAGTGCTATGAAATTGAAAAATAGAACACCTAAAATGTCTGAAAAACTGCTTTCATATACAATAAATTCTTTGTTGAATTTTCCAAGATTTCGGGCGCTCGGTATGGCAATCGCACTGCTGATGACACAAAGGGGAATGGCATTGGTTAAACTATCTCTGAAAGAACTACCGCCGTAATAAGATAGGACCCAAGCTAGTAAAAAGGCAATTAGAAATATTGGGACCAATGCAATGAGAAATGCCCTTAAGATCATTTTTAGCTTCGAGGGATTAAATTCAAGTTCGAGAGACCCTTCCAATACAATAAGAATGAGTCCGATAGTACCAAGTACTGGCAGAATCGAATTAAAATCGGGCAGTTTAATTTCAAAAAACACCGTAGTTTGTCGGGCAATCCATCCTAAAGTCAACAACAAAATAACGGAAGGAATTTTTGTTTTGGCTGTTGTTAGGTCAAAAATATATGAAAGCAATAATAACGAGCATAAGGAAATTATAATGATAGAGGTCATTCAGTTGATTTATTGGTGTATTTGAAACTGCAGGTTCCCTTTGACATAACCGGTAATTTCTTAACCCGTTATTATCAAAATAGTTGCTTTCTCTAAATCAGGACTTATCCGTCAATTTCAGATTTGTTTCATAAAGCCGAATCCAATCCTCAACGGACACTTTGGAGGCCAAAGTGCCAATAAGTTCATAGGGAATGGTCTTCATGTTTTTAAATCGGATGCAGCTTTTTCCCATATCCGGTTTTTTTCCTACTGTTTTTTGATGAGCACCCTGAAACCAGTCCAATAACTCTTTATTGGAGTATAAAGTCATACTATACAGGGCTATGAAGTTTTTTTGAGAAGCAAGATTCATAAAAGGTAGAGGCAATTTAGGATCACAATGATAGCCATTAGGATAGCGGCTATGAGGTACATAATATGCTATCATTCCATAGCCCATGCCTTCTTCAAAACCCTTCGGAAGATTTTTAAGGATCACCTCCCTTAACCTGAGAATGGGCTCTTTCCTTTCTTCAGGTAATTCTTTCAGGTATAAATCAACTGTTTTGGCTTCTGATGTCATAGTACATCGTTTTTTATCCACTAAATGTAGGAAAAAATCATCATTTTAAAAGGGGAGTCCGACAGCCAGATTTAAAACGAGGTTCTCCCGGCGCCATGCTGAACTTCCAAAATCAATGTCGTCAAATACCCATCGGTTTCCCTCCCCTAACCAGGGTTTTCTAACCGGCATGCCAAGATCGAGCCGTAGCAGGAATATCCCGCCTACATCGAACCGTAAACCTGCCCCAACGCCCACAGCCAGTTCGTTGATGAATTTAGAACTGAATTTGGCACCGGGTTTCAGCGGATTTTCATTGAACAGCCAAACGTTACCTGCGTCGGCAAAAAGGGCCCCTTTCACAATGCTGAATAGAGGTACGCGTAGTTCTGTGTTAAGCTCCAGTTTGATGTCACCCACCAGATCAGGCAAAAAAGTATTGGTTTGAACCGGCCGGAAGATACCAGGACCAACGCTCCGCACCCGGAAGGCACGCAAGCTGTTACTGCCACCGGTAAAAAACTGCTCAATAAATGGAAGTTGCAGCGAGTTGCCATTAGGGATACCTATACCAATATTGATCCTGCTGACCCATTGTGTTTCCGGTTTGGTAGCAGACAATCTCCGGTAAAAACGCAGGTCATTCTCCATTTTCACAAACTGACTATACCTTACACCAAGCAGTGTCTTATAATCCTCCTCCTCAGCATTAGCTCCCTGTAGTAAGCCCAGCCCATTGTTCGAGAGTTTCAGACTCCCCTTGTAATACCAGCCATTTTTCTTTTTTTGATCAATCGTGTTGGTGTAGACATAAGAATAACTTGGACCTAATATCAGCTGCTGCTCAATAATTCGAAACAAGGTGCTATCAAGAGCCACCTGTTCCATATATTCCATGCTAACATTGCTGCTGTTAACATAAATCATATTGAAGGGCCGGAATTCCTGCTCATTGCGTATGCTTTTTTTCCATGCCCACCCAAAACTTGATTTTAATGTTGTGAGGGTATATAATTTTTGCC
>JBGSWA010000403.1:0-2302 GCA_041752645.1 Gillisia sp. | reverse complement strand
AGGAGTAATTGCGCCGGTACGCCCGACCTGATAGGTTATTTTAAGTAATTTGGTAGCTTCCTGCTCTGCCTTGAATTTATAGGCCATGGCCCATCGTGGGGATTTGGCGGTATACCCCAACTCGTCCTGCTGATGCAAATTATTAACCTTTATGACAACCCCATCAATTTCATACAGCACATCGTGCCTATGCTGTTCCCAATAGTTCACATAATTTAAGACCTCCTCGATATTATGCGCCAGGGTAGTTTCCTTGGGCACCTTAAATCCCAGATTCCTGGCCATTTCCAGGTTTTCAAAATGTGTTTTGGCCCTCAAGGATTCACTCTTGAGATTGTAAATCAGGCAATCCAACGGCCGTTTTGCTACCTCAGCGCTATCCTGTAATTTTAAACTTCCGGCTGCGGTATTTCTTGGATTTGAATAAGGCTCTTCCCCGGCCTCGACCCGTTCTGCATTCATTTTAACAAAACCGGCATAAGGAAGCACGATTTCCCCGCTAACGACAAAATTTTCCGGAAAATCGCCTTTCAAGTGCAGGGGCACAGTAGGGATCGTCTTGACATTGTTCGTGATATCATCCCCCTTTGCACCATCTCCACGCGTGACTGCCTTTTGAAATTGACCGTTTTGGTAACTCAAACTTATGGAGGCCCCATCGTATTTTAACTCGCATACATATTCCAGGTTTCCCTCGACCAGCTTTTTGATGCGCTTCTCCCAGTCTTCCAACTCTTGTTTTGAATAGGAATTGGCAAGTGAAAACATCGGATATTGGTGAACCACAGTTTTAAAATTTTTGGTCACCGTACCTCCAACCCTCTGGGTGGGGGAGTTGGGATCAAAAAATTCAGGATGTTTCTTCTCCAGTTCCTGCAACTCCTGCAGCAGCATATCAAACTCGTAATCGCTGATCACAGGGGTGTCCAACACATAATAATTATAGTTGTGCTGATGGAGCTCTTCTCTGAGCCGATTAATTCTTTCTTCAATACTCATTCAAACAGTGGTTTATATATAAGAGCTGCAAGGTTTTGCAAACCTTGCAGGGAAATTTATTAGTTGGCCAATTTAAGGCAATCCTTTATAAAAGCAAGGTCATACCTGGATCCTTTATGGCTGAATTCTATTCTGAATTCAGATGAAAACGCGGTATCCCCGGTAGGAAACCAATCTTTTAGATTCTTGTTGATGGTGATAAATAAACCCTGATGATCCCCGATGGCGCAGAATTTTTCAAAATTCCCGTCGAAGACCTCCAAATCACATCGCTGATCAAGAAAATTAAATTTCTCCTCGATATTCGCGGTAGCCAATCCGATCTCTGCAATTCCCAAAAGACTTTTTTCAGAGAAATCCTCTGAGACAGGTTTAAGAAAATCCCTGCGGGAGATGAATTCCATGATGTTTTTGTCCCGGTCATAAAAATAAACCGATTTTGCATCCCAGGAGCTAAAATCCACTATCTCCTCCTGCGTGTTTTTGAGAATCGAACCACGGGTTTTTAACCAGGCAAGGGCTTTTCCCTCCTGATGATCCGGAATATGAAGTGCGATATGATACGGGGTGAAATTTTTATCCTCCCGGAATTTTAAGATTGAAAATCCCATCACAATTTCAAAGGATCCTTCCTTCTGCTCGCGAATTTCCAGTCCCAGGCAATCCCTGTAAAAAAACAATTGTTTTGCCAGATCTGGGGTAGCAATTTCTAGTTTTTCAATTTTCATCTTCCATAGCTTAGGTCTGCTCCTTATTCATCCATTTGGGCACCGCAAGAGGTTTAAACTCGATCATCTTAAGGATGAGATCTTCTATGTTATCTGATACCAGCAACAAATTCATATTTGATTCTTTGAGCAATCCCCTTTGAAGCATTTTTTGCAGGAACTCCAGCAAATCGTCATAATAGTGGTTGCTGTTTAATATCCCGATGGGTTTGCGGTGCAACCCGAGTTGTCCCCAGGTCAAAATCTCAAAAAGTTCCTCCATGGTACCAAAACCTCCCGGAAGCGCGATAAATCCATCACTTAGATCGTGCATTTTTAGCTTGCGCTGGTGCATATCGCGGGTAGTGATCAAACTGGTTAAACCTGTGTGGACCACCTCCTTGGATTTCAGAAATTCCGGGATTACCCCGGTGACCTTTCCGTTATTGTCCAAGGCTCCTTTTGCAACCTGCCCCATCAGCCCGAGTTTGCTACCACCAAAGATCAGTTCTATCCTGTGATTGGCCAAAAACTCCCCCACCTCATATGCCTCTTCAAAAATTTCGGGATCAAACCCGTCGTTACTCGCACAAAAC
>JBGSWA010000402.1:0-4412 GCA_041752645.1 Gillisia sp. | reverse complement strand
ATTTCGGTGACGGACACCCAGGCAAACAGGGTGTATCTATTTGACGAAAAGGCCGATCTATTGCCGAATTTTCCCGTTTATGGCACCTCAGGGATCGATCTATTGACTCTTGATCCAGAGCAAAGCCTCGGGCTTGTGGTAAAAGGGGAGGAAAATACCGTTTTGATTTACAGGCAATAATTCAGGAATCATCATCCGGGATCAAAAATTTTTGATTCTCATGGCCCTTTAGGAAAGGACTGACTTTTAGGCTCTACCTCTTGTGATCCGCATCTTCGGTAGCAATAATTTCTGCTTCAAATATTTCAGAAAAGTGTCTTAATATTTTCTCTTCGACTTCGCTCATAGGAATTTCCCTTTGGCCCAGTTCCACATTTAAAGAGCTCACGGCTTTCCCGCGAATGCCGCAGGGAATTATATGATCAAAATATCCCAGATCGGCATTGACGTTTAAGGCAAATCCGTGCATGGTCACCCAGCGGCTGGCACGCACCCCCAGGGCGCAAATCTTTCGGGCAAAGGGGGTTCCCACATCCAGCCAAACACCGGTTTCACCCTGGCTTCTCTCGGGCTTTAATCCATATTCCCGCAGGCTAAGAATAATGCATTCTTCCAGTAATCTCAAATATTTGTGAATATCGGTAAAAAAATTCTCCAGGTCCAAAATTGGATACCCCACCAATTGGCCCGGGCCGTGATAGGTGATGTCCCCGCCCCGGTTGCTCTTGTAAAAACATGCGTTTTTTTCCTCCAATTGGCTTGCAGAGAGCAATAAATGTTCAGGTTTTCCGCTTTTCCCAAGGGTGTAAACGTGCGGGTGTTCCACCAATAACAAATAATTGGGCGTTTGAATTGACAGGAGTTCCCTTCGGTTCCTTATTTTAAGGTCTAAAATAGATTTAAAAACCAGTTCCTGGTAGTCCCAGGTCTCTTTATAGTCCTTTAAACCCAAATGTTGAAGTTGTATCTTTTTGTTCAAATCTTAAATCTAATTGCAAATTTTAATCTAATGTTTTTATCCTCCCATGAGCTCAGAGAAAGCTATCTTCCTGTTTTCTAGCAGTAACTACCCGAATATTTTTTTCTGTCTTCCCTTTTTTCTTTTCTTGTAATTCCCAATCCTTATTTCCGGGTACTCTCCTTCGCCGTACCTGCCCGTTGCAAACCTTAATTTTCAATACTGCTGGGATAGTATCTCCCGAAGAGCTCGCAGGTTTTCCCTTTCTCCTCCTGCTTATTTGGATTTATTGAGGATAATCAGCGCTGCAATGACTCCGGGAATCCAGCCCATCAGGGTGAGGATCAAAACAATTAAAATTGAACCGCAGCCCCTGTCATATACTGCCAGTGGTGGAAATAAAATTGATAGCACGACCCGCCAAACACTCATAAGTAATCACTTTTTTTAAATTAAAGGCAAAGATACCAATTAAAAATTGGCTGTTACCCATTGAAAACAAGCAGGAAAATTCCATTTGAAATGCGATTGTCAATAAAATGATTGTCATTATATTTGCCTCTGCCTATCCTTGAAGATAAGCAGCTAAACATAAAGAACATCATGCATCTATCTGAACAGGAAATTGTACGCAGGGATAAACTTTCCGCATTGAAAAAATTGGGCATAAATCCATATCCGGGCGCATTGTTTCCGGTGAGTCATACCACCTCCCAAATCAAGTCAAATTTCGAAGAAGGCCAGAGAGTGGTTGTTGCGGGCAGGCTAATGTCGCGTCGCATCCAGGGAAAAGCCTCTTTTGCCGAGATTCAGGATTCCACCGGTCAGATCCAGATCTATCTCAACCGGGATGAAATTTGCACCGGGGAAGATAAAAGCAAGTACAACGATGTCTATAAAAAACTGCTGGATATTGGCGATTTTATAGGAATCCAGGGGGAACTATTCACCACCCAGGTTGGAGAAAAAACCATACTGGTAAAGGATTTTACCCTTTTGAGCAAATCCCTGCGCCCCCTTCCCTTGCCAAAAACAGATAAGGAAGGCAATACTTTCGACGAATTTAACGAGCCGGAGCAACGGTATCGCCAGCGTTATGTCGATTTGGTGGTAAACCCAAAGGTGAAGGGCATCTTTGTGAAGCGCACCAAGCTTTACAATGCGATGCGGAATTTTTTTAATGAAAAAGGCTATTTTGAGGTGGAAACCCCAATTTTGCAATCCATTCCCGGCGGAGCAGCAGCAAGGCCGTTTATCACCCATCACAACGCCCTGGACATTCCCCTTTATTTGAGAATTGCCAATGAATTATATTTAAAACGCCTTATTGTGGGCGGATTTGACGGGGTTTATGAATTCTCGAAAAACTTCAGAAATGAAGGAATGGACAGAACCCACAATCCCGAGTTTACGGTCATGGAAATTTATGTAGCTTATAAAGACTACCACTGGATGATGGAATTCACCGAAAATCTACTGGAGCATTGTGCCATGGCGGTAAACGGGAAAACCGAAGCTGCTTTTGGAAAACACCTGATCGATTTTAAAGCGCCCTATAAAAGGGTAACTATGACCGATGCCATCAGGGAATTTACAGGTTTTGATCTCACCGGGAAATCCGAGGAAGAACTCTTCCAGGCTGCCAGAGAAATGGGGGTGGAAGTAGATGATACTATGGGCAAAGGCAAACTCATCGATGAAATTTTCGGGGAAAAATGCGAGGGGAATTTTATTCAGCCCACATTTATCATCGATTATCCCAAGGAAATGAGCCCCCTATGCAAAGAACATCGCGACAACCCGGAATTAACCGAGCGTTTTGAGCTGATGGTATGCGGAAAGGAAATAGCCAATGCATATACCGAATTAAACGATCCTATCGAGCAGCGGGAGCGTTTTGAGGAACAACTGAAACTTTCGGAAAAAGGGGATCACGAGGCCATGTTTATCGACAATGATTTTTTACGTGCCCTGGAATACGGAATGCCGCCAACCTCAGGATTGGGAATTGGAATGGACAGGCTTATCATGTTCCTCACCAATAACCAATCGATCCAGGATGTTTTGTTCTTCCCGCAAATGAGACCGGAGAAAAAGACCGCAACCCCAAAGCCTGAAGACTTCATTAAAATAGGAGTGCCGCAGGAATGGATAGATATCGTGATGCACGAATATTTAAGTGTTTTAAAATTAAAGGAAAGCAAAGCCACCCAGGTGCATCAAAACCTGAACGGGCTGAGAAAGAAGAACAAACTCCCCATTGCTGCCCTGCAACTGGAAGAGGTGGAAAAATGGTTTTGATTGGATCGCAATAGAAACCGAGAAAAAAATTTCAGGGGATTCCGCCTTATAAAAAATCAGATTTAAAAAGGGAACTACCACAATTTATGATTCTGTTCATAAATTAGGGTAGTTCCCTTAATTATTTAAAAAAACAGCTTTTTAAAACTGGGCAGTTTCCGTAGAGTTTTTCATGGCTACGGTGGATGCAGTCCCGCTGGTAACGGAGTTTTGAATGGCATCAAAATAAGTTGTGCCGACAAAACCCTGATGTTTTACAGCCGTGAATCCCTCTTTTTGCAATGCGAATTCACGCTCCTGCAATTCAGAATAACCTGCCATTCCCCTTTCTTTATAAGCTCGTGAGAGTTCAAACATACTGGTGTTCAAGGCGTGAAAACCTGCAAGGGTTATAAACTGGAACTTGAATCCAAGGCGGGCAAGATCTTCCCTGAAGGTCCCCATTTCTGCCAGCGATAATTTCGCGGCCCAGTTAAAGGAAGGGGAACAGTTATATGCCAGGAGTTTTCCGGGGAATTTCCCGTGAATACCCTCGGCAAATTTACGGGCATACTCCAAATCGGGATTTGAGGTTTCCATCCAGATCAGATCGGCATAAGGCGCGTAAGCCAAACCGCGGTCAATTCCCTGCTCCAATCCGTTTTTTACAAAATAAAAGCCTTCAGAACTTCGCTGCCCGGTTATAAATTTATGGTCCCGGGGATCGATATCACTTGTAATTAAATTCGCGGCCTCAGCATCGGTCCTGGCAATAATAAGGGAAGGAACACTGCAAACATCACTGGCCAAACGCGCTGCGATTAGTTTATTTATGGCCTCCTGGGTTGGCACCAGAACTTTCCCCCCCAAATGCCCGCATTTTTTTGCTGAAGATAACTGATCTTCAAAATGAACCCCGGAGGCCCCGGCAGCTATCATCGCCTTCATCAATTCAAAAGCATTTAGATTGCCTCCAAAACCAGCCTCGGCATCAGCAACTATAGGCACCAAATAATCGATTTTATTTTCTGCCTTATTCACGCATTGAATCTGGTCCCTTCTTAAAAGCGCATTGTTAATTGATTTTACAACCGAAGGAACGCTATTGGCCGGATATAAGGACTGATCGGGATACATATCCCCTGCCAGATTAGCATCGGCAGCCACCTGCCAC
>JBGSWA010000401.1:0-2287 GCA_041752645.1 Gillisia sp. | reverse complement strand
GGGTATTGCACTGGTTATAAATCCTTTTGGAATTTGTCGCATCCAGGCTTTCAGAAAGATCGAAATACCTTTTAAGTTCCAGATGGGTCCAGTGATATAAGGGATTTCTTAAGGTATAGGGAATGGTTTGGGCCCATTTTTCAAATTTTTCCTCATCAGGAGCATCTCCGGTAATGTATTTTTCTTCAATACCCAGGACTCTCATCGCGCGCCATTTGTAATGGTCCCCTTCTATCCAGAGCTGGGTAAGATTTAAAAATTTCCGGTCCCTCGCAATATCTTCCACCGAAAGGTGGCAGTGATAATCTATAATAGGCATTGCCTCAGCGTAGTTGTGATATAATAGCCTGGCAAATTCTGTTTCCAAAAGGAAATCATCATCTATAAAATTTTTCATTGGGGATGTACTTGATTTTATTCTCAGTTATCTTAAATTGAATGTCACCTCTTTTAACTTTTCTATTCCAAGTTCCACACTTCTTTCTCCCGGGCTGGAGCCTCCGAGATAAATCTTGAAATCCCCGCGCTCCAGCACCTTTTCTCCCTCATTATTTACAAGTTCCATCATCTCCGGGCTGATCTCAAAGGCTATTTCCTTTGAGGCCCCCGGGGCCAATTCCACCCTCTGTATTCCATAGAGTTGGGATTTAGGGGCAGCTACAGAAGTTTTTAAATCTGATAGGTACAACTGCACCACCTCCTCGGCTTTCGTATTCCCTGAATTGGTGACTGTTATGCTTGCTTTCAGGGAATCCCCGACCCTTACAGCGCTTTGAGAAAGGGAAATCTCGGAATAACTGAAGCTGGTATAACTCAACCCATAACCAAAGGGATACATAGGCTTTACATCCATGTATTTATAGGTTCTGCCCTTCATGCTGTAATCTTCATATGCGGGGAGATCCTCCAGGGACATGGGAAAGGTTACCGGCAATCTTCCCGAGGGGGAGGTATTGCCAAAGATCACATCGGCAACGGCAGTTCCGCCTTCTTCTCCCGGATACCATACAAGGAGAACCGCATCGGCAAGCTCGTGCACCTCACTCAGATTCATGGGACTACCTCCTGTTATTATGGCGATAACAGGATTTCCCCCTGAGGCTTCCCTTAGTTTCTTTAAATAATCTAGCTGGTTTTGCGGCAGGTTGTAATCCAGTCTGTCCCCAAAAGTGGGCGAGGCTATGGATTCCCCTTCTTCCCCTTCCAGGATTCCTGAAATCCCGAGAACAGCGAAGGTGGCGTCACTGTTGGCGGCATTCCCCGAGGCCCAGTCCTGGGGGTTGACATTAGGCACATTGAGCAGCGTTCCCTGGCGGTACTGTAACTGACTTTGAGGTTCAATTGCTCCTGCAACTCCTTCCAGAATGGTCACCAAAGAGGGATTTACCCCGTGATAATTCCCCAGCAGAACCTCCACACTTGTGGCGTTAGGACCGGTAATAAAATATTTGGCAAGATCATTCCTTAAGGGTAACACCCCGTTATTTTTAAGCAGGACGATCGATTTCTGGGCTGTTTCCAATGCCAGTTGCCGGTGCTCCTCTGTGTTCATATTCTCCGAGGAAAGATCCGAATACGGATCGTTTTCAGCAGGATCAAAAAGTCCTAATTTAAACCTGGTCTTTAAAAGTAATGCCAATTCCTGATCGATCTCCTCTTCTGTAACAAAACCCTGTTTTACGGCCTCCACCAAAGCCGAATAGGTACCTCCGCAATTTAGATTCACCCCGCTTTGAATTGCTAAGGCAGCAGCCTCTTCCACGGTTTTTACAACCTTATGTCCCTGATAGAAATCTACCAGGGCTCCGCAATCCGTCACAATATGACCTTTAAAACCCCATTTCTCCCGTAACACATCTTTAATCAGGTACTCATTTCCACAACAAGGCTCCCCATTGGTAGCATTATAGGCACACATAATGGATTCCACATCGGCATCCACCAGGGCCTTAAAAGCAGGCAAATAGGTTTCCCACATATCTTTTTTGGAAGCCACGGCATTAAATTCGTGTCTCAGTTTTTCCGGACCACTATGTACCGCATAATGTTTGGCAGCAGCGGCTGTTTTTAGGTGATTCGGATCGTCCCCCTGCAGGCCTTTTACAAAGGCAACTCCCAGCAGGGAAGTCAGAAAAGGATCTTCCCCATAGGTTTCCTGTCCCCTTCCCCATCGCGGATCCCTGAAAATATTGATATTCGGGGTCCAAAAAGTAAGGCCGCTGTATTGCCTGCGATATCCGTTTTTCACCGCGGTATTATAATTCCCCCTCGCTTCATCCGAGATTGC
>JBGSWA010000400.1:0-14288 GCA_041752645.1 Gillisia sp. | reverse complement strand
GATTGGTTTTCCTGGTTTCGCTCAGGACAGTCAAAATCAAAAAAGTGAAACAGTCAAATTTAGGGTTCCTGTAGTGTATTATACCCTGGACAATGGGTTGAAGGTTATACTTTCAACGGATAATACAGCGCCGACTGCAATTCTGGCCGTGTATTACAATATCGGCTTTAGGTTAGAACCTAAGGACAGGACTGGATTTGCTCACCTCTTTGAACATATGATGTTTCAGGGATCAGAAAATCTGGGAAAAATGGAATTTATCAAACTGGTCCAGGAAAATGGAGGGGTTTTAAATGGGTCAACCCGTTTTGATTTTACAAACTATTTTGAAATTGTTCCCTCAAATAAACTGGAAACCATGTTGTGGGCAGAGGCAGATCGAATGAAGGGTTTGAATATTACCCAGGAAAATCTTACAAACCAACAGGGAGTGGTGAAAAACGAGGTGAAGGTAAATGTGTTAAACCAACCCTATGGAGGTTTCCCGTGGCTGGATATGCCACAGTATGCAAATACCAACTGGTACAATGCGCATAATTTTTACGGGGATCTGGAAGATTTAGATGCAGCCACCTTGGAGGATGTGGGAAGTTTCTTCAAAACCTATTATTCACCAAACAATGCTGCCCTGGCAATTGTAGGGGATTTTGATGAGACCGAGGCTAAAAATTGGATTGCGCAGTATTTCGGGGATATCCCCTCTGTACAGCTGCCTCCAAAACCGGATATTTCCGAACCACGGCAGGATAAGGAAAATGATTTTGTGAAAAATGATTCCCTTGCAAATAAACCTGCTATCGCTATTGCATATCACATGCCGGAGCGAAATTCTCCCGAGTATTATGCCATGGGTTTGCTCAATCAAATCCTGATTCAAGGCGACAATTCTTTGCTTCAGCGCAAATTGGTTGATGAACTCGGATATACTTCTGATGTTAGTGGGGGAATCAATTATTTGGGTAATATGTTTAACTATAATGGACCCATGCAGATTATGTTCAATTTTACCTATGACAACGAAACTTCCAAAGAGCAGGTTGTCCATGCAGTAGATGAGGTCATGGAAAACTTAAGAGAAGGAGTATCACAGGAAATGCTGGATAATGCAATGGTTAAAATGCGATCTCAGTTATATGATGAACTTGGGGGTACTTTTGGCCTTGGCCGGGCAGATTTGTTGGCAACTTTCGCTCTTTTTGATGATAAGCCTTCCAGGATAAATTACCTGGAGGAGGAATTTGAAAAAATCACCCCGGAGATCTTAAGCAAAACCGTATCTGAATATCTTCGGGATACCAACCGCACTATTTTAACTGTAAATCCACTTTTGGCAAATAACGAAAAAACGAACTGATGAAATCTTCAATATATATATTATTTGTATCCTTATTCCTGGTCTTACCGGGAAAGGCCCAGGACAAGGAAACTCCTCCAGAGGGAGGTGAACCTAAGGATTTTAAACTTCCTGAAAAAGAGGTGATAAATTATGACAATGGACTCACCCTGGTGATGGTTCCCTACGGAAGTATACCAAAAGCAACCATTAATATTACAATAAAAACAGGAAATATAAATGAAACAAAAGAGGAAGTATGGCTGGCCGATCTTTTAGCGGATTTAATGGAAGAAGGAACCATAACAGAGTACTCAGTGATGGATAGTCTCGCCGGAATGGGAGGGAACCTGAACATTGAAGCTGGAGTTCATACCACTTCTTTAAACACCAGTGTACTATCTGAGTTTGCTCCGCAGGCGGTTAAAATACTGGGGGAGGTGCTGGTCGAGCCCAAATTGCCTCAGGGTGAAGTGGAGCGTCTTAAAAAGGACATGAACCGTAATATCACCGTGGCATTATCCACCCCAGGGGCACAGGCAAGAAAGGACTTTTTCGCAGAAATTTATCCCAATCATCCCTATGGGAGGCTTTATCCAACTACGGAGCAGGTAAATTCTTATGATCTTAGTGATGTCAAATCTTTTTATGACAAGAATTTTGGGGCCAAAAGAGCCACGATCTATGTAGTGGGGAAATTTGATGCAGAAGAAGTAAAGGCTGCTGTGGAAGAAAAGCTAAGCAACTGGAGAGGAGGTAAGGATGTCAATTATCCTGAGGCCCAACCCCAATCGGAGGCTGCCGTAAAAATAATTGACAGACCCGGGGCACCTCAATCCACTATTTATTACGGTTTGCCTGTGGTAGGTCCCTCCAGTGAAGATTATATCCCACTGGACCTGATGAATTCCTTATTGGGCGGTTCCTTTGGATCCAGGATTACTAGTAACATTCGTGAAGATAAGGGGTACACTTACTCACCCTACAGTGCCCTGGTTGCTAATTATAAAACCGGGTTGTGGTATGAAAGTGCAGATGTAACAACAGAACATACAGGTGCTTCCATAGAAGAGATCACTAAGGAAATTAAGCGTTTACAAAATGAAGCTCCCAGTAAAGAGGAACTTCAGGGAATCAAGAATTATGAATCCGGGATATATGTTCTTCAAAATTCCACTCCCGGAGGAATCATAGGGCAATTAAATTTTCTCGATATCCACAACCTGCCAGAATCTTTTCTGGTAGATCAGGTAAAAAATATCAATGCGGTAACTCCCGGTCAGGTTCAGGAAATGGCTAAAAAATATATTCAGCCAGGCAGGATGACACTTATTGTGGTTGGGGATGAGGAAAAGATAAAGGATCAGGTGAAAGAAACCGTTAAAATACAAGCAAATATTAAACAATAAATTTGTTGGAAACTTTTATAATACAACTTGACTTCTCAGGCTATGTTTTTGGTAATATCTAATCCGGACTTAAAGAGAATAATGCTGGTATGTTTTCCTTTTTTACCACTAAAATTTACTGGTTACTTACAATCCAGAAATCTAAGAAAATAATAAATACTTGAATTGTAAAATGATTTTCCAGATCAGAAATTATGGCTTTGCAATAAGCTATGTTGATATCGCAAATTGAGATCTCCAACATGATAAAATTTTGAAAATTCTGGAAGAAACTCAAATCAGTAATAATAAACACGGGGGGAAAAGGGTGACTTATTTATTCCGGGCTTTAATTTATTGAGGCAATCGGAGGTGCGGAAATTATGATCAAAGATCTCGTTATGATGATTGGGAAGATGCATAGTCACAAAAATATTATAAGGATCTTTGAAATTGAAGTCGGAAAACCATTCGAGGAAGGTTGTGAAGAAGAAGGTTGTGAATTTGACCTATGAAAATTTTTAACCCAACCCAATGCAGTGTATTTTTTTGCTACTATAAAGATCTTAAAGTAGGCACACAAAAAAATGTGACCAATATTCAAAGCCAAAAGAAACTTCTGTGTCATTACTATTTAAAAAAGAAAGTAAATAAACACCCCAATCAATCCCCCAATAAATAAAATATGAAACATCGCGTAAAGGCCTTTGAAAAAAAGTAAATCACGGCTTGCTGAAAAGGGGGGGCTCAATTCCCTTGTTTCGGAATATTTTTTCTCTGCTTTCATAATTTGGGTTTATTTGGTGCCTGTATAATAATACAAGTTTAAGTCCAAAGTTATTTGTGAATTTTCTCGGGAGGTGATGCGGGTACTAGAACACCCAATAAATTAACAACATTAGTAATCATTTAAGAACCGGATTTTATTGTATATACCTTATAGTTACGTATTTGCTCTTACTTTACCGCTTCCCAGTATCCTCCGGATTTTAGCATTCTTTTGGGGTCGATTTAACAATAAGAGAGGCTTAAAATTTTTATTATTACAAGAGTTCCTTTATTCCTGACCTGGTATTTTTCCTTCCGGATATTCCTGTTTATGACATTTCTTTTGAATTTGGTTTAGGAGGTAATTTATTAAATTTAGCGCTGTTATAATGGAATTTATTATTAAATCAGCGCTTTCAGGACTAAAATTTAAAAATCAGGAATTTTATGAGGAGTTCAATAGTTTACAATTACAAGTATTTCCTGAAAAATATCTAAAAAAAGATTCATCTTTAATCCTGGTTTTAAGCGAATTTATATCTGGAACCCTTTCTGATTTATCAGAAAATAGTCTTCCATTTGTTCGGCCTGCTCCAGGGATAATAAGATGCGCTCCCTTATCTTAAGGGCATCGCTAATGGTCTTGAGACTCGGTGCATGCTGCTTCCAGTGTGCATTCCCAAAAGTGTACTGAGCCCCGGGAGCGATCACCAGTTGATCAAAAGTCAATTCAGTTTCGTAAACCAGTTGGAGTTTCTTTGCATCAGGATCAATTTTTATTACCTCTCCCAGGATAACCCTTATGTTTTTATTATTTCCAAAAATGGCACGGATAGGAACTGCAATATCTCCCGGGGATAAGGCAGCCGTGGCCACCTGGTATAATAATGGCTGAAATAAATGGCGGTTGCTTTTATCTATGACTGTAATATCCAGATTGGCGCCTTTCATAGCATTTACTGTGGCAAGCCCGGCAAACCCTCCACCTATCACCACTACTTTTCTTCCCTTTTTTTAGTTTACATATCAGAGTTTATTAAAATTGTTGTTTTGTTTTTGCAGGAGTCCTGAAACTTATGGCCAACCTATTCCAGCTGTTTATCGCATTGATGGCAATGGTTAAGGTGATGAGCTCCTATTCATCAAATACTCTGCGCATCTCCTGGTAAAATTCATCTGAAATCTCATTTTGAGCTATCAGGGTAAGAGCTTCGGTCCAGGCCAGGGCGGCTGTTTCTCTTTCGCTATAAATATCATTCTGCCTCCAGGAGCTTAAATTCTCGAGACGCACCCGGCTTGCATCGCCTCTTCCGTATGCAAACCCACACAATATTTGCAAGAATTGATCTGTAAGGTTCGCAGTCGTATCAATTGAATGATCGCCTTCTCCAGGTCTGAACCTTCTACATAAGTGTCAAGTTCTTGCAAACCCTTTATTGCTTTTAAGCCTATTTTAGAATAATTTATCCTTAGTTTTATAACTTTATTCCTACTATAAAAATACTTTAACACCTGCTACATTCCAGGAATTCCTCAAAGGAATGATTTTTTCGGCCTATGGGTTACACCTGCCTGGAATTCCGAAAAATGAAAATATTTTAAAAAATTGAAATTAATTTCTATTAATGTTGATCAAGTGCACCTCCTGTATGCTCCAGGAGCTCGTGCAATTTTTTTATGGTATGAGTGTAATTGACATATGCTGCAACATACTCCCTGCCTTTTTGATCAGATTGGTCATTCACCTTTTTAAGTTGTGCCACCTTTTCATATTTCTCATTAAGTATTTTATCCACCTGTTCGTTGAATTTTAAGAGAAATCCATCAAAATCATTTTCTGCCAGGGCAATATCGGTGAGTTTGATTATTTGCTCGGTACTTCCCGCGGGTTTTAATCCCGTGTAAGGCCCTCCTTCTCGGTGAACTCTTACCAGGGTTTCAAGAAAATGTTTTTCCAAATGGCTGTAGACCTCCTGATCCTCTGATTTATATTTCAGTGTTTTAGAGAAAAGATCTGTGATCTCTTTTTCGTGTTTGGCATCGATCCATTTCATTACCAAATCAGGATCATTATTTTCCAATGCCTTTAAAGCATCCGTGATCACCGGGCCATCATAAGAATCGCAATGCGCAAAGGAATTCTGCGGAACCATCCCTAATCCCAGGGCTATTACAATAATTAATAAACTCCTTTTTCCAGTTTTAAATTTTAAACGCTTAGTTTTCATGCTATTTGATTTAGAATATCACAAAGGTAAATAATAAAAACCATAAAAGATAAGTTTATCCGTTATAAAAGTAAGGGACAAAAATATGCATAGGTAAAAACATCAACTAAAAATTTTCTCCGCAGCACCGGCTGATTATATTTAAAAAGAAGGTTTCTCTCTCCGGTATTCTATCCCCTAGCACTTGCCGGGAATATTGCCAAATTATTTGAACTAATTTTTCAAATACACCTTCCCCCCTGAAAGATCCCTTGCAAGGCTCCCAATGGTGGTTTGCTGAAAGGACAGCAACAAATTATTTCTCTTCTCGGAATATTGGAAGTGCATGGGGCAGGGATGTTCATCACTACAGCTATGCAGGCCCATCACGCATTCTTTAAAAACAGCGACTCCATCCATTGCGTTCACAATTTCAATAACCGGGAGCTCGAGTTGGTGTTGTTCGCAATAAAATCCGCCATAGGGACCTTTAAGGGAGGTAACAATCTTATATTTACTGAGGTTTTGCAGGACCTTGGCCGTAAAAGCCGGCGGAGCTTCTATTTCTTCAGCAATTTCCTTAACCCCAGGTTTTATATCCTTTACGGCCTGGGAGGCGATATAAACAGCAGCTCTTATAGCATATTTACAGCTTTTACTTATCATAGGATCCTATTTGAAATCTTAGTTACTTGTACAAATTTAAAATTAATAAAGGATAGATTTGTCTTTTTTGAAATATAAATTTGCAAATCGCAACTCCTTTCAATATCTTGGGATAACAAAAAGTTAAATAATCAGAATGTTTTAAATCGGAAAAAACAGGCTGAGAGTGCAGCCTTAAAAGCATGAAGAATAGAGATTAAGGAACAAATCCCCGTAAAAAAAGAGAATAATGAATCATAAAATTGCCTCCCTTAAAAAATTGGAAGATCAAGGCGTGAATGTGGGCCGGCTGCCTTTTTCTATACGCATCTTGCTGGAAAATGCGCTTCGCAATCACGATGGTTTTGCCATTACAGATGAACATCTGCATACGCTTTCCCATTGGGACGCTGCAGGGACAGATAAGGAGATCCCGTTTAAACCGGCCAGGGTGCTGATGCAGGATTTTACAGGTGTTCCTTCAGTTGTAGATATCGCTTCCTTAAGATCTGAAGTGATCAGAAAAGGGGGGGATGGCACAAAAATAAATCCACTTATCCCGGTTGATCTTGTTATTGATCATTCGGTACAGGTAGATTTTTTCGGAACAAATTACGCTGAAGATAAAAATGTAGAACGCGAATATGAGCGGAACAGTGAACGCTATAAACTGCTGAAATGGGGTCAGAAAGGAATGGACAATTTCACGGTGGTTCCTCCTGGAATGGGGATATGCCATCAGGTAAACCTTGAATATCTCGCCCAGGGAGTTATACAGCGTGACGGCTGGGCTTTCCCGGACAGCCTTGTCGGCCTGGATTCCCATACCCCCATGGTGAACGGAATTGGGGTTTTGGGCTGGGGTGTTGGCGGAATAGAAGCCGAAGCAGCCATGCTGGGGCAACCGGTTTATTTTACCTGCCCCCAGGTTGTGGGATTAAAATTGACAGGAAAAATTCCCGAGGGCTGTACGGCAACAGATATGGTACTTACCATTACCAGGCTTTTGCGCGAAGTGGGGGTAGTTGGAAAATTTGTGGAAGTGTTCGGGGATAGCCTGGATTACCTTAAGGTTACCGACAGGGCGACAATTAGCAATATGTCCCCGGAATTTGGTTGTACGGTCACTTACTTTCCAATCGATGATCAGACCCTGGAATATATGCGTAAGACGAATCGAGCCAGCGAACAGATCGAGCTGGTAAGAAAATACTGCGGGGATAATCTATTGTGGCGTACAGGCAGTGAAAACATAGAATATTCAGAAATTGTGGAGCTTGACCTCAGTAGCCTCAGGCCCACGGTTTCCGGTCCAAAACGACCACAGGATAAGATCTTTGTAGAAAATCTGGCCATTAAATTTCAGGAGTTGCTCAAGGAGGAATTCTCCCGGAATTATATTCCTGTGGAAGACCGTCAGGAGCATCTCTGGTTGGCCGAGGGGGGGTCACAAACCCAGTTTACAGACAATGAAAAGCACGGTACACCGGATGTAATTGTTGAACCGGAGAAGGAGCTGCGCTCAGTAAAGATTAAACATCAAAATGCGGAATATCATTTAAGCGACGGGAATATCGTAATTGCAGCCATAACAAGTTGCACCAACACCTCAAATCCTGCCGTGATGGTGGGTGCGGGCCTGGTGGCAAGAAAAGCCTTGTCAAGGGGATTGCGCACCAAATCCTGGGTAAAGACTTCCCTGGCCCCGGGATCAAAAGTGGTCACCACCTATCTTAACCGTTCAGGTTTATCTGAAGATCTCGATGCCCTGCGTTTTCATACGGTTGGTTATGGCTGTACTTCCTGCATTGGGAACAGCGGTCCACTTCCAAAGCATATTGCGGATGCGGTAGATGAGAACGAACTTGTGGTGGCATCGGTATTATCAGGGAATCGGAATTTTGAAGCCAGGGTACATCCGCAGGTGAAAATGAATTTCTTAATGTCCCCTATGCTGGTGGTAGCTTACGCCCTGGTAGGCAGGGTGGATGTTGACCTGATCAATGATCCCCTGGGGTACGATCCAAACGGATTGCCGGTTTACCTAAAGGAAATCTGGCCTACCCAGGAGGAAATCAACCAGACCATAAAGGAAAGTATGAAGGTGGAAGACTTTAAACAGGTGTATGATGTGATCTTTGACGGAGAAGAACAATGGAAAAATTTATCTACTGCGGAGGGAAATCAATATATATGGGAAGAAAATTCCAGCTACATTAAAGAAGTTCCCTTCTTTAAGGATCTTCCCGAGCATCCGGAAAATCCGGAGGACATCAAGAATGCCAGGGTGCTGTTGCTTTTGGGAGATTCTGTGACTACCGACCATATATCGCCTGCGGGGGCATTTGGTGAGAGTTCGGCAGCAGGGAAATACCTCAGGAGTATAGGAGTGGAAGCTAAGGATTTCAATTCCTATGGTTCCCGCCGGGGAAATCACGAGGTGATGATGCGTGGTACTTTTGCCAATGTGAGGATAAGGAACAGGATTACCGATCGCGAAGGAGGTTTTTCCACCTATTTCCCGACCGATGAACCCATGACGGTTTATGATGCAGCTATGAAGTATGCTGAAGACCAAACCCCTCTTATTGTTATTGCCGGTAAGCAATATGGAAGCGGTTCTTCCCGCGACTGGGCAGCAAAAGGGACAAATTTGCTTGGAATAAAAGTGGTGCTGGCGGAGAGTTTTGAGCGCATACACCGCAGTAATCTAATGCAAATGGGAGTCCTGCCCCTTGAATTCATCAATGGAAAAACCTCTGAAGCCCTGGGGATTAAAGGGGATGAAAAATTTACCTTTACGGGGATTTCCGAAGGGCTTCACCCAGGTAAGATCATAAAGGTCAGTGCCGAAAGAGCTACTGGTGAAACCATAGAATTTGAGGCCAAATCCCGTCTGGATTCTGAAATAGAAATTGCTTATTATACAAACGGTGGGATTCTGAAGTATATTCTAAGACAATTTCTAAAGGATGCGAAGTAGAACTAATTAATTGCTTCCAAAATTAACCCCAGTCTTCCCTGTTGCTCAAGGTATCCGGTAATTTCCCGCTCTAGATTGTTGAAAAACGATTACTAGCGGGAAATTTCCGACTTTAAAGGTAATAAAATGGTTCTGGATTTGATCTTTTAGGAAGAGTCTTCCATCCAAAATTCCTTTCTTTTAAAATCGGAAAAAAGAAGGAAGCCATATCCAGATACTAATCTGCATTCAGGAGACTTCAAGACGATCCCCGAAGTTAATAATAGTATGCATTCTAAGTAGAAAAATTAGAATACCTAAAAAAACAAGTGTTTTTTTTCTAGGCCTGGTGAAGTATAGGGCAACAAAGAGAAATAAAAAGTATTACTTCGACAACTCCTATGAATCCTTTATATGATTTAATTAACTTTACAGCCGATTTGAAATACCCCTTGTGAAAACTTCCTATGAAATTAGCCAATTACCTGGAAAATACTGTTCCCTTTCCCACCGGAGAACTAATGGATATCATTTCATATTTTGAAAGAGAAGCTGTTCAAAAAAATAAGATGCTGGTACGGGAAGGGCAGGTTTGCACTAAACTCTACTTCTTGGAGAAAGGTGTTGGAAGGAGTTATTATCTTAAGGAAGCCGGAAAAGAGGTCACGCAGTGGTTTTTCGTGGAAGGGCAATTTATGTCCAGCATTGAAAGTTTTTTTCAGCAAAACCCAAGTTTGTATTATCTGGAGATCCTGGAAGATGCTGTCCTGTACAGTATAACCAGGGAAAAGCTCGATCTATTGTTTGCACGCTACCACAATATGGAAAAACTCGGGAGGCTGCTCTCTACCGAGATGCTCACCAGGGTAGTGAATAAATTAAGTGCCATCCAGTTCCAAACAGCCCGGGAACGGCATGATTATATGCTTACCGAATTCCCTGATATAGCAAACAGGGTCGCCCTTGGACACATTGCTTCTTACCTGGGGATGACCCAGGAAACCCTTAGCCGCATTCGAAGAGGGGATCCCCCCAAAAAATCCTGATTCCAATTATTTGACATAGGTCAAAAGAAATCCACTGTTTAGTATAGAAATTTGCACTGATTTAAAAATTAGTTGCAATGATATTAAATTTGCTTAGAAAAAGTCTGCTCTGTTTTTTATTTGCAGGGCTGGCTCCACTTAATTCAATGGCCCAGCAATTGGACCCTGCTCTGGAAATCCTTATTAAAAAGGGTTTGGAGAAAAGTCGCAGCATCAATATAAACCAGTTGAGTGCCCAGCAGGCACAGGTAGATCAGAAACTGGCAAAAGTTGTCTTTCTTCCAAAAATCACTTTAAACGGAAGCTATACCCGCCTGAATGATGCGATTACTTTTGACGATGATACCCAAAACCTTTTAATAGCCACTCAGCAGCTTCTTATTAAAGAAGCATCAGGTATTCCATTTAATGCTGACTTTCCCGGGAATATACCCCTGCAAGAGGTTAATAACCTTCAGGATAAGAATATCCTGAAATCTTCTGTAGATATAGATTGGGTTCTATTCAGCGGATTGGAAGCTTCAAATGCCTTTAAAGCCGCGAAACATAAGGAGGCATCTTTAAATTATTCGGGCACGGCTGAAAAGGACCGCATAGTTGTCAAGATCATTGAAACCTATGACAAACTGGCCCTGGTGAATGCCTCAGAACAGGTTTTATCTGTATCTGCAGATTATCTGGCAGACCAGGAACACTTCGTGAAAAAAGCCATAGAAAACGGGCTGGCAACCCCAATCAGCCGAAAAAGAATAGAGCTTTCCCAACAGCAACTAGCAGCCCGGCAACTGGAATTCAGCCATAACAAGACCCTGCTTCTCGAGGTTTTGCAACAGCTGACAGGGGAAGAGAAAGTTATTTTAGAGTCGCTTGATCCTGCTCTTACCCTATTGTCCTTCAATGAAATGGCTCCGGAAAAGCGAAGTGAGGTCAAGGCTTTGGAAGAAGCCGAGAAGGCCACTACCTATAATGCAAAAATGGAGAGAAACCATCGTATTCCAAAGCTAGCCCTGAAAGGTCATTATGAATTCCTGGAAGAGGATCTGTCACTTTTTGACCCGCAATGGTATGCCGCGGTAGGTATTAAGTGGCACCTTTTTGACGGAGGTCAGTCCCGGTTAAAAAGCCTTAAATCTAAACTGGAAGCGGAAAAATACAGGGAACAAATCGAGGAAGCCGAAGAACTCATAGCACTGAGCATTGTAAAGGCAGAACTCTCTTATGAAACTTCCCTGCAGAATTCTCGTATTGCACTCAAAGAGATCGAACTGGCCCAGGCGACCTTTAATTTGGTGGACAGGCAGCAAAAAAATGACCTGGCGTCCATCACCGAAGTACTGGATGCTCTAAAAGATCTGGAAAGGGCTAATTTCCAATTGCAGGAATCCTACTTCAGCCAGCGAAGGGCGCTCACAACCCTGCTGCATTCAAAAGGATTACTCAATTACTAATACACAATTTAAAGAAAGGTAACATCCATAACGGAAATTCGATTCACAGGTGGATGATTATTATAGAAATTAGATAGGTCCGAAATAATACAATAAATAAAACACAAATGAAAATAATAAAGATTGGTAGTAGCCTTATTAGCCTCTTGGTGCTGGCCTCCTGTAACAATGAACAAGCGATCACACCTTATAGAGGAAAAGTGAAATTTGAAACCATTTCTGTCAGCAGTAAACTGGCCGGGCGCATCAATACGTTATACATAGCTGAGGGGGAGGAGGTAGCAAAAGGGGACACCCTGGCTTTTCTTGATATTCCAGAGATAAACGCAAAAATGATACAGGCAGACGGGGCAGTGAAAGCCGCCCGGGGGCAACTCGAGATGGCTAATGTAGGTGCAACTGCAGAACAGCTGCTTCAAATAGAAGGAAAGCTCAATGCAGCAAAAGCTGCGCTGCAGTTTGCAGGGGAATCTTATTCAAGATTGGATACTATGTTCAGGGATTCCCTGGTGACCCGCCAGCAATTGGATGAGGTAGATATGAAATTACAAATGGCCCGGGCCCAGGTTGCAGCCCTGGAAGCAAGACGCAGGGAGGCAGGAAAAAGTGTGAGATCCGAACAGGTGGACCAGGCCCAGGGGCAATTTGATCGTGCGCGGGGAGTCAGGGAAGAGGTGCTTGTGGCCTCGGGTGAGAGGTACCTTATCGCTCCTGCAAATATGACCATTGAAACCATAAGCCTTAGGGAAGGGGAATTGCTTAATCCCGGATATTCACTGGTCAATGGCTACAAAAAGAAAAGTCTTTATTTCAGGTTTACTGTAAATGAATCAAGGATCTATGATTTTAAGGTAGGGAGGGAACTGGTGATGATAAACCCATATACCAAAGAGGAAATTACTGGGGAGGTCACCTATATAAAGCAATTGCCACGTTATGCCGAGATATCCAGTACAGCACCGGTTTACGATTTATCAGAATCTGTATATGAACTTAAGGTGATCCCAACATCCAACATCTCAGGGAGTAGCTTTTATACCAATGCCACAATATTATTAAAAGAATAACCGGATGTTAGAGTTTTTGAATTTACTAAGAACAGAATTTAAGCGGATCTTTTCCAACAGCGTGCTCTGCGCCACCTTTTTTGGAGCTCCCGTGCTGTATGGGATCCTGTTCGGCTTTGTTTACCAGCAGGCTACGGTGCTGAATCTGCCAATTGTGATCGTAGACCAGGACAACAGTCCATTAACAGATAGGGTCATTGATGCTTTTGAGGACAATGAAGGGCTCCTTGTAAAAGACCGCCGGTATAATCCCGGCAATATTCTGGAAGAAATGCCGGTAGCGCAGTATGCTGCTGTAGTGACTTTTCCTTCAGGTTTTGAGGCAGATATACATCAAAAAAGATATCCTGAGGTGAGGGTAGATCTAAATATGGCCAATATTCTTAATGCCAATACTGCCAGTAAGAACATCCAGCAGGTGTTGATGACCCTCAATGCAGGGATAGAGATTGAAAGTCTTATGAAGCAAGGCTTCCCGCCGGAGGCAGCCAAAACCTCATATGAGAGTTTTAAGGTCAATTTCAATAAGCTTTACAATTCTACAGGAAACTATCTTAATTTTATGTTACCCGGTTTACTGGGAGCTATTATGCAACAGGTAATATTTCTGGCTATGGCGCTCGTGTTTTCCCGCGATTTTGAAGACGGGTATTTTAGGCAGCTGGTAAAAAGAAGAAAATCCTCGGTATACCTTATCGTTTTAAAAGCAACTCCTTTTGTCCTGTTGTTGCCTGCAATGTGGTTTATTGTAAGCCGGCTATTTGTCTTTTTCAATGTACAGGCCGAGATTTTTAATATACCAATGCTGGTATTGGTTATCCTCTTAAGCCTCGCTTCGCTGGGGGTGGGAATGTTATTCTCAGTTGCAATTCCCAATCAGTTAAAGGCAACGGAATTGTTAATGGTGATCTCAACTCCGGCATTTGTGCTAAGCGGATATACCTGGCCAAGCTTGGCCATCCCGTCATTTATAAATGGGATAGCACAATCAATACCGGTTACTCCCTTCCTTTCAGGCTTTAGGAAGGTGGCATATTACGGAGGCAGTTTTGCTGAGATTCTTCCGGAAATAAAAATATTGTCAATTATCACGGCAATAACCTTTACTGCGATGGTATTGCTATTGCAGATTAAAATTGAAAGAACCCGGAAACGGATAACGGCTAATGAGAACTAATTTCCAAAGATTTCTAAAGTTCTGATACGCTTAAAAATGAGCACACAAAATTTGGAATTAATCTGTTATTAGTATTGATGTGCATCTGGGAATCACCTGTCCACTTTAAGCAGGAATCATGTATAGAGTTTACCCGGGAATAAACATTAGGCTTGATCTGAGGTTGCCCTTATTAAATATAACAGCACTGATAAAATATAACAGCAAAGGATAATAATTAAAAGACTAACTGTTAATCCTTCAAACT
>JBGSWA010000399.1:0-1983 GCA_041752645.1 Gillisia sp. | reverse complement strand
GATCCTTCCAAATTACCAAATAAATAATACTCAACTCTATTCTGATCAGCCAGATTATTGGTATCGGGTGAATGAATAAGTGAATAGGAAATAACATAATCTGCTTTGAAGATGCTAAAATCCTGAGAGAATGAAATCTGTGAAAAGAGTATGAGCAAAAAAGTGATAGAGAGTTTTTTCATAAAAGAGGGCTTTCATGCCAGAAAATAATTTTCAAATTAAAATTAGGTAGTGTCTCATTCATTCCTTTCCATTGGGTTTCGGGGTCTTTTAGTATTTTGTTCTGCATTCCTTAAAATTCTTTCTTTATTTAGCTGATCAATATTAATGTTCTCTCCAACAGGGAAAGCGAAAGGATTTGCAATAAATAATTGCTTGAGCTCTATAAAATCATTCTTTTCAATTTTTCGGGCATTCCTGAATTGTCTAAGCTCATAACTTTCCTTGACGGCTTTTCCCATTGATAAGACCGTAAAATTAAAATAGTCATCATCATCCGATATTCGTAAAATCAAACCGGGTAGTCCTTTGAATTTGTACGGACCATCACTGATAGGTAAATCATTTGAATACCATGCTGTATAATTGCGACCTTTAAATCGGCACGTTGCTTTTTGAACCTGATAGCCACCCAACCGAATGCGATCATTTGTTATCTTCCACTGAAAATCATTATCCTCTTCAAAAAAGTAAGCACCTCCTCCTATTCTTTCATAATAGGCTATTTGAGAAGTACTATTTTTCTTTTTCAGGACAAAGTTCAAATCCGGTTTAGGTAATTTATTTAGATTGCCGAGTAATTTATCAGGGCTGGTAGTGCCATCTGAAATACTTTTATTAATAGAATCCTGTTTGATATAGTTCCAATCCAGGAAATAGGAGTTTTGTCCTTCTATCATCAAAACCATATGTACCGTTTTCTTTGAATTACTATCTGTGGTATCACCTTGAAATGTGAAATTATAGTGAACCATGAATTGGGGTTGGATCATTACTTTTTGAGTAAAGGCTGGAGACAATCCAAAAATTAAAAATATTACTAATAAATTTCTACCCATACTAAGGATTTGGAGTTTAGGGATTCAAAACCATCAAACAGTATTTAAAAGCTTCAACTTGCTAAGGGGCCAACGGCTGAGGCATAAAGTTTCTCCTCAAAAAAAATCTACTTCATTTAACTACATTATTTATTCTTTCAACTCAATCTGATTATTATTTCTTCGAAGATTTATCTCTGTAAGCCTGATCAATTCTTCTTTTCCAATGCCACTCCATTCACTGTCAAAAATACCAACTTCATCCAACCGGCTTCGTCTCCCATCATATGAGTTTAATTTTATCATTTCACCTCTCTTTATCCATTCTATACCCCTTTTATTGTAATCAATAGGCCGAGCATCCTTCCTGTCTGTAATATTTGTCAGCTCCCATTTATAATGACCCTTTGAATCATATATCTGTACTATTAGTCCAGGCAGCCCTTTGAAAATATAAGGTCCTTCTGCAAAAGGGATTTCTTCACTGAACCATGCTGTATAATCTCTTCCTCCAAAATTAATGGAAGCATTTTTACATTTTAAACCGGCTATGGTTTGCGTATCTCCAATTATTTGCCAGTAAAGGGGAGGATACTCTACACCATATTTTTGTGTAATCAAATCCATGATCTGTATCGTTTTTGAACTTGATTGCAGATTATATATAATAAACTTAAATCCGGTTTTTGGAAGGCTTACTCCTCCAATAGATGATATTTGTCCTATACTTGCTTTTCTTTCCAAGCCGCCAATAGATTCCTTTAGTTTAAGGTAGTTAGTACTTGAAAAAAAGGTTATTGAATCCTCAACAATAAGAACAAATGATTCTTTGTAAAGTCTTGCAGGATTTAAAGAATCCGCAACAAAAGCGAGGTTATAATAAAAACACTTTGAATGAATCTGTTGACCAATTGTATTTTGCAGCATAAATAAGGGAATGAAAAAG
>JBGSWA010000398.1:0-5111 GCA_041752645.1 Gillisia sp. | reverse complement strand
CGCAAAAGCCTGGAAGAGGATATATTCCTTTTTTCCGGATTAAAAACGCACGCACAATTATTTGAAGCTTCGAGGCAGCTGCTTACCGAAGACAAGAAAATCAAGAGCTTCTCCCTGTTTTCAAAAGATGTCTCCAGCATTAAAAAAAACTATAACGAAAATTACCTGGAGGCAGAATATGATTTTGCAGTAGGTAGTAGTTTAATGGCAGAGCGGTGGGAAAACTTTAGTGAGAGTGATCGCTACTATTTGCAATATAGAACTGCCAATGATGATAAGGTGAGGGATAGCCATCAGGCACTTCATAATATAACCCTTCCAAAGGATGATCCTTTCTGGGATCTCTTCTTTCCTCCAAATGGTTGGCGGTGCCGATGTACGGTAGCTGAAGTATTGGCTTACTTAAATGATTTAAGCGATGCCGTGAAAGCTCATAAATCGGGAAAAAGCGCAACATACCAGGAGAGCAAAAACGGTAAGAACAAACTGGAAATTTTTAGGTTTAATCCGGGAAAACAAAAAGTGGCTTTTCCGCCAAAGCATCCCTACCATAAAGTTGCGGGAGCAGCTAAGGCGAAGCCTATTATTAAGACTATTAAGAAGAACATAAAATAACAAATGAAACTTATGGGAAAGAAAATAAGTAGTTATAAAGACGAAAACGGAAATAAAGGGTTTCATTTTCATTGCGAAGGATGCAATAGCGCACACGGAGTTTATGTTGAAGGGAAAGGTGTTCCTGTTTGGGGCTACAATAGGAATGAAGAAAAACCAACTTTTACACCTTCTGTTTTGGTTCGCTGGGTATCTATACCCAATGATCTTGAAAGAGATGCTAAAGGAAACTATGTATTAGGTGCAGACGGAAGAATAAAAGGCGCTAAAGATGAAGTGTGCCATTCATTTGTTACTGATGGTAAAATCAGGTATTTGAATGACTGTACTCATCATTTAAAAGGTCAAACTGTAGAATTATTAGATTTTTAATTTATGGATTTTAAAGATGTGGTTAAAAATATTGTGGATGATGTAGCGGTAGATCTCACACAGGAGTTTGACCGTAACTTTGAGCGCAAGGCATTCTTTAACAAGAAATGGCCTGAAACCAAACATACCTATAGCCGGGGTTCTTTACTTGATAGAAGTGGGAAATTAAGGAGAAGTATCAATAAAACCAATACCGGGCAATCCATAAGTTGGAAGAGCTCTCTTCCCTATGCCAGCATCCACAATGAAGGTGGAGAAATAGAAGTTACCGCCAAGATGAAAAGCTACTTTTGGGCAATGTTCTATAAGGCAAACGGAGCAGCTAAAGGTAACAAAGGCGGTAAAAAAAGAATAGAGAAACTTTCCGGGGAGGCTGCCAAATGGAAATCCATGGCATTAATGAAAGTTGGTACCATAATGAAGATTGACCAACGGCAATTCATAGGATGGGATCCCCAAGTGGACAGGCGGGTACAACTCATCGTAAACCACAATATGGAAGAGGTAGGAAAAACAATTAAAAAGAACTTAAAGCAATGAAAAGTATAATCGATAATACTCAGGCCAAACTCCTTTTAATACCGGGATTTAAATATGTTGATGAAGATTGGGGGCAATTGGATTATTACAGTCCTAACTTTCCGGTGCAATGGCCTTGTGCTTTAATAGATATTACCAATGCCGCTTATAGTGATGTCGGGAAAGATCGTAATAAGGATCCACAGCAACGCCAAATGGCAGACTGTTACCTAACACTTAGTATTGCCGATTTAAAATTGACCAATTCCAGTGGTCACGCCCCGAAGCTTCAAAAAGACAATGCCAGGTCTATTTGGCAATTGATAGAGGCGGCTCACACGGCACTTCACGGTTGGAACCCTGAGGTATTTTCCGGGAAATTAATAAGAAGGGGAATGCAACGTGTAAAGAGGGATGATGGGGTGCAGGAGTATAGATTAACCTATAGTTTTAGCATAACCGATGTTTAACCAAATATGGAAAGTTGGCTATCTTCCAAAGCTTTGATCTCTTTTAGTTCTTTATTGACAGAGGTGCCAAGAATGGTGTACAAGGTAGTTCTGGAAATTGCATATCTGGGATAGATATATTTACGCCATACTGTCATTACAGAATTATCTTCTGTCTTGTGTTCGTGATAAAGCCCTAAAACCAGTTGGTAGCGAAGAAGCTTATTCTTTTGAGTGCCAATCTTTTGTTTCTGACGTTTTGTCATACACAAACTTAAACAAAAAATTCTAAGTACCAATATTATTAAACAAAAAAACCACCCGGATTAAGGGGTGGTTGAAAGATTTACTGAGTTAGTTCTATGAGTTATTCCTAAGTTCCCAAACTCCACTAAACTTTGCAAGAGTTACATTTAAATGCATTTCTACACTTTCCACGCGGAGGAATTTAAAATTATCAAGAGCTTCTTCTTTTATTGCGCTAGGTAAAAATTCACGTTTCCAAGTTGGGAATAGATCCAAGTAGCTTCCAATAACCAAATTAAACCGAAACTTAGGAGTGCCTCCTATGCCTAAATCTTCATTGGAACCTTCGTAATATTTATGGAAATAAATAACCATACATCTAACACATCCCAACATTTCCTGTTTTTTTTGTTCTTCTGGAGTTAGATCCATTCTTCTATAAAAATATCTGAGGTCATTATCATTGAATTTGGCTTTATAAAACACAAAATCGGTCTTAGCTGAACTTGCTAAATTATCTGCAAAAGTTTTTGTTTCCAAACTATCCAAACCTATGACCTTAGTTCGGATCTCTTTATATGTTTCATCAGAAAGGCTGTAACCATCCTGTGCTTGTATGAAGTTAATTGTGAATAGAAAAGTGATTAGTAGTAGTTTCTTCATGGTTTTAAAATTTAGGTGAAATTACAAAAATATATATAACTGATTTTACCCTGCATATCCTATCGCTTCTGGTACGCCTTGAAGTATCAAGCCAATTACCATGGCAACACAGCTAACAAGGATGAAGCCGGTCACGGTGCCAACAATGATCTTACCTAATAGATTGAATTCTTCGGTGAAATTTGCATAGTTTAATAGTACTTGTTTCATTTGTTTAGATGTTAGATATTAGTATTGAGATTTTTTAAAATCCTATTTGTTTTGAAATTTCTGGTGTAAATCCACCCGCTTCTTTCCATCTTTCATATAGAAGGTGATTGATTTCTATTTGCTCTTCATTTTCTGGCGAGGGTAAAAAGCGATGCCATTTGCAAAGTTGAAATCGACCTGCTCTTTTTGCTTGTTCTAGTGTTGGGTAGTTCATTTTAATTAAAAATTTGTTCTATTAAATCGATCACTTTAGTTTCTACACGTTGCACGTTGATCAAAACTCTGGGAATTTCAAGGGGCTTTAAACCGGAATTAAAATCCTCTATTATGTATTTAGCAGTTTGCACTGCTTCCAAATTGGTCGAAGGCTCAGCGTAGTTTCTGCTTTTTACTATTTTCTCATTCCATGTATCTGACCACTTAATATCTTCTTTAACGGTCATTTCAAAATGAATCTCTGTGTTTTCCAAATAAGTATTCATAGGTTATAATTTTAAAGGTTGTTTAGGTTATCTACTCGTTTAATGTCTATTACCGATGCCAAACTGCATTCTATAAACGCACCTTTGCTTGACACTACGCAAGGCAATGTGTATAGTACATCAGCTGTCATAAGGGCAGCAATACACTTTCTCATCGCATCGCTCCAGGTTACATCCCACGTACCTACAACCCGTAAAGGGTTTATAGCCTCATGACCCAATTCATTGATTTGTCGCTCTGCCTCTTTAAATTTATTGATGCATTCCAATTTATTCTCTCCGGTTACTTTCCCGGCTATGTAAATTTTCTTTTTCATTTGTTTTAGTATTTAGTATTTAGATATTAGTATTGAGTATTGAGATTTTTGTCTTTATTCTTGGCTCTTTATTCTTGGTTCTTGGTTCTTATGTATTTATTTTAAATATTTCTTATTTTGGTTCCTGGTGTAATCCACCCGGTTTAATTGTGCTGCAGCAATGGCAACTGTTTTTTTTACGCGTTCTGACATTTCCGCCCCATCCTTGTTAGACTGGGAATTGTTAATGCTATCTGATACAGCTGCTTTTAAACGCCGCTGCCAATAGCCCCGGATGTGCTTGATGATCTTATTGGCAGTTAAGCGGCCATAGATTTCACTCTCCTTGATTTCTTTGATCACTACCACGATATCCTCCAGCTTCAGGTTGCTCATTTCGTAATCGTTTAGAATTTCCACTGCAACAATTTCAGCTTCTGGGGTGTTCAAGGGTTTATCAAAATACATGGAGGTAGCAACGAATACCCTTCCAAGGGATTCTATAAGGTGATCCTGTCCTTGATCACGGCTCAGCTTGCCAACGGTTGGGGCTTTGGTGTTCATAGCGCTTTGCATGGTCATTTTACCATAGTGCTGCACCACAAGCCTGTTTTTATAATGAGGCGCTGTTATCAGTTCCACCAGTGGTGGAGGTTCCGGTGTTGATCGCTTTTTTAACTGCATTTAAAATGACGTTTAGACGTGAGTTAATATATTTTATATCCGTGTTTTCTTTATGAAAATCGGATAGCTTAGGCCAAGCCGCTAAAATGGTATTCCAAAGGCTAAGGGCTTCATCTGGAGACCCACCTACCTTGGTAAGGTGGGTAATGATCTTTTTTAAATGGGAAGCCTCCATAGCGCCAAATTTTGGAGGGAACCCGGTAAAATCTTCGTAGAACTGAAACCAGGCATCATTGAACAATGAAAAATGGCTTTTCTTCTTTTCTAAAGGCTCCAGGCTGATCTTATCTTTAAAGTGGTTTTGCCACTTTTCCATTTCGCTCAATCTAGGTGGGATTATACGGCCTAGTTCCATTAGCATGGAATCGGTGATTTTACCTTTAAGGCGTTCCAGTTTAGAAAAACTATTTCCCCTGTAGGTAAGTTTCAGGTAAGTATCAGTTTTGGGGATGTGTATTTTGTAGTGGGTAGTAGTTGTAGCCATTATTCTAGGTATAATCCCGTAGTAACTTGGGTTTTGTAATTTCCGCCTTCAACTTTTTCTAAGTTCATACGGTCGCTGCGTTCTTTTTCAC
>JBGSWA010000397.1:0-2836 GCA_041752645.1 Gillisia sp. | reverse complement strand
ACTTAACAGGGATTGGTCAAGAATAATAAGAGTAAATTTTAGAATAAAGTAATACAGAATCAGGAATTATCAGACCCCAATGCTTGGGTCTTGATTCCTGATTCTTTTTTTGTTCCCAGTTCTGCCCCTTGCAGGGCAATCTACCAGCTTCCGCCGGCACCTCCGCCACCGAAACCTCCGCCACCGAAACCTCCGCCACCGAAACCTCCGCCGCCACCAAAGCCTCCGCCGGAACTACCTCCGCCAAAACTCCCACGACCCAGGCTGCTTAAAATGAGCACATCCAGAAGGGATCCGCCAAAGCCTCTTTTGCTTCCGGGGCCATCCCCATCATTATTTTTGTTTTTCCTGCTTATGGAAACAAGGACAATTATAAAAATGACTCCCAACACCAATAATTGGATCGGGATGCCACCGGGTTCTTTGCTTTGCGCCGGGGAGCCTTGGAAGGTGCCGTTTAAAACCTCAAAAATGGCGGTTGTTCCCTTGTCAAGCCCGCTATAATAATCGTTATTCCTGAATTCGGGAAGGATGATATTCTCAATGATGTCTTTACTTCTGGCATCGGTAAGGTATTGCTCCAGGCCGTAACCCGTGGTGATCCATATCTTCCGATCGGTTTCTGACATTAAGATCAGCAGGCCATTGTCCTCTTTTGCCTGGCCGATTCCCCATTGATGAGCCCATTTTGGGGCGTATAACCCTATGTATTCCCCCTCGAGGGATTCTATGGTTGCGATCACTATTTGAGTAGAGGTAGTGTCGGCATAATTGATCAGTTTCTGTTCCAGGGTTTTCTCCTGCTCCACCGATAAAATATCGGCGGCATCATAGATGCTGGTTTGGACCTTGGGTTTAGGCGGGATTTCCTTTTGAGCAAAGCCTATGGCAGAAAATGCTAAAATGAAGAATACACTCGTAAAAATTGTTCTTTTTAAATATGACATTTATTCTCTTGATATGGTATTGGAGAGTTCATCGGTACTATCCTCCCTCCATGGAAAATGCTTGTTTAATTGTTCCCCGGCCTTTAAAATTCCATCTACCAGGCCTTGTTTATAATTGCCTGCCTTGAATTCTGCGACAATTGCATCTTTGGTGCTTTCCCAAAAATCAGTCGGCACAACCTCATTGATCCCTTTATCTCCGTAAATCACGAAATCACGGTCGTCAATGGCAACATAGATCAGTACCCCGTTTTCCTGTTTGGTATTGTCCATTTTAAGAAGGTGAAATACCTCTATGGCGCGTTCGAAGATATCCTGCTGTCCGTGAGTTTTTTCTATGTGGACCCGGATCTCTCCGGAGGTCGCTTTTTCTGCCCTTCTAATAGCATCCACAACTTCCTCTTCCCCTTTTGCCGATAAAAATTCTTCAACTTTGCTCATGCTTCCTGTTTTTATTAGAAATCAAAATCTACATCGGGAGCATTCTCAGAACCCGCATCGGATTCATATCTCACCATAGGTTCAAATCCGAACATCCCGGCAAACATTGAATTTGGGAATACACGGATATGGGTGTTGTACAAAGTCACAGATTCATTGTAACGGTTCCGCTCCACGTTGATCCTGTTTTCAGTTCCTTCCAATTGTGATTGCAGTTGCAGAAAATTTTGATTTGCCTTAAGCTCCGGGTAACGTTCCACAGTGACCAATAATCTTGACAACGCGGAGGTGACCCCGCTTTGGGCTTGTTGGAATTGCGCCATTTGTTCCGGGGTGATATTTGTGGGATCAATGGTAATTCCGGTTGCCTTGGATCTTGCCTCAATAACATCGGTAAGAGTTCCCCTTTCAAAATCGGCGGCGCCCTGCACTGTTTTCACAAGATTGCCTATAAGGTCATTTCGACGCTGATAGGAACTTTCGACATTGGACCAGGCCAAACGCGCATTTTCCTGGTTGGTAACAGCCGTATTGTTAAAACCTACGGTTAGATTGTAAATAATAAAACCTAAAACAATAATTACTATTGCCGGGATGAGCCATTTTTTCATGTTATAGTTGGTTTTTAATTTTTGTCAATTCTGCTTTTATGGTTTGTAATTTTCTAATAATTTCAAAGTTAGTAAGAGTTTTTTTCTTTTCCTCTTTTAAATGGATTTTTGCGCCCTCCAGGGTGAATCCTCGTTCTTTTACCAGGTGATAGATCAATTCCAGGTTCTTGATATCCCCTGGGGTGAACAACCGGTTTCCCTTGGCGTTTTTTTTTGGCTTTAGGGCGTCAAATTCCTTTTCCCAAAACCGGATAAGGGAGGTGTTTACATCAAATGCCTGGGCGACCTCGCCAATGGCATAATACCGTTTTTCTGGTAGGTTTATATACATTAATCCAAAGATTGGTTTTCTTCCTGAGCTTTGATCAGCACCTGATCAAACTCCTCCGGAGAAAGGTGTCCGTAATAAAAATTAATAGGGTTGATATGCACCTCATCCTTGAAAATCTCATAGTGCAGGTGAGGTCCCTGTGAACGCCCTGTACTTCCCACAAAACCAATTATGTCCCCGCGTTTTACCCGTTGGCCGACCCGAACATTGAACTTGTATAAATGGGCATAAAGACTCATATACCCATATCCGTGCTCTACCCGGATATGATTCCCATAGCCTGTAGCACGGTTATCTGCCCTGGCAACCCTGCCGTCTCCGGTGGCATACACTGGGGTACCTCGGGGTGCCGAAAAATCCATGCCGTTATGAAATTTCTTTACCTTTGTAAAAGGATCGCTCCTCCATCCATAGCCAGAGGCAATCCTTTTTAAATTTTCATTCTTGACAGGTTGAATTGCAGGGATGGCGGTGAGCAGTTTTTCCTTTTCTTTGGCCAGAGCGGT
>JBGSWA010000396.1:0-3213 GCA_041752645.1 Gillisia sp. | reverse complement strand
TCAAAAAGAAAGAGCTTGAAATCCTTATGAAGTCCTGGGAGCAATTACAACAGGAATTGGAGCTTATTTCTTAATTTCATTTTTAATTTGGTTTTTGACTCATCAGGTCAAAAAGTTTTGAGAGCCAAGAAAGATTAAAGGAACCCAACTTCAGATTTAGTGGTGAGATTGGATGGCAGAATTAATTTTAACACATCAATTGTAATTAAGCCATTCGGTCCTGATTATTAAATCTCCGTTTTAAAGTTTTTTTTTAATTGAGGAGCTTCCTATTTGGGTCACATTAATTGTAAGTCACTAAGGGGTATTTTTTGATGATATTTAATTCTTCTTCCCGGACGAAAAGTTATTAAAATTGATGCAAATGTTAGAACACTTCTTTCAATGCCCTTATTGTTGGGAGGAAATTTCCATGCTCCTGGATACTTCTGTTCGCCAACAGACTTATATAGAAGACTGCGAGATCTGCTGTAACCCCATCGAAATTTATGTGAGATTTGAAACCGAGGAGTTGCTGGAATTTGACGCCAGAAATATTGAACAATGAGAATTTTTATTTCTGAACTAATCATAGAATCCTGATTTTAAAGTTAAGCTAGGTATCGATTTCTTAATCAGCCCGTGATCTTAACTTTTAAACTTTCTGATCACATTGTAGAAGTTTAAAGTGAATCTAACTTAAAAGACGAGCTCGTTCATAAGGGGCACGGGATTTTTTTGATGAGGCTATGGAGAATAAAAGGATGAATTTATTCATTGAGATCTGGATGGGCAGCATAATTTCATTGGCATTTTTTTAAAGGATCACTTTTTTACACTTAATCTTGCAGGTTAATTTAAAAAATTTGCAATGGTAACCGGTCTGGTTTGATATCTAAATTTGATGATAATCAAGGACTTAGTAATGTATTCAGAGATTAGGTCTTTCTTCAATTAAACAAAAGGAAATTCATAAAATGGATCGTTTAATAATTTTTTAATAATTTCTTTGCAAAAGAAGAAATCTGTTGTATATTTGCACTCCAATAACGCAGAAAGCTTCTAAGCGAGTAGAGTTATTTAAATTGACATCTTAGAGATTAACAATATATCGCGGGATAGAGCAGTAGGTAGCTCGTCGGGCTCATAACCCGAAGGTCGCTGGTTCGAGTCCAGTTCCCGCCACTAGGAAAATCAAGGCTTCACAGAAATGTGAGGCCTTTTTTTTTGGGGGTAGGTACAACATAGGTACAACATTTGCCTTTTTTTTTATCATTCATAGCAGTTGGTTACAGTTGCCTATATTTAGTATCAAATTTTATTTTTGTGAATTGTATAGGTCATCTTTTAATAGATGATGAGCAACCTCATTCCCGGTTTTCATTTTTCATTATAATCATTCGATCACACTTCATCATTTCACAAAGATCAAAATACCCCGATTTTGGTATTTATTGAATAATATTTTGGAGTAAGAATTTGAAACTTATTGAATTTTCAAACTCACACCATACTCTTCTCCAATCTCATCTTCCATTTTTCCCAATTTGGAAGTTTATCTTGCAGGAGGTTATAAAATGCTTTACTGTGGTTAGGCACTTTTATATGGCAGAGTTCGTGAATAATTACATACTCTATACATTTAGTGGGGGCTTTTATCAATTCGGGATTGAGAGTAATTTTGCCGTTTGGGGTACAACTTCCCCAGCGTTTTTTCATTCGCTGAATTTGCAAATCCCCAATTGAAAGCTCCTCCTGTTCAAATTTAGGTTTAACTTCTTGTAAAACAGTTTCAAATTTGTTTTTTGCATGATTGTAATACCAAGCAGCTAAGAGGGATTTCACCTTTGTTGGTGAAGGATTTGTTGTGTAAACCATTATTTGACCAGCTTTGAGCTTCACAGCATTAGTATCTTTAGAAATGACCTTTAAAACATACCGTCTGCCCAAATAATAATGAGTTTCTCCGGATACATATTCCCTTAAAGGAGTATGGGGAAGGAATTGTTCAAAATATTCCTGTTGTTTCACGATCCATTTTGCGCGCTTTATGACTTTTGCTTTTAGATCTTCAATGCTTGTTTCTTCGGGAGCTATTAAAAGGACAGTACTATCCGGGTGCACTTCAATTGCCAGGGTTTTCCGGTATGCTCTACTTATTTGGAACTGAATGGTTTTTGTCCCGTATTGTACGCTGTGCATCAGTAATTGTTTTTAGCCACTTTTAAACACTTCGCCAAAATTGCATCTATTTCGTTAAAATTAATGTCCACACCTAAATCTTTTCTATGTTCCATCAGATAATCCTCAATTTCATTTTCCATTTTGTTTTGGATGTCCAGATTTTTCTTCCAATCCCTGATGGTCAGTTTCTCTATAATCTGTGTAATATCGATTCCCGCAATTGCCAGTTTTTCTGAAATATTCGTGGATTTTTCCTTTCCGTGATTGTTTGTTATTACTTGTGAAATAGCACCAAAAACTGCTCTTGCTTCCGGATTGTCCTTTACCAATAACGGAATTCCTTCCTGATATCCTTTGTCAAAATCTTCCCGGACTTTATTGATCTTTTCAAGGTATTCTTTCTCTCCCAATCTCCCCTCGTGAAAATCATTGATGGTTTGTTCAATAAGGTCTGAGAATTTTTTATAGTAAGCCTCATCCTTTTCCATGTTTTCGGTAATCACCTTCTTCATTCTGTGAGCTATAAAATCGGCTTTTGAAGCAGGGGTTTTTCCGTATGTTTCCAGGGCTTCTTCCACCATATTTTTGTCGAAAATATTGACATCTTTCGTTATTTCTATAATCTCATCGGCACTGATGTAGGTGTCCAATAATTTTTTTACCCTGGGTTCATATTCCTTGTACGAAATCTTTTCGGCATAACGCAACTGTACCGAAAACCGAAGGCTTTGTAATTTTTTTAGTTCTGCTTTATAAAATCCTATTTGCTGCGTGGTAAATTCCTCGTAAAAAATATCTGATGCCAATGCTACCTGCAGTGTTCTTGCAAATTGTGATAACGCATCGTAGAATGCATCCCGGATATCTTTCTGTGCAATACATCGCTCCAGGGCTTCAATATCGTCTTTGTTTTTTACTGCTTTAAAAATGTCCCAGACTTCCGCGTGATGAATAGGTACTTTGCGCACTTCATCGCTCATATCTGCCACTGCATTTAATAGATCGTCTTCCTCAAAATCCTCTAATGCGCTATATTCGGTTAAGGCTTCA
>JBGSWA010000395.1:0-3662 GCA_041752645.1 Gillisia sp. | reverse complement strand
CCGGCCAATCTTCAGGCTTCGGTGCTATTGTAGAATACGATTGATACATAGGAGTTTTCTTCATAGATTCAGAAGCGGCTGCACTCATTTGTGCCATCCCCGCAAGCACCTCGGGATACCATCCATCTCGCCTAAAGGGAGCTGAAACCACTACGAGTTTTCGCACCATTTCCGGATGACGGATAGCAGTCTGGATTGCAACTCCACCACCAAGAGAGTAGCCCATGATGTCGGCTTTTTTAATATTAAGATGCTGCAATAGTGCTGCAATATCGTCAGCCATAAACTCCATACTTACTGCACGGGTAATGTCAGCAGTATGACCGTGAGCCTGTAAATCAACAGCTATCACCTTTCTTGTTTTAGCAAGTGTGTGCAAGTTGGAACCAAACATTCCAATAGAGCCAAGGCCACCATGAATGAGCACCAATGGTTCCCCTGTGCCATGAATCTCATAATACATTTTAAGTCCATTCACATCTGCATAGCCACTTACACTATCTTGATCTACTGATTTATTTTCTGTTGGTTGCACCATATCGCTACGGCTATCAACAGAATTGGATTTGCTATCTGCAATTTTATTATCTTTTGAGTTATTACAGCTCTGAATGAATAGTAGCGTTAGAATGATTGCAATTATATTTTTCATAATTATATTTTTTTTTAATGACTTGAATGGTTAAAATTTTTATTTCGGACATTCCCCGTCCGTAAATTGCGTAATATTATGGCAACGGGCTTCACATTCGTTTCCATAAGTTTTACCATTGCAACCGCAAACAGGTTTATAAATTTTGGTGCAGATACAATCTGGATTGACTGTTTTTTCAACACAATCGTTCAGCGGCAACATCTTTTTATTACAAGCGGTCATTAAAAAGACTGCTATACTAAATGCGGCAAAAAGCCTGATAATATTTTTCATAAAAAATTGGGTTAAGATTTTTTTTGGAAGAGATTTAATTTTCCATGACTGTTATTATAAACTTTCCCCTTTTTTGGGTGCGTAAATTTTAAGGCAGACCATGTTGTGTTTACGCTCAGACAAGTGCTTTCAACCAATCCAAAACTGTAGCCTATATTAATAATATTTGTTAGCGAAAGGTCGGTTTCTAATTGTCCATTTTTTGGCCATGATGCCCAAAGCATTCCACCAGGCTTAAGATGCGTTTTAACTTTAGGGAATTTTTTCCTGAACACTGTTTGATTTTTAGCAAATAAATGTATGTAGTCAAAAGAGCCAGTAAGCTTTGATGCCATGTCAGCACTTGGTAAATCAATCGCCTCAATTGCTTCTGCCGGTGCATCAATAAAGATTGCACGAATGCCTTCTTTAATGCCCATCTTTTTAGAGACAGTTTTAATTGCCATACTTTTAATTTTGTTTACCAGCAACATTTATCATCCATTTAATACCAAATTTATCTGTAAAACCTCCAAAATAATCTCCCCAAGATGCTTCTTCCATTTTCATATCTATCTCGCCATCTTTAGAAAGCCCATTAAATAATTTATCTGCTTCCTCTTTGGTTTCAGGGCTTAGCATAATATGCGTCTGGTTTCCAAACACCATTTTATGCCCTGCAGATGGAACTGTATCCGAAGCCATCAACAAAGTGCCTTCACCAATAGGCAATGCAATATGCATCGTTCGGTTTTGTTCATCTGCTGGTAAATTTTTACTTTCAGGCATTTCACTCATTTTCATATTTGTTAAAAACTCTCCGCCAAAAACGGATTTGTAAAACATAAATGCTTCTTCGGCTTTGCCGTCAAAGTTTAAATAAGGATGTACTTTCATAATTGTTGTTTTTAATTGTTTATGTATTTATTTAAAATCTTAAATCAACAGTTAGCAATAAGTTGTTTTTTCTTGTTTAGTTAAAACTTATTTATTTGTTGTATTCCAAGGGTTGTAAGAGCCAAAATTCCATAAGTGCCCTTCAATGTCACAACAAGAATAGTTTTTGCCTCCGTAATCCTCCACCTTCAACTCTATTACAATTTTAGCTCCGTGTTTTTTAGCTATTTCATAATGTGTTTCAATATCATTTTCTTTTAAAACTATGTATGGGCTCTGAGTTTCAAAATTGTCCATCTCATCCGGCTGTTTAATAAGTTTACTGTATTCACTTTGGCTTTGTGCAGAACCTATCATAATCATAATTTCTCCAAGTGTTAACTGGGCATGTGTAATTTTTCCATTTTCACCCGGAACAATCAAATGTTTTTGAAACCCAAAAGCATTGCAAAGCCACTCTATTGCTGCGGTCGCATCTTTGTAAAGAATGCTTGGGATGATAGATGTTGCTTTCATAATTGTTTTTTTAATTGTTACAAACTAATTTTTATTTCAAATAGTAAAAGAAATATTTTATTTATTCTGCGCTTCATAATGAAGCATCATATTTCCACCCTCAAACTTTTTAGCATTTAACAATTTCAATTTCGATTTTGCTTCTTTGGTTTTAAATATTGTTTTTCCATTGCCCAGAAAAACTGGATTTACCAAAAATTGATATTCATCTATCAGCCCTAATTTTGTAAGCTTAGATACAATGCTACCACTTCCAAAAATCACTATGTCTTTACCAGGCTCTTGTTTTAGTTTATTGATTTTTACTGTACTAATATCTTTGATGATGACCGAGTTATTCCAATCCGTTTTTTTTAAGGATTTTGAAAAAACAACTTTTTGGGAGTTGTTCATAAAGTCTGTCAATTCTTTTGGATTCCCATCTGCAGGGTCTGGTTTGGGCCAATAAGCCGAAAACATATTAAAGGTTACTTGTCCCAACATAATGGTATCAATAGTCTTAAACAGATTCGACAAATACTTACCCGTTCCTTCATCCATAACGAACCAATCTGTTTCACCTTTTGGCCCGGAAAAATAGCCATCAAGCGATAGCCATTCTACAGCGATTATTTTTTTCATTTTACTTATTTTTTAATTGGGTTTGTTTCAAAATATTATTCCTTTCCGCTTTCAACCACTTCTTTCAATTTTTTCAATACCAGTTTCCAATTTTCTGTTGAATGTTCTTTTTCTTTTTCTGTAGCGTTATTATCCTGAGAAAGCGTAACAACAGTTTTATCATCCTGTTTTGCTATCTTATAGGTAACAAGATTATAATTTTCAGGTTTATCTTCCTTCCCACCCATAGAACTCCAATAAGTTGTTTGCAATATTTTTTCAGGCTCTACTTTTTTTATAATCCCTTTATCTCTGTACTTTTTTCCATCATATTCCCCAGCATAAGTAATGGCGCTGCCTTCTTTCCAATCTGTGGTAACTTCTGTACCCATAAGATACTTTTTCACAAGTTTGGGTGTCGTTAAAGCTTTCCAAACCTGCGTAGGAGATGCATCAATGCTAATAGATGTTTCGGCTATTAAATTATTTTTCATTTTTAATTATTTAAATTGTTTTCCTATTCGTGTGTTTTTTCTGAACCGCCCCGTTTTTATTTAATTCTGATTTTATAAACTAAAGCAGTTATTTCACAGGCGTAAGCTGTTGAACTAAGCAAAGAAAGTTTCTACCCACTCACATCCTTACCTCGGATTTAATAACGAACGCCTTTAATTCAACAATTTTATCGTTGCTAAAACGCCAAACATCACAGTAAGAATATTGAACCGCCTTGCCATCTGTG
>JBGSWA010000394.1:0-21521 GCA_041752645.1 Gillisia sp. | reverse complement strand
TCAAAACCACCGGCCCAAACCAACCAAAATCCCCCACCCACGTGCGGATTCTATCATTATCATTACTGGTAAGGGTATTCCAGCTCTCATTCATAAATTCTCGAACCTGAGGAATTAAAAAATAGGTGAGCAGCAAAGTTCCAAATATTACAACAGAGATGTATAGTGGAAGCTTGCTTGGTTCTCCAGAGGTTTTTTCAAAAGTTTTTGAAGCCATTTTTAATTTGGTTTTTCATTTATTCATTGTTTGAAAATTCTCTTACGGGTGAACCCCTCAAGCGGAATTAATTGGCAAGGGCAATTTTCAGAATATCCGCCGGAGCATATCCCGCTTCCTTTGAGATGTATAGATTCCCTTCCTGGCTAACTTTTGAGCTTGCCCGGATTGTAAATGAAGATGATACCATCCTCATCCTGTACCCGGGCAATACGGTGCTCCACAATCCAGACAAGCCCCCACATTTCCCTGTGTTCATTCGGAAGGCCCCAATTTTTCTGGTTCTCATAACCTACCTTCCCTTCAGGTTCCTGCGAAGCTTCTTTCCCAAAGAAAAAATGCTCACTATCCCAAGAATTAATATAATAATTAATAGAACAATTCCAATGACAATTTTTTTAATGTCTTTTCTTTTTAATCCCAATAGCTAAAAGTAGGATCCTGTTTACCCGTTGTATCCAGCACCAACTTTTTATCAAACCAAAACCGCTTCAGCTGTGCCTGGCAATAAATTTCGTTTCCAAATTTTACTACCTCAGAAGCCTTGATTTTATTCCTTCCATATTTCGTGAGAGTTTCCTGAACCTCTACCGGAAACTTGCTGAAAGGGATCTCTTTTTTCTCCCTAAGCAGCGTGCCAGATAAAGCACATGAATGCTCCGGCATCTTCTCCGGTTACTTCAAAAGCAACTTTATAGTGCTCTCCGACCTTGATGAATTCCAACCTCCGTAGCCTTTGGAAACTTCCCCCAAAATTCATTGAGCACCACAGATGGTATTTCTGAATGTGGATAATCATCAGTATCACAGGAAAAAAATGAGAATCCCCTCAGGACCATTATAAAATAAACACTCCTCACCTCAGTTTATTTTTGGCTAATATCACTTATGACCTTTGAAGCTTTTGTAGGTTTCTATAGATCCATCTACCCAAACGAAAAAATTGGGATAGTAAAAGAAAAAACGGTATTAAACCTGAATCACACATCAAATTTATTTTATATCATTTCATATTTCATTGAAAATCAGGTTGTATGGATGCCGTTGGTCCTAAATAATATTTTGCCTATATTTAAGTAATCTTAAACCCCGTATTTTTCCGGAATTCAATATTGCTATGCCATCTATAATTTCTACAGAAGAAAAACTTCAGGAGCGTATAAAGGAATTGTCCTGTCTCTATGATATCTCTTCTCTGTTGGCAAAACACGAACAGAATCTGGATGATACCATAGGTAAAATTGCAAGCATCCTGAAAAAGGCATGGCGATATTCCAACAAGGCCATTGTAGAAATAGAACTTGACAATCACTCCTTCCAGACTGCTCCGCTTCCCAATACTACAGTTATTCAGACCTGTGAGATCCTGGTGTATGAAAATCTTTGCGGATTCCTTAAAGTACATTATCCCGCTCCCCTATTTTCTGAAAAAGATTTCCTGAAGGAAGAACAGCAATTACTCAATAAAGTGTGCTATGAATTAAGCAACTTCTATGAAAGAGAAAAAAATAAGGAAAAGGAGGAGATCCTGCAGCGCACTGCACAACGCAACGACCGCCTGGTAATTTTAGGAGAGATAACCGCAGGAATAGCCCACGAACTCAATACCCCACTGGGGAATATTTTAGGTTTTGCTGAATTTATCGAGGCACGAACCAAAGACGCACAAATAAAGGCTGATATCGCGAAAATAATAAAGTCCGCAATCTATTCCCGCGAGGTGGTGAAGAAGCTGATGTTCTTCGCCTGTGAAATGCCTCAGAATATGGACTTTATAGAAATCAAACCTGTTATTCTCCAGGCATTATCCTTGTTAGGTCCCAATTTTAAAAGGGCAGGAGTCTCCCACAGTTTTCATATAAAAAATAAAAAAATCCAGGCAAGGCTGGACAGTATTCAGCTCAGTCAGGTTTTATTCAATATTCTGATCAATGCCATTTACGTGTCCCCGGAAAACGGAAAAATTGAGATAAAGGTTTATAACACGAATTCCCATCTTTTTATTGAAGTTGCCGATGAGGGCACGGGAATTAAAGAGGACATAAGGGCCAGGATTTTTGAGCCTTTTTTTACCACCAAAGCTTTGGGAGAGGGATCCGGACTTGGATTAAGTGTGGTTCATGGAATCATAAAAAGTCATCAGGGCAATATACTTACCTTTGACAACACTCCGAAAGGTACTGTGTTTCAGATAAAATTACCCCTAAGCACCTGATTATGGCCCTGAAAAAAGAAAATATCCTTATAGTTGATGATAATTATGATATGCTGGAGGTTTTACAACGAAACCTTAAAGCACAAAATTTTCATACCTATAAAGCATCCTCGGTGACAGAAGCTCTTGAAATCCTGAAGCTTTCAGCAATAGACCTTTTAATTACAGACCTTCAAATGCCCGGAATTAATGGAATGGAGTTGGTAAAATATGTCGAGGAACATTTTCCGAGGATTCCCAAACTTGTAATTACGGGGTTCCCCTCGGTGGATGGTGCAATAGATGCTGTAAAATCGGGCGCTCTTGACTACCTCGTAAAACCTTTTACAAATGAGGAATTAAAAAAGGCTGTAGAAAAATCCTTACAAAACCGGAAATTACCGCAACCTGTAACACATAAAAAACCTTCAGCTAATGGATCAGGAAAAATTGTATATGCAGGCATCGTTGGACAATCAAAAGAAACAGAGGGGTTAATCGATATTATTGAGAGGGTGAAGAACAACAGGGCTACCATCCTTATCCAGGGGGAAAGTGGAACAGGAAAGGAACTCGTTGCCCGGGCTATCCATTACAAAGGTTCCTTTGCCGGGAATCCTTTTATAGCAGTAAACTGCGGTGCCATTCCCGAAAATTTACTCGAGGCAGAACTTTTTGGTTATGTAAAAGGAGCTTTTACCGGCGCCGGTGATACCAGGGACGGCTTTTTCCAGGCGGCATCGGGAGGCACTATTTTTTTGGATGAAATAGGTGCCGCACCGCTAAAGGTGCAAACCAGTTTATTGAGAGTGCTCCAGGAAAAAGAGGTCCGCAGAATAGGAGCACAATCTACCCAAAAGCTGAATTTAAGAATCATTGCAGCTACCAATTCCAATCTTATGGAGATGGTGCAGAAAGGGACGTTTCGCGAGGATCTTTTTTACCGCCTGAATGTGGTGAACATAGAGATCCCTGCTTTAAGAGATCGCAAAAAAGATATAGTCCCCATAGCGGAAAACCTCCTGAAAAAATATGGCATAGAATATTTAAAACCAAACATAAGAATCTCGGAAAAGGCCATGCATATCCTGGTGCGGCATTCCTGGCCAGGGAATATACGTGAACTGGAAAACATCATTCAGCGTACCATAATAATGAGCGGGGACACCATCACAGTAGATGACCTTCCTAAATACTTAAAATATCCCGAACCTAAAGAAGATAACACTTCCCGACCCTTAAGGGAAATAGAAAAAGCCTATATTTTAAAAGTACTTGCGGCAGTGGACAACAACAAAACCAAAGCGGCCGAAATTCTTCAGATTGACCGAAAAACCCTGCGCCAAAAGCTAAAATAAAGCTTTTATAATAACGGGTAATTTCTTCCTGTGCGGGTAATTTCTCCTCGGAAAAAAATCTTCATCATAATCATCTCTGCCATTTAAGAACCTGGTATACAAGTACATCCAATACTACTTCATTTTTTCTTCTTATTAGGCATAGCCTTTGTCTTACCTATGGAATTGGGTAGAATAAAGTAGAAAAATTAAAAAAACAACGATGAATTTTGTGAAAAATTTAATGAAAGATTCCTTGAAGGAGGTTGACAAAAATGCTTTTAGGCTTTCTTCAAATAGAGTTGCGTTAACAAAGGGATTGTGTATTACCTGTGATCGCAAGGCTCACTGTATTTGGGCTCAAAACCAGAAGATATATTGTCAACATTTTGAATAAGCATTTATGATAACTACAGAAAAAGAAAGTACGCAGGGAATGTATAAAACCGTGATGAAGCAGTTTAATGCTACTGCGGATCTCTTAGGCCTCCACCCAGATCTCAGGGAGATTTCCAGGAAAGAAATTCAGGGCAGTTTATTTTAAAACTCCATTTATAAAAAGAACAGCAATTGCCCCGGTCCCTACCGGAGCCTTTGCCTGCATCTGCCTTTTTCAAAAGGCAGATCAATCAATATAATTTAAATCAATAAATCATGAAATACGGGGGAATAATAGTTGAAAAAAAGGAGTATGATTTGCTACGCCGCATAATATCTATGGCGCACTATGCAAAGGATCCCACATACAGACTCTCCATTGAGAAACTGAGCAATGAATTAGCAACGGCGAAAATTCTCGCAGATAAAAATATGCCGCCAGAGGTAGTTCGGTTTAATTCTATGGTGACCATCCAAACAGTTTTTAATGGTGCAAAGACTTACCAGCTCGTTACACCGGAAAAGAGCGATATAAAACTGAATAAAATTTCAGTCCTGGCTCCTATGGGGCTTGCCTTGTTTGGCTATGCCAAGGAAGATGAAATACTATGGCAATTCCCAGCGGGAGAGAGTGTTATTAAGATAACAGAAGTTGAACAATTGAAACTAGTAGAAAAAACAGAGAAATGAGTGATCTAATCAAACCACATTTTATGGATGAGGATATTCAGCGATTGAATTTATGTACAGATGTCAATAAATGGAAATCTGAGGTAACACATATTGAACTGGAGAATCAATTTTATAAAAGAATTTTTTCCTCCCCTCTTATGGACAAAACAGCTATTAGTAAAGAGGACATAAAATTGCTGCTCGAGGAACTGGAAACACTTAACTTGAAAAATATGGATTTTTCAGATAAGCTCCGGGAATTTATAATTGAACTCGATGGTATCAAAGAATGTGATGATATGCAATGTGAAACGTATTATTTAAATAATTATCAACGGTTCAAAATCGATATCGAAAATTATTTTTACCAGAACCGAAACCTGAAGGCACTGGTTTATTCGTATGCCACAGATGGAATTAAAAAATACCTTTAATCCCCTTCTATTCCTTGTGCCACTAAAACAATAAGCTACAAAGCGGATCCGGGATTCATAGACCTGGCATTTGATTTGTTTAATTTTCTCTTTAAATTTTAAAAACTTTTTGAAAGTAAGGTGCTACTTCAATTAGGGTATAAAAGAAATAAGACAAACCTTTAAGTTTAATAATTTTACCTATAGATTTTTAAGGATGTACAACTTTTCAAGAAAATTGAAAATAATCTTTCCGAATTTTTAAGCACCCACGAGTGTGCTTAAAATTCCTATTTTCCCTCATTATTTACTTATTATTATTTGCTCCCCTTATGTAGGGATTGCAAACTCGTTGAATAAAGTTTCTATAGTAGGATGAGGTTTTCAATAATGTATTATTCAAATAATTTTAAGAATTATTCACTATGTCTAAAAGAGGAGTCACATTAAAACCTTCTAAAGTCGATTTGAAGGCAAGAAAGCAGGAAAAAATCGAACGTAAAGAGGAAGAAAAGAAAATGAAAAAGCGTAAAAGCAGGGTATAATATCTTGAAGGATTCAGGGCCTGTATTTTTTACAGGCCCTGTTTTTTCTTCTGAAGCTGGTTCGTCATTCCAGCGTTCCTGCACTCATATGATATCAAGCGATTTTCATCCATCAAGATACTGATGATGCCTTGGATAAAGTGATAGACTTATTAAATCCCGGACCCGTTAAAATTATATTTACCACTACCCCACCCCTGGGCACATTCCCATCCCTTTATCCCTATATTCTGGCAATGCGAGCCTCTGTATCGCTGGAAAGCGCCTGCTCGAAAAGGTCCTGGACACGCAAAAAAGGTTGATCTGCCTGGTTGCGCTCTTCCGCAGAAAAAGCGGAACCACTCTTCCCCGGGAAGCATCATTTTACCTGGGTCCGCGGGAGATGAAATTCTTTCTCACTTTATACCCTCCGGAGTCGGTTGCAACTTCACCTTGAAAATAGATTCACACCTCTAAATTTTGATTCCGAACCCGTGCAATACTATCAGGCGCAGACCAACATAGAATACAAGGATCGCGGTAAGCATCCCAAGGAATTTAAGGTTGAATTTTTTGCTGGAAAGATAAGACCCAAGGCTCCCTCCCAGGACTACAGCAATAATAAGTTGAAAGATGAGGTCATAATTTATATAAAAGGTCCCTGCGACATTTAAACCTGCAAGTCCGGCCACTGAATTCACCAAAATGAATACAGAAGCCAGCGATGCGATGATTCTTGGATTTGCCCATTTCAGGATATTGAGCGCCGGAGATAAAAATATACCTCCACCTATCCCGGAAATTCCGGAGAGCAACCCAATAAAACCGCCGAGCATAAATTTTTTTGGATTGGAGAACTCCTTGGATTCAATTTTTTTCTGAAGATATTTCAGGATCAGGAATAACCCGGAAAGGATCAAAGCGGAACCCAATATCAGGAAAAAGATTTTCTGTGAAAGCCTGAGTTGCGCACCCAAAAATGCAAGGGGGATACTGAAAAGTATAAATGGCCAGAATAATTTAAAATTAAATACCCTGTGCCTTATAAACATAATGGTGCCAATGCTAACCACGCAAATATTCAGCACAAGGGCCGTAGAGCGTATTTCATAAAAATTGGTGAGAAAAAGACTTAAAATAGCCAGGTAACTGGATCCCCCGCCAAATCCTACTGAACTATAAAACAAGGCGATAAAGAAAAAAATGAACGGGAGATACTCTATGGGCATATCAGGATATTAAGAAACATTTTACCATCTCCCCTTTTTTAACAGGAGTATCACCTTCCAGGAATACCAAAGCGTTCCCAAGGGCCATGGACCGGATCATAGAAGATCCCTGCCCGTCTAAAATCGCTGCTTTTGCGTTGGTGATTTTTGCCTTTAGGAAGCTGGGGCGGTCTGATCTGTTGTCATAATCAGAAGAGATAGGAAAAGAGTAAGCTTCCAATCCGCTCTTTTTTGAACCGCTTAGCTTCCAGAGAAGCGGCAAAACATAGATGTAAAAACAGCTGAGGGAGGAGGCCGGGTTTCCAGGTAAAGCGAACACGAATTTATCCCCTTTTCGCCCGAAATACAAGGGTTTTCCAGGTTTCTGGAAAACTTTATAGAATAGCTGCTCCACCCCGTTTTCCTCCAGTGCCCGCTTTACAAAATCATAATCCCCCACCGATATTCCGCCTGAAAGGAGCAGGAGATCCGCAGTTTCCAGGGAATCTTTTATTCCGGTTTTAATAGCCTCAAAATCATCCTCAAACTGCATCTTATTGCTGCAGGCAAATCCATAGCCCTCACAGGCTGCTTCTATAGCGTAGCTATTGGATTCGTAGATGTGTCCTTCTGGCTTGGGATTGCCGGGTTTTACCAATTCGTTTCCGGTGGTGATCAGGTTGATGACAGGTTTCTTAAAAACCTCCAGCGTATCCAGGCCAAGACTCCCTATCATCCCAATACCTGCAGGGGTGATGGTATATCCCTTTTCAAAAACAAGCTGATTTTTCTTCAGTTCTTCTCCCCTTTTCCTGATACTCTGGCCCTTCTTGGGCTCCTCTTCGAGAAAAAGCTGGTTTCCATTTAGCCTTGTTTTCTCCTGCATCATCACTGCCTTCGCGTTCTCCGGAACCCTCGCACCGGTGAAAATACGCACCGCCTCTCCGTCTTTTAAGCTAATCTGGCCGGTATCCCCGGCAGCAACTTCCCCAATAATTTGATATTCTTTTGAAATCCCGCACAAGGCATACCCGTCCATCGCTGAATTATCGAAAGAAGGCATATCAAAAGGTGCCGTGATGTCTTTGGAAAGACAGTAACCCAGAGAATTACTCAAATTTCTATTTTCGGTTTTTGGCTTAACCTGCTGCTTCTTTATGATCCCCAATGCTTCCTGAATTCTTACCATTAACCACCTATTGAAATCATCGACCTGTTTTTCTCGTAATGTTCGGCATCCATTTTTAGCTCCATGCCATCACGGGAATATTTCTTGGTCTTGATTGCGTTAATAATAATGCTTTCCATTTCCTCCCCGTTTCTAAGCGGGGTCAGCAAATCGGTTTCAGAATTGGCAAAAAGGCAGTTCATCATTTTACCATCGGCAGTAACACGAATCCGGTTACAATCATCGCAAAAGGGATTGGTGATGGTACTTACGATGGCGAAACTTCCCAGGTGCCCTTCGACCTTAAAATTGGAAGAGGTACTATGGCGCGGATTTTTCAGTTCCTGAATATTTCCAAATCGCCTGGAAATCAATTCCAGAATTTCCAGTTTTCCAACCCCCTTGCTCCAGTCCCATTTATTGCCTTTAAAAGGCATAAATTCGATGAATTTTATGGTTAAATTCTTGTGCTTTGTCAGTTCGATAAAATCGTTGATCTCATGATCATTTACCCCTTTGATCAATACAATATTCAGCTTCATCTCCATCTCCAGGGCCAGGGCCATCTCCAGATTCTTCAGGATTCGCTCAAAATAATCCCGCTTTGTGATAAAAATCGATTTTGCCTTGTCCAGGGTATCCAGGCTCAGATTGATCTTCCGGAGTCCTATTTTTTTAAAAAGATCCAGGTATTTATCAAGCAGTATCCCGTTGGTAGTGATCTTTAACGTGACGCCCAGTTTTGAGAGTTCTTCCACCAAATACCCGAAATTCTTTCGCACCAGGGGTTCCCCACCGGTAAGGCGAATGGTGTCCACGCCCAAATCCCGAAATTTCCCCGCCAGGGCTATGATCTCTTCCAGGCTCATAATATTCGGTTTCTCAATAAGTTCGATCCCTTCCGCCGGCATGCAGTAGAAACATCTAAGGTTGCACCTGTCTGTCAGGGAAATCCTGAGGTAGGTATGCGCTCTACCAAAATTGTCTACGATCCTCTTTTTCTCTTCAATCATCTCTTTTTCCTGTTATCACGTTAAATACCCGGCAGCACTAGGGGACCCATTGCATCCATTTATTCTGCCGCTGCTTTGGTCTGGTTGCGGCAATGCCAGGACGCTTTCCGTAAAACAGTGCCTTTGGGCAGCTTGTTTTCCTTTATGCGTCTAATGGTTTCTTCACGGGAAGATCATACCACGGCATTCGCGGTAGCTTCCCAAAGATCATCATTTTATGGCGCCCTGCACCAATACCTTTTTTGTTTTTTTCCTATCCCTCGATAATATTTTCTATTCCTCCTTCTACATTTTTGAGATTCCGGAACCCAAAATCTTTTTCGAGCATTTTAACTGCCTCCTGACTTCGCTTTCCACTCTGGCAGAATACCAGGACTTCCTGTGTATCGGGAATTTCTTTTAACCGATCCTTTAAATTTCCCAAGGGAATCTGGATCACCTTTCCAGAATTCATTTTTGGCTGTTCAAAGGCTTCCCTGACATCCAGGTATGTTTTTCCGGTATCTTTTAATTCGCAAGCTTCTCGGACAGGGATTATTCCCTGGTTTTTAATTTTTTGGATCTCTTCCGGCCTTTTCTGAAGCTTCAGCAGCTGTTCTGTACCATAGAGAATATTCATCAGTTTCAGTTTTCCTGAAAGCACATTGCCAGTCCCGAGAATTATTTTAAGCGCTTCCAGGGCCTGAAGCATTCCCAGAATCCCGGGGGTCACCCCTAAAACCCCGGTAGTTTCACAACTCACATCCTGCCGGGTCGTCTTCGGAAAAAGGCACCTATAGGATGGCCCCCTGCGGTAATTGAAAACCGAAAGCTGCCCCTCATTTTTATAAATTGAAGCATAAATCCAGGGCTTTCCTGTCAAAATGCAGGCATCGTTGATGAGATATTTCGTTTCAAAATTATCGGTCCCATCGATGATTAGATCATAGCGATTAAAAATATTTTCTGCATTTTCCTCGGTTAAAGCCTCCTCAAGAGCAACCAGTTCGATCTCCCCGTTTAAACGCTGCAGTTTTTCTTTAGCCACCTGGGCCTTTGGTCTTCCAATATCCTTTTCATCATACAAAACCTGCCGGTGCAGATTGGTAATTGAAACTTTATCACAATCCACCAGCCCTATTTTACCTACTCCCGCCCCTGTGAGATATTGCGCCGCGGGACAGCCAAGGCCTCCAACGCCTACTATTAAAACCCTGGCATTCCGGAGCTTTTCCTGTCCGGATAAACCAACCTCTTCCAGTTTTATTTGCCGCTCGTATCTCATCAGCCTCCTGCGAAGGGCGGTAAAAATACCACCTCATCGCCTTCTTTTAATTCAACCTCAGTATTTAAATCCTGGTTTACCGCCAGTTGTACGGATTCCGCCTCCGGGATCTGGTATGTTTTGATCTGCAGGTCTTTTAATTCGGCAGCTGAGATTCCCTCTGCCACCTCCAGGATTTCCTCTTTTTTGCCCACGGTTTCCGCAAGGATTCCAAAATATTTTATAGTCACCTTCATTCTTCTTCCATTTTTTTTAACAATTCCACATCTGCAGTGGTATCCACATCAAAATTTCCATTTTCAAATTGTACTGTCCCATATTGAAAATCCGTATTATATATCAGTTTTTTAGCGCCCTGATCTCCTTTCAGCTTTTTTAATTCTGAAAAAATTTCCCTGGAAAAGATGGCAGGAACTCCAGGCTCCCCAGCATATTCTGAAAATGTCGCCTGCTTATTATTCTCCATATGAACCCTTATAAGCTCCTGGAGCGTATCCTTTGTAATTAAAGGCTGATCTGAGAGGAGCATAAGAATGTGATCCAGTTCCTTTTCAGCCTTAAGAGCCTCAGAAATTCCTTTCCTGAGGCTCGAGGACATTCCTTCTTCCCAGTTTTCATTGATCACCACTTTAAAATTCCCACAATTGATTTTCTTATTGATTTGCTCTTCCTTTGCACCTAAAACAAGGATTCTGGCGTCAAATTCCAGCGATTCCGCTACCTCAATACTATGCTGAAGCAGGGGAATTCCCTTAAAATCCACCAGCTGTTTTGGATATCCCAGCCGGCTGGAAGCTCCTGCTGCAAGAAGTACAATCCCTATTTTATCATTTTTCCTCAAACCTGTATCTGTTCAAATTTACCCTCCATTTCCTGATGAATAGGAGCGGATTTTTCCCTTAGGGACCGGGCATTTTTCCCGGTTAACACCGATTGGATCTCCGCCAGAATTGAAAGCCCTATCTCTGCCGGGGTTTCGGCCCCAATTTCCAGCCCGATTGGGGCATATATTTTTTTTAAGTATTCTTGTTTCAAATCAAACCCTGCTTCCTCCAATTCGCTCACCATCCTCTGGTACTTTTTTAACGGACCAAGAATTCCGATATAGGGTATCATCCTCTGTGGTAAAAGCAACTGCAATACCGCCAGGTCATAGTTGTAATTATGGCTCATTAATACAAAACAGCTGCGAGGGTCAATTTTGATATTCTCCAGGATTTGCTCCGGTTTTGATACCAGGACCTGGCAGGAGGATCTAAAGCGTTCTTTATTGGCATGGGTGGTCCGGCCATCGGTCACGGTCACATCCCAGCCCAGCAAATCTGCCTGTTGTGCCAAGATCTGGGCGTCATTTCCTGCTCCGACAATGACCAATTTGACCGGTGGCTGATAATTTTGAATAAAAATATGCCGGGTTTCCGCTCCGATCGAATATGCAGCAAACCGGGGGGTATTGTTTTTCAAGGTGAGCCGGGCCCCCTCCAGGATATTATGGAATAATTCCTCTTCCGGCTTACCACCAATTACTTCTGAATTTTCCGAAATCACCAATTTTGTTCCCGGCTGATCTTTTGACTTATTCAGATTAAACTGCACCACGATCGCAAAAGGTTTTTTTTGATCAATTACTTTTTTCAAAAGCTCGCAGGGATTAAGCTTATCTTCATAATCCAGGGGTTCAAACAAAACCTGAATGATCCCGTTGCAACCCAACTGTGCGCCAAATTCGGCATCGTCCTTCTCGCTGGTGTCATAGCAAACCAGTTTGTTCTTTTGCTGAGCCAGGGCATGAAGCGCTTTTCGCAAGGCATCCCCCTCCAGGCAGCCTCCGCTTATTGCCCCGGTGATTGTTCCAAATTCATCAATCAGCATTCTCGCTCCTGCTCGGCGATAGGAGGAACCCTCTAGATGCACCACCGTAGCCAGCACACATTCCACCGCCTGCTCCTTCAGAAGTTTATATTTTAAAATGATGGCATCCAGTTCTCTCATACTCTTTCTCTTCTTAGCTGATTTACAGCTGTTGTTATCTCCTTTAACGCAAATTCAATATCCTCAATGCGGGTGTCCCTTCCAAGGCTGATACGAAAAGACGACAGTGCCAGATCATCCCCTAATCCCATTGACTTTAAGACGTGAGAGGCCTGCACTTGATTTGATGTGCAGGCTGAACCGCGTGAGATTGCAAGCTTGTTCAATTTTCTAAGCAGTAAGCTGCCTTCAATATTTTCAAATGAAATATTGGTTGTATTTGGAAGCCGGTGGCAAGCTTCAGAATTAATGGTTGCCCCCTCGAGCATTCTCAGACCGGTTTCAAGTTTATCCCTCACTTTTAAAATTCTTGCTGATTCTCCTTCCATCTCAGAAAAGGCAATTTCAGCAGCTTTACCAAAGCCTGCAATTCCGGGGACATTCAGTGTGCCGGGGCGCATTGCTTTTTCCTGCCCTCCCCCAAAAATATGAGGCTCGATTTCCACCTGGTTTTTTTTATTGATATATAAAGCACCAACCCCTTTGGGCCCGTAAATCTTATGGGAGGAGAAGATCGCCAGGTCTAAATTCATTTCTTTTAAATTCACAGGAATCTTGCCTACAGCCTGGGTAATATCACTCATTAGTGTCACTTTCTTTGAGTGGACTATCTTTTCAATAGCTCTCATTGGGTGAATTAATCCGGTTTCATTATTTGCCAGCATAAGACACACCAGAATCGTCCTGGAGGAAATGGCGAGCTCTAATTCTTGGAGGTCGATATTTCCTTGAGCATCAACCTCCAGATAGGTAAGCTCAAAATCATTACGCTCCAGGGCATTCAAAGAGTCCAAAATGGCTTTGTGTTCTGTTTTACAACTAATAATGTGATTCCCTTTGGCTCTGTTTCTTTGGCAAAACCCAAATAGGGCAAGGTTGGCGGCCTCGGTAGCACCGGAGGTGAAAGTGATCCCGGTGGGTTTACAATCTACCAGCCTGGCAATTTGCTCCCGGGCATTTTCAACGGCTTCCCCGGCATCCCACCCAAAAACATGGTCACTGCTGGCATTTCCGAATTTTTCGGTAAAATATGGCAACATGGCATCAACTACCCTGATATCAACCGGGGTGGTTGCATTATAGTCGAGATATATCATCTTTCTTGCTGCCATTAGCGTTATGTATTTACGTATATATCGGGATGTATATATCTCCGAATTTCATCGGAATTTTCTGCTCTTATTTATTTTAAAACCCTGATCAATTCTTCCTGCTGCTCCAAAAGAGCAGTGATTTTCTGCTGCAGTTTCTCATATTCCTGCATGGCTTTTATAGCCTGTGGGGTAATTTCAGCCCCGCCACCATGCTGCCCACCCTTTTTTAGTAGTACCCACGGTTCTTCCGAATTATTGTTTAACCTCTGAACCAGGCCCCAGGCTTTTTTATAGGACATATTCATCTGTTCTGCAGCCTTTGAAAGTGAACCTTCCATCTGAATGCTTTTGATCAATTGATGAGGCCCGGGTCCATAAGATTTTTCACCCTCGGCTTCTACCCAACATTTAAATTTGATCTTTTTCAAATGTAGATTCTTATTGATTTTTATTGGTCATTTGTAATTCGCATATCTTCATCAGGGTTTGTATGGTGTTTCCGGTATGCTCATTTTATATTGCAAAGGGATCCTGTTAGGTTTTTAAATCCCTGTTTCCACTCCGGAGTTCGGTCATATATGGTTGCCTATAAAATCTTTTCCCCGTGGCCCTGTAAAGTGCATTTGCCAGGGCTGCCTGTACCGGCGGAAATGGAGGCTCTCCAAGTCCTGTAGGAGCTATGCCGTTATCGATGAAATGCACATCAATTTTCTTTGGAGCTTCCTGATGGCGAATAAGCCGGTAGGTATCAAAATTGTTTTGTTGGGCAGCTCCATCTTTAAATTTTATCTCGCTGTATAGCGCATGCCCAATCCCATCAATAGTTCCACCTTCTACCATATTTATGGCTGCATCAGGATTCACCACAATTCCGCAGTCTACCGCACAGGTAACTCGCTCAATCAGGGGTTCATTATTTTTTAAGGTCAACTCCAGGACCTGTGCCACATAGGAATCATGGCAGTAATAGGCAGCAACCCCCCTATTTAAAGTAGCACTGCTGCTCTCCCAGCCAGATTTATCTCTCACCAATTTTAAAACCCCTGCATACCGGGACGGATCATAATCATTTGTCTCTCCCACAGGATCATTTGCTGCACGTTTGAGCAGTTCGAGTCGAAACTCAATGGGATCTTTGTCCATTTCTTCTGCCAGTTCATCTAAAAAGGACTGTTCAGCCCCAGCAATGAAATTTGACCTTGGTGCCCTAAAGGCTCCTACCGAAATATTAGATTCGACGGTCCAGCTCTGGGCAAGGTAATTATCGATTGCCCCCGCAGGAAAGCGATTGGCAAAAAGAGGACTCTCATTAATACCACCTGCATTCACATCAAAGGCGGTGAGATTATTGTTCCCATCCAGGGCCGCACGGTAGGAGACCTGATAAGCCGGGCGATACACCCCGTTGGTCATATCATCCTCACGGGTATAAACAAGTTTAATCGGCGCTCCCATTTTTTGAGAAATAACGGCAGCTTCCACAAGGAAATGTCCATACAGCCGGCGGCCGAATCCCCCGCCCATACGGGTCATTTGTATCTCTATATTTTTAAGGTCCATTCCCAGGCGTTTGCTAACGCTCTTTTCAGCAAACTCGGGGGTTTGAATTGGTCCCAGCAGCTCTGCTTTATCATGGGTAACATTGGCAAAAAAATTCATGGGTTCCATGCAATTGTGTGCAAGAAACGGGCAGGTGTAAGAACGTTCAATAACCCGTGCTGCATTTTTAAAAGCAGTCTCGGGATCCCCATCCCTTCTTATCATTTCTGATTTATCGGAACCAATGCCTGCCATTAAAGAATCATGGAGTTTCGAGTTTTCAAGTCCTTTTGCCCCGGTAAAACCAGCCGATTTTTCAAGGATTTCTATTTGTTTTGTCAATTCGGGATTTAGGCCCCATTCTATCTTTAAAGCCTTTTTAGCCTGCATCACCTGCCAGGTAGAATCTCCCACCAATACTACCAAATTGGGAAAGGAGGTCACATCACTCCATTGCTTTTCCATGTCATCCGGATACGTATCTATTGTGAAAATATCTTTTACTCCGGGCATTTCCTTTATCTTATCTGAGTCCATGGATTTAAATTCCATCCCAAAAGCAGGCGGTTGAACGATCATTGCGATAAGCATCCCCTCCCGGTGAACATCAAGCCCATATAAAGGCTGGCCTGTAACTATTTTTTTTGCATCAACATTTTTGCGCGAGGTGCCTATTATTTTAAAATCCTTATTTTCTTTAAGGACAACCTCTTCAGGAATTTCAATTTGTGCGGCAGCTTTGGCAATTTCACCATAGCCTATAGATCTGTCGCTTCCTATATGTTTAATAATTCCGTTTTCCACAGTAAGATCGGAAACAGGAACTTCCCAATGTTTTGCCGCGGCGCTGAGCAACATATGTCTCGCTGTGGCCCCTGCCATTCTGAGCGGCTCCCATGCCTGACGGAGAGCCTGACTTCCTCCTGCCAATTGCCTTGTAAAAATATCGGTATTTAAAGGTGCCTGTTCTACCATCACATTATTCCAATCCACATCGAGTTCTTCGGCAACAAGCATGGGCATAGAAGTTTTTACATTTTGACCAATCTCGGGGTTTGGAGAATAAATTGTGACAATTCCATTATCCCCTATCTTAAGGTAACCATTGATTTCGAACCACTCATCTGGCATTTGAAGGGCCAATTCTTCCCCGCCTTTTTCTACCGCATCTTTACAAGCCAGCCAATTGAAACCAATTAACAATCCTCCTCCGGCAAGCGACATATTCCTGATAAAAGATCTTCTGTCCATTCCTGTTTTTACTGTACTCATTTTTTCCGGATTTTATTAAACTGACAATTAAACTCTCTGAGAATCTGAAGCCGATTTGATAGCGGCTTTTATCCTGGTATAGGTCCCGCAGCGACAGATATTGCCGTTCATTCCATTTTCGATCTCCTCCTCGCTTGGGCTGGGATTATTTTTCAGCAATGCAGCGGCCGACATAATCTGGCCTGCCTGGCAATAACCGCACTGAGGCACATCGTGCTCCAGCCAGGCCCTCTGAACAGGATGATCCCCGTTTTCGGATAGACCTTCGATTGTTGTTATTTTATTATCTGCCACCGATGATATCGGAATCTGGCAGGATCTAACAGCATTGCCGTTGAAATGGACCGTGCAGGCTCCGCATTGTCCGACTCCACACCCATATTTTGTACCTGGTAAATTCAGATGGTCTCTTAAAACCCAGAGTAATGGAGTATTGGGATCTAACTCCAGCCTGTGTTTCTCCTCATTGATGGTAACATTGAATTCTGCCATTATAAAAGATTTTGCTTAAAAATAAGGAAACATTTAAAGTAATTAAAAAAATTAACAAAAAAACTCAGATTTGAAGGCTTTAAATTTTCGGGAATTTGATTTTTCTGGATGTTCACACTCTTTTGCAGAGATCAACCTTTTACCTCAAAGGGCTTTATCTCCTTTGCAAACAGGTTGATCTTAAACCCGCTTCCCGGTTGCTTTGTACAGGGCATTGGCCACTGCGGCAAAGCCAGGAGGAAATAGTGGTTCTCCCAGACCTGTTGGATCCTCCCCATTTTCTACAAAATGAATTTCAATGTTCTTTGAGCCTTGCTGTTGGGGTATCCAACTGTAGGAATCAAAATTGTTCGTTGGAGGTATGCATCTTGGAATGTCATATCTCCGAAAAAGGCATTTCCTAGCCCGTTCACAATCCCTCCTTCTCCCATAATCCTGGCAGGATCGGGATTTACCACAATCCACCGCCACGAATACCTTAGGAATAACAGGTGTGTTCCCTTTCAATTCCAGGTCCACGATTTGGGCCTGCATACTGTGTTGAGACAAAAGCAAGTTGCAACGCCGCGGTTTTCCCCGTTCCTGGGGTCTCATAACAAGCATCGAACTTAAATCATTATGAGCCTGTATATCAGCATCACGCATCAGAAATTAGCACTAAATGATTCGAAAAAGAGCAGCCGATTTTCAAGCATCCCTGGAGAGGTAAGATCAAGGTTTGGATGAAGCAGGACTGGAACCTTTTTTAATCAGGATGGCCAAGAGATCCGTGCAGAGGAAGCCCTCTGAGGATTGATTCACATACCGACAAACTTAAAAAGAAGCACTAAAATTCTTGATTATACCGGAATTTCTCGGGGCTATATGTAACAACCGCTGGGGAAATTGTTCTGCCTCGAGAGAAGTAAATTGAAATCCAGGCCAGTGGAAAAACTAAACCCTTAGGTTTATGAGCAGCTACGGATTTTCTCTGGCGTGGTATGATTTCAGCTTTAATGATCCCAAGAAAGTAAAACCAGGCCAGAAGATTAATGGAAAAAAATCTTCCCTCTGATTTGTGCGCTAATTAAAATTCCAAGCAAGCAAAAAGTCTTACAAAATTGAGTAATATAGCGCTCCCAAACAAAGGGTTTTTATTTGGGACTCCATTCACTCTCTTCAGAGTCTTAAGAGTTGATGATAATTTGGAACTAAATCTTTTTACGTGAAGGACCTACATAAGGCTATAAAATATATGATCTTAAGCACCTTGGCATTTTCGCTAATGAATGCTTTTGTGAAGTATTTGCTGCATTTTGACGCAAATGAATTAGTGTTTTTCAGATCCCTTGGATCCTTGATCTTGACCATGACCTATCTGGTATATTACAAAATTCCCCTCTTAGGGAATAAAAGAGGGTTACTGGTCTTAAGGGGTCTGTGTGGGGTTACCTCTATGACCTTGTTTTTCATGTCATTAAAGTATTTAACCCTGGGCTCTGCAGTATCCCTGAGATATATTGCCCCTATTTTTGCGGCAGTATTCGCAGTATTTCTTCTAAAAGAAAAAATAAAAATGATACAATGGGTGTTTTTTGCCATTGCATTCTCCGGAGTTCTCACCCTTAAGGGCTATGATTCCGAGGTAAGTTCTCTGGGGATGTTCCTTGTATTAGGGGCTTCTGCCTTTAGCGGGTTGGTTTTTATTTTAATTAACAAAATTGGGAAACGGGATCACCCTGTGGTAATTGTCAATTATTTTATGGCCATTGCAACGCTTGTGGGGGGTGTCTTATCCATCAATAACTGGATTACCCCAACCGGAGGTGAATGGCTATCGCTGATAGGCCTTGGGTTTTTTGGTTTTTTTGGTCAGTTGTTTATGACCAAGGCTTTTCAAATAGCCTCCACAAATCAGGTGGCGCCTATAAAATATGTTGAGGTAATTTTTACGGTATTATTAGGCATATTCTGGTTTGGAGAAATCTATACCCTTTGGAGTATTTTAGGAATCTTTTTAATTATAACCGGCCTGATTTTAAATGTGCTTTTTAAGCCAAAGTCGGCCTGAACCATCTTCTTTGAATTGGCTTAACATATAAGGGGTGGCCCCTTTGGTATTCTTCCCTATTTTTTTTAAAATCCATCGGCACCCCTAAATACCAATTCCTGGCTTATAGTGTTCAATTCCTGGGCTCGCTCAGGCAAAATCCAATTCCTGCTTTTTTAATATGTAGAACCCATTATAAAACCAGCAATCCGTGGTCTTTTAGGATACGTATCGGTTTTGAAAACCAAAACAACTCAAAATCCTCAAAATCGGTTTCATAATCGTTTTTTAATTGTGCAAAAGAAAGTTGTTTCTCCTGATCAGGCGTTAATTGTTCAAGTACATTTAACAACCATTCCCCCATTTCCTTTTCCATAATTATTTGAAATGTTTCGGTGGTGTCATGAAATGTCATTTTGAGCTGGTGCCTGGTGATGCCTCTTTTAGTCTTTGTCTGTTCATCAATCAGGGGCATGCCTCCTAACCAAAGGATCTTAGCGGAGGGTTGTATCTTGAAGTTGGGCTGGGTTTCTAAATAACTTTCAATTAAGCCGGGGCTGATCTGTGTCCTTGGAATTTTGAAATCAAACCATTGCTGTAGCGGCATCTCAAATCCAATCCCGTGCATAAAATTAAAGAGGGATTTCTTTAATCCATAGCTGAATTTACTGTGATCAATTCCTGTTTTATCTATAAAATCCACATCGTTATTGGCAAATGTAATTTCTTTTAAAATTGGCGTGACTCCATATTCTGGTGGGTTTAAACCCACTGGACTGTGTGCCGTCAATGCAAACTGATGCCAAAATCCGGATTGTAATACCCCAATTTCAAAAAGCTGGCGCACCATTTCCAAACTATCCACGGTTTCCTGTATGGTTTGAGTTGGGAAGCCATACATTAAATAGGAATGTACCATGATCTTGGCCTGGGTCAAATTGTGTGTCACCTGTGCCACCTGTTCCACTGTAACGCCTTTTTTAATTAGTTTTAGCAACCGGTCAGAGGCGACTTCCAGCCCCCCGGAAATAGCGATGCATCCCGATTGCTTCAACAAATAACAAAGCTCACGGGTGAAGTTTTTTTCGAACCGAATATTGGCCCACCAGGTTAGGGTGAGCCCTCGTTTAATAATTTCAAGTGCGAGGGATTTCATAAGCGATGGTGGTGCGGCTTCATCGACAAAATGAAAGCCATTCTCCCCGGTTTGCTCAAGGAGTTCTTCCATCCTATCCACTATTAACCTGGCAGCAACGGGTTGATAGATTTTAATATAATCTAATGAAATATCACAGAAAGTGCATTTCCCCCAATAGCAGCCGTGGGCCATGGTGAGTTTATTCCAGCGCCCGTCACTCCAAAGAGAGTGCATGGGGTTTGCAATCTCTATTACCGATATATACTCCGGGAGCAGCAGGTCTGAATAATCCGGCGTGCCCACCTCACTTTGTCTATAGTCAGACCTTGGGGAATTGTTTTTATAGGTAAGTTCCCCATTCTCCAGTAAAAATGTTCTTTTGAAAAGATGGTGATCAGGATTTTGTGAAGATGGATCCAGGACATTGGATAGCAACAGTTCAACGGGCAATTCTCCATCATCCAGGGTGATATAATCAAAGAATTCAAAAACCCGGATGTCTGAAACAGAGCGCAGTTCGGTATTTGGAAATCCCCCTCCCATCGCGATCTTAACCTGGGGATAACGGGCTTTTATAAACTGGGCACAACGAAAGGCGCTGTATAAATTCCCCGGAAAAGGAACCGAAATACAAATGAGCCTGGGTGGTTCCGCCTTTAAACGTTTCTCAAGAATTGCTAAAGTCAGCTCATCTATAAAAGTGGTTTCCCGTTGTAATTGGCCGTAGAGCTCGTCAAAGGAATTCGCGCTTCTTCCCAAACGCTCTGCATATCGGCTAAAGCCGAAATTATCGTCTATGCATTCAATTATAAAATCCGAAAGATCCTCAAGGTATAAAGTGGCTATATGTTTTGCTTTATCCTGCATTCCCATGGATCCAAATGCCCAATCCATATCATCCAGTTGCTCAAAGCGGGAGGCTCTGGGCAAAAAATTATCGGTGCATATTTGCCTGGCGAAGGTTTGGTTTTTGCCTTGTAAAAATCGGATCACCTCATCCAAAGGCTGCAGGTATCGCTCTTTTAAGGCATAAATGCGTTCACAATTCTCAGATATAATGGAATCCTTTTCAAAGGCGATATCAAACAATTCCCGAAAGGTTTTTTTGGAAAAAAGCTCCAGGATCACCTCAATACCCAAATCCATTTGAAAGGATTTGAGTTTTTTGGTATTTAAAAAACCCTTTAAATAGGCCGTGGCTGGATAGGGGGTATTTAATTGAGTAAAAGGCGGGGTTATGAGTAAGATGTCTTTCAAAATAGCTGATTAAATTAAATGCTCCCTAAGGTAGCTTGTTGTTCGCTTTTTAGAATTTCTCTAACGGCTTGTTTGTATTGGATCGCATTATTTGCTTTTTTGATCTTTTTAAAAGTCTTTTGCGGATTTGAAAAAGATTGGGAAAAGTATCCCCAAAAACCCTGCATTTTCATTTTAATAGGAATTGGACCGGACAGGGCTGCGTCATACTGCTCGTAAATCGTGTCGTGAAATTGACTGAAGATCTCCCACCTGTTTTCAGGATAGTCCGTCGTATTATT
>JBGSWA010000393.1:0-9590 GCA_041752645.1 Gillisia sp. | reverse complement strand
CCTTCTTTCATGGTATTGTTTGCTGATAACCTACAAGAACCTGTGTCAGATCCTCCGTCTAAAGCAACCGCGCTGATAGCAGTGTAACCTGTTCCCCAAATATCATTTGGAGTGTGTTCTCCAGCCACCCAAGGAGTAGCCTGTTGATAAGTATCCAATTGTGGATAGATGGAATTCCATTGGTAGACCAATCTGTTTGGATCAAATTTTGCTCCAAAAGAAGCATCTTCTGTAAATGGTGTGGTTTCGTCCAATGTTCCATCGCCGTTTACATCAAATAGGTTAAAGTAGCCGTCTGCCGATTGATAATATGGACCATAACCAGCACCGTATTCCTTTTGATACACTGGCAAGGTTTCCTTGTCGGCATTTGAGATCATAAGGGTGGAGCTTACCGAGACTCCAATTCCTTTTCCTTTACTTCCTCTTTTGGTAGTGATAATTACCACCCCGTTGGAAGCTCTTGAACCATAAAGTGCAGTAGCGGCAGCACCTTTTAATACGTTGATCGAAGCGATGTTGTTCGGGTCAATATCCGCAGCCGCATTACCAAAATCATATCCACCTCTACCAGTCTTTTGATCAGTAGTATTCGTGTTAGCGTTACTAATTGGAGTACCATCTACTACAAATAACGCCTGGTTGTTTCCTGTCAGGGAGGAAGAACCCCGAATAATAACGTTTGCAGATCCCCCCATAGTCCCGGAAGATTTAATGTTCAAACCAGCCACCTTTCCAGAAAGTGAATTCATAAAGTTAGTTGTTGGAACATCAGAAACCTCTGATCCATCTACCTCTTGTGTAGCATATCCAAGAGATTTCTTTTCTCTTTTAATACCCAGTGCGGTCACCACCACCTCACTCAACTGGGCGGCATCCGCTTCTAGTGTCACATTAATGACTGCAGGGGCGCCAACTGGATATTCTGCTCTTTTTAGTCCTATAAAGGTAAAAACCAGCACATCTCCCTGAGCAGCCTGAATTGCATAGTCTCCATCAAAGTTAGATTGTACCCCGGTTGTGGTCCCCTTTATAATAATGTTTACCCCTGGTAGCGGCAAACCGTCTTCGTCTGTAACGGTTCCCGTTACGGACTTTTGTTGCGCAAAAGTAATTTGCACGACAAACGCTAGAATTAGCGTCAAAAATCTACTAAATTTTGTTTTCATTTTATTATTTATTTGAATTAGCCGCTCCAAAAATGCTAAGAAATGTGTTACAATCCAAATCATTATTATTAAATAAATAATTATTCATTAATTTAAAGTTAAGAAATATCATAAAACCTTGATTGCCAAATAAATAAAATCGTCGATCCTTATTGGGTAATACGGAAAATGAAAACATCGGTCTTAAATGTTAAAATATTAGATTAATATCTTATTTAATAAAGTTAGATAAGAATACAATAATTGAAATTGGGATAAATATTAAATAATTGTGTATATGGTATTTTGCTTAATTAATTGGGTGAAAAATCATAAAAATTGCGCGTGAATTATGGTTCTTATTTTGGGTTTAAGCATTCTTGCGCAATGAAGATTTTTGTGTTTTATTGACCGTTTTAATAGGTCCTTTCTTTTAATGTTATTACATGGTTTATGCTCAATTTTTTTTTTTGGATAATTATTCGCTCAGCGGAAAGAAAGAAAGTGTTTTTACGTACTATATCTTAAAGTTGAACCTTAATAATAAGGTAAGTTTTAGATTCTTCTATAAATTAATGCTTTATCATTTGAATACTTGGATTTTATTTCTACATTTGCCAACCCTAAAAAATAGGGAGTTAATTTATAATTAATAATTAGTGTAAGAGAAATTATGCCAACAATTTCACAATTAGTACGGAAAGGAAGAGCCAAAATAACCAAGAAGAGTAAATCGGCTGCTTTGGATTCGTGCCCTCAAAGACGAGGAGTTTGTACACGTGTTTACACCACTACCCCTAAGAAACCAAATTCTGCAATGCGTAAAGTTGCAAGGGTTCGGTTGACAAATGGGAAGGAAGTAAACGCCTACATCCCCGGAGAAGGTCACAATCTACAAGAGCACTCGATAGTATTGGTTAGAGGTGGAAGGGTAAAGGATTTACCGGGAGTTCGATATCACATCGTTCGTGGTGCATTAGACACCGCGGGTGTTGCAGGAAGAACTCAACGTAGGTCAAAATACGGATCAAAACGCCCTAAAAAGTAAAACAAGGTTAGAAGTTAGGTGTTGGAAATTAAATTTAAAAATTTGATGGATGACAATTAATCAATAACAAAACTTAAACAAGACATGAGAAAAAGACAGGCAAAAAAGCGACCTCTTTTACCGGATCCAAAATTTAACGACCAGTTAGTTACTCGTTTCGTTAACATGATGATGTGGGATGGTAAGAAATCGGTTTCCTTTAAAGTGTTCTACGATGCTTTGGCAATTGTAGAAGAGAAAAAACAAGACGAAGAAAAGACAGCCCTAGAAATTTGGAAAGAAGCTCTTTCCAATGTTATGCCACACGTTGAGGTCAGAAGCAGACGTGTAGGTGGAGCTACTTTTCAAATCCCAATGCAAATTAGACCAGACCGTAAAGTTTCAACCGCAATCAGATGGTTGATCTCTTACGCAAGGAAACGCAACGAGAAATCAATGGCACAAAGATTGGCCGGAGAAATCCTCTCTGCGTCCAAAGAAGAAGGTGCTGCCGTTAAAAAACGTGTAGATACTCATAAGATGGCTGAGGCTAACAAAGCTTTCTCTCACTTTAGATTTTAATAGACAAGAGTCATGGCACAAAGAGATTTAAAATATACAAGGAATATTGGAATTGCTGCGCATATTGATGCCGGGAAAACCACTTGTACCGAACGTATATTATATTATACCGGGATAAGTCACAAAATTGGGGAAGTACACGATGGTGCTGCCACAATGGACTGGATGGAGCAGGAGCAGGAAAGAGGCATAACAATTACTTCAGCCGCAACACACTGTAAATGGAAATACAGGGATCAGGAATTCACTGTAAATATTATTGATACTCCAGGTCACGTAGATTTTACTGTAGAGGTAGAGCGTTCATTGCGTGTTTTGGATGGAATGGTTGCCCTTTTCAGTGCGGTAGACGGAGTAGAGCCTCAGTCTGAGACTGTTTGGAGACAGGCCGATAAATATAAAGTTCCCCGGATTGGTTTTGTAAACAAAATGGACCGCCAGGGATCTGACTTCTTTAATGTTTGCGATCAGGTACGCTCAATGTTGGGTGGAAACCCGGTGCCTTTGCAAATCCCAATTGGGGATGAGGAGCATTTTAAAGGGGTGGTTGATTTGATTTCCAAAAAAGCAATTATTTGGAATGAAGATGATATGGGGATGACCTATGAAGTTGTGGATATTCCTGAAGAATTGAAAGCTGATGTAGATAAATACAGAACTTTATTGGTGGAAGCGGTTGCTGACTACGATGAGGCTCTTATGGAAAAGTTTTTTGAGGATGAAACCTCAATTACCGAGGATGAGATTATTGCTGCTTTAAGGGCAGCTACCATTGATATGTCCATTATTCCCATGATGTGCGGTTCTGCCTTTAAAAACAAAGGGGTGCAGGCAATGTTGGATGGGGTAATGCGCTACCTGCCTTCTCCGGTAGATGTAGAGGCTATTATTGGTATTAATCCTGATACAGAAGAAGAAGAGAAACGCAAGCCTTCAGTGGATGCGCCATTTTCAGCTTTGGCTTTTAAAATTGCAACCGATCCTTTCGTGGGTCGCCTTGCTTTCTTTAGAGTTTATTCAGGAGCATTGGATGCAGGATCTTACGTATTGAACAATCGTTCGGGTAAGAAAGAACGTATTTCGCGTATTTACCAGATGCATGCAAACAAGCAGGAACCTATTGATCGGATTGAAGCTGGAGATATTGGGGCAGCTGTTGGTTTTAAAGATATTAAAACCGGAGATACCCTTACAGACGAGAAGCATCCTATTACCTTAGAGTCCATGTCTTTTCCTACGCCCGTTATTGGGATCGCTGTAGAGCCAAAGACCAAGGCCGATGTAGATAAAATGGGGATGGCTTTGGCAAAACTCGCTGAAGAAGATCCAACCTTTCAGGTTAAAACCGATGAGGCCTCCGGACAAACAATTATCTCAGGAATGGGGGAATTGCACCTGGAGATCCTGGTCGACCGATTGAGAAGGGAATTCAAAGTAGAGGTTAACGAAGGAAAACCACAGGTAGAATATAAAGAAACCATCACCAAAACTGCAGATCACAGAGAAGTTTACAAGAAACAATCTGGGGGTCGTGGTAAGTTTGGGGATATCGTTTTTGAAATGTCTCCGGTAGATGAAGATTTTAAAGGTCCTGGATTACAGTTTGTAGATGCTGTAAAAGGAGGAAGAATTCCTAAGGAATTTATACCTTCTGTAGAAAAAGGATTTAGGGAAGCTATGAAAAACGGTCCTTTGGCCGGTTTCAAAATGGATACCTTAAAAGTAACTTTAAAGGATGGATCTTTCCACGCGGTGGATTCTGATCAACTTTCGTTTGAATTGGCAGCAAAATTAGGGTATAAGGAAGCTGCAAGAAAAGCAGGAGCTGTAATCCTTGAGCCAATAATGAAGGTAGAGGTAGTTACTCCGGAAGAGAATATGGGAGATATTGTTGGAGATTTGAACCGAAGAAGAGGTCAGGTCAACGATATGTCTGACCGCTCTGGAGCGAAAGTTATAAAGGCGGAAGTTCCACTTTCAGAAATGTTCGGGTATGTAACAACATTGAGAACATTGTCCTCTGGTAGAGCAACCTCTACCATGGAATTTGACCACTATGCCGAAACCCCTTCCAATATTTCGGAAGACGTGATCAAGGCAGCAAAGGGTACATCAAACGATTAATATTAGGGAAATGAGTCAGAAAATAAGAATTAAATTGAAATCTTACGATCATAACTTGGTGGACAAGTCTGCAGAGAAAATCGTAAAAACCGTAAAATCTACGGGTGCTGTGGTAACCGGACCAATTCCGCTGCCTACACATAAGAAAATCTTTACAGTGTTGCGTTCTCCTCACGTAAATAAAAAAGCCAGGGAACAATTCCAATTGAGCTCCTACAAAAGATTGTTGGACATTTACAGTTCTTCATCCAAAACCATTGATGCTTTGATGAAACTGGAATTGCCTAGCGGAGTAGAAGTGGAGATTAAAGTTTAAGTAGGCATGGCTTATTTAAATCCCTGAATTTTTTGGGATCTTCTGGAAGGCAATACTTTCAAATACATGTCCGGAGCGTTGTGCGAAGGAAAAACGGTAAAAAATACATTCAGGACTGGAAGTATTTTCGGTCCTGAATATTTTTAAATAAATAGTTTAATTAATAATTAATAATTATGTCTGGGTTAATAGGAAAGAAAATAGGCATGACCAGTATTTATGACGAGAACGGGAAAAACATCCCTTGTACCGTTATCCAGGCTGGACCATGCGTGATTACCCAAGTCAGAACCGATGAGGTCGACGGGTACAGAGCCCTTCAACTTGGTTTCGATGACAAAAAGACTGCTAATAAAGCTGCCACAGGGCATGCGAAAAAAGCCGGAGTCGCAGTGATGCGCAAAGTCGTTGAATTCAGGGAATTTGAAGGAGAGCATAAATTAGGTGATACCATTACCGTAGCGCATTTTACCGAAGGGGAATTTGTAGACGTTTCCGGTATCAGTAAAGGGAAAGGTTTTCAGGGGGTTGTTAAGAGACACGGTTTTGCCGGAGTTGGACAAGCTACCCACGGGCAGCACAACCGATTAAGAGCTCCGGGTTCTATCGGTGCTGCGTCATATCCTGCAAGAGTATTTAAGGGAATGCGCATGGCTGGCCGAATGGGAGGAGATAAAGTGAAAGTAGAAAACTTAAGAGTTGTAAAAGTAGTTGCAGAAAAAAATCTACTTGTGGTGAAGGGCTGTGTCCCTGGTCATAAAAACTCATATGTAATCATTCAGAAGTAATGGAAATAGCAGTTGTAGATATTAAAGGAAAAGAAACAGGTAGAAAGGTCAACCTTTCTGACGCTGTTTTTGGAATAGAGCCTAATAATCACGCGGTATATCTTGATGTAAAACAATACCTGGCAAATCAGCGTCAGGGAACTCACAAGGCAAAAGAACGTGCAGACATAAAGGGAAGCACCCGTAAGATTAAAAAGCAAAAAGGAACCGGTACCGCGCGTGCAGGTAGCATTAAGAGCCCGATCTTTAGAGGTGGGGGTCGCGTTTTTGGACCACGTCCAAGAAGCTATGGTTTTAAATTGAATAAAAATTTAAAACGTTTGGCCAGAAAATCAGCCCTTTCGCTTAAAGCCATTGATAAGGCAATAATCGTCGTGGAAGATTTTCAATTTGACACTCCAAAAACCAAAAACTTTATCGATGTTTTGAAAGGTTTGGGGATTGAGAATAAAAAATCTTTGATAGTGTTGGGTGACTCAAATAAAAATGTATATTTGTCCTCACGCAATTTAAAGGGCTCTGAGGTTGTAAGTAGTTCAGAATTAAGTACTTACAAAATATTAAACGCAAATAATCTTGTGTTTGTAGAGGGGTCTTTAGAAGGAATTGAGTTGAACTTAAGTAAATAAATGGTATGAGCATCTTGATAAAACCTATTATTACAGAAAAAGCGACAGCAGACAGCGAGTTGAATAACCGCTATTCTTTTGTCGTAAATAATAAGGCGAATAAGATTGAAATTAAAGGCGCAGTAGAGTCTGCTTATAATGTTTCAGTTACTAAAGTTCGCACACTGAATGTCCGTCCGGATCGTAAAACCCGTTTTACAAAAACAGGGGTGATCACTGGTAAAACAAGTGCTTATAAAAAAGCATATGTACAGGTGGCGGAAGGTGAAACTATTGATTTATACAGTAATCTTTAAGATTAAAAAATGTCAGTTAGAAAATTAAAACCAATCACCCCTGGTCAGCGTTTTAGAGTAGTTAATGGTTTTGACGCCATTACTACTGATAAGCCGGAGAAGAGTTTAATAGCTCCGCATAAAAAGTCAGGTGGTAGAAACAGTCGAGGAAAAATGACCATTCGCTATAAAGGTGGTGGGCATAAAAGGCGTTACAGAATTATCGATTTTAAACGTGACAAGCATGGGATTCCAGCTACAGTCGCGACTATAGAATACGATCCTAACAGAACTGCCTTTATCGCGTTATTGAATTATCAAGACGGTGAAAAAAGATATATAGTTGCTCAAAATGGACTTCAGGTTGGGCAAAATGTAGTATCCGATTCAGAAGCTGCGGCTCCTGAGATAGGAAATGCAATGCCACTTAATACAATACCTTTAGGTACTGTTATTTCTTGTATTGAATTGCGTCCCGGGCAGGGAGCTGTTATGGCTCGTAGTGCAGGCGCCTTCGCTCAATTAGTGGCAAGAGATGGGAAATATGCCGTAATCAAACTTCCTTCCGGGGAAATACGAAGGATATTGACCACTTGTTTGGCTACCATTGGAGCTGTTTCAAACTCAGATCATCAGTTGTTGGTATCCGGTAAAGCCGGTAGAAGCAGATGGTTGGGTAGAAGACCAAGAACAAGACCCGTTGCGATGAACCCAGTAGATCACCCGATGGGTGGTGGGGAAGGAAAATCTTCCGGAGGTCATCCACGTTCTAGAAAAGGTATTCCTGCAAAAGGATTCAGAACCCGTTCTAAGACTAAAGCGAGTAATAAATATATTGTAGAACGTAGAAAGAAATAATAAGATATGGCACGTTCATTAAAAAAAGGACCTTTCGTTCATTATAAATTAGATAAAAAAGTATCCCTAAACGTTGAATCCGGTAAAAAAGCTGTCATCAAGACCTGGTCCAGGGCTTCTATGATCACTCCGGATTTTGTTGGGCAAACCATCGCTGTGCACAACGGGAAGCAATTTATTCCGGTATATGTTACAGAGAATATGGTTGGCCATAAGTTGGGAGAATTTTCACCTACCAGATCTTTCAGGGGTCATACAGGTTCTAAAAATAAAGGTAAAAGATAACTGAAGCTATGGGAGTTCGAAAAAGAGAAAAAGCAGAGCAAACAAAAGAAGCTAAAAAGAAAATAGCTTTTGCCAAACTGAATAACTGCCCTTCTTCACCGAGAAAAATGCGTTTGGTCGCAGATTTAGTTCGCGGGGAGAAAGTTGAAAGGGCGCTTCATATTTTGAAATTCAGTTCAAAGGACGCATCTCGGAAATTAGAAAAATTATTGCTGTCTGCAATTGCAAACTGGCAAGCTAAAAACGAGGATGCCAGTATTGAAGATGCTGCATTGTTTGTAAGTGAGATCCGTGTAGACGGAGGAGCTATGTTAAAAAGATTGCGTCCGGCTCCACAAGGCCGCGCTCACAGAATTAGAAAACGTTCCAACCACGTTACATTGGTACTAGGGGCAATCAATAATACACAAAGTTAGATAGCGTATGGGACAGAAAACAAATCCAATCGGGAATCGCCTTGGTATCATCAGAGGATGGGAATCCAACTGGTACGGAGGAAATGACTACGGCGACAGATTAGCCGAAGACGATAAGATTAGAAAATACATCCATGCTCGTTTATCTAAGGCGAGTGTATCCAGGGTAATTATAGAGCGAACCCTTAAACTTGTAACCGTTACTATCACCACCGCCAGACCCGGTATCATCATTGGGAAAGGTGGCCAGGAGGTAGACAAGTTGAAGGAAGAGCTTAAAAATATTACCGATAAGGAAGTTCAAATCAATATTTTTGAGATTAAGAGACCTGAACTGGATGCTCATTTAGTGGGAAGCAGTGTTGCAAGACAAATTGAAAATCGTATTTCTTACCGTCGTGCAATTAAAATGGCTATTACCGCAGCGATGAGAATGAATGCCGAAGGCATCAAGATCCAGATTTCCGGTCGTTTGAATGGCGCTGAAATGGCCCGTTCTGAATCTTATAAAGACGGAAGAATCCCCTTGTCAACTTTTAGAGCCGATATTGATTATGCTTTAGTTGAGGCACAGACTACCTATGGTAAGCTGGGTGTTAAAGTATGGATTATGAAAGGTGAGGTTTTTGGTAAAAGGGAACTATCTCCGCTTGTTGGAATGACCAAGAAGCAAGCTGGAAAACCTGGAGCCGGACCCGCACGAGGTGGTAACAAGCCACGTCGTAGAAAGTAATTTTTTAAAGTAAAAGAAAATGTTACAGCCTAAAAAGACAAAATATCGCAAAATGCAAAAGGGCAAAATGAAAGGGAATTCCCAAAGAGGGCATTTACTTTCAAACGGTACTTTTGGCATCAAATCATTAGACATGAGTTTCCTAACTGCACGTCAAATAGAAGCAGCTCGTATTGCCGCTACCCGTTTTATGAAAAGAGAAGGTGCTTTATGGATCAAAATATTTCCGGATAAGCCTATTACCAAGAAACCTCTTGAAGTACGTATGGGTAAAGGTAAAGGAGCAGTCGAATATTGGGCTGCTGTTGTTAAACCAGGAAGAATAATGTTTGAAGTTGCTGGAGTTCCCTTACCTATTGCAAAAGAAGCATTGCGTTTGGCAGCACAAAAGTTACCAGTAAAAACAAAA
>JBGSWA010000392.1:0-4263 GCA_041752645.1 Gillisia sp. | reverse complement strand
TTACGATCAGTTTGCAAGTGGGTATGTTGGTATGGGTAATGACCCGGTGAATAATGTTGACCCAAGCGGTGGTTGGAGTTTATCATCAATTACGGGCTCTACCAATATTTTATTCAATACAGCCGTAACCACATTAGGTGGAGCAATAGTAGGCGGAATAGTAGGCATGGCAACGGGGGACGATAAAGGCTTTCTAAAAGGCGCAGTTATTGGTGCAGGTGTTGGCTTATTAGACGGTGCTCTGTCGGCACCGTTACATCCAAATTTCTATATTGGACCTACTTTGAGCATGGCAAAAGCTGATGCAGGTTCGGGAGGCTTACTAAAAAGTGCATATTTTGGTAGCTATGTCAAATCAGTTGTTATGGAAGTTTTAAGTTTAGGTAAAGTAGTTACAGTTAGAGGGAATTCGGAAGCAGCAATTAACCAAAAGGTAAATAATTATTACGAAAGACATCCCAATGCTTCTACAATTGGTAATCTTACAGTTGAATTCCATGCTGGAGCTTATGGTGAAGATGCTATAAGTGAAAGTTCTTTTTCATCCATATCAAGTCACTTTAATTCGATGTCTATAATATTGTTGGGTAATTGTTTTGCTGGTAGTGCGCCATATATCTCTAAAATAAGTTGTGTGGCTAATGGTGCGACAGTAATTGGTCATGAGGGGTACCAAAATGATTTAAGCTTTCTGCTTAACGGAAGTTTAACGGGGGCTAATCCAAATGTAATGGGTCCCGGCCATTTAGACGGGAGAATGTTTAGACATACTGTCGTTCGTGATGGAATTCCTCAAACTGGAGTTTTGCAGAGTACTCAAGTCTCTAATACTGGCAAAATTTCTTCTCGTCATTTGTCGCAGCAAAGCGTTAATAAAATTCTTAGCACATGGAGGGGAGTAAAAAGTAAGTTTAAAATGTTCATTGAAGCTATATTTAATCCTAAAAATTTGTAGTAATGCTTATGTATTTTATGCGAAAAGTATCCTTTTTGGTGCTAACTGTTTCTTTATTTTCCTGCGTTCATAGTACTGCTTTGTATTTTGATAATCAAACTAATTACAGGCTTGCTTATAAGAGTTATTATTCCCCATGTTGTGGTTGGTGTGGGCGGAAAATAGTTTTAGATAGTTTGAAAGGTCGGCAATACACCTTATTCATTGACTGTAATATTAATAATGTAAATAACAAATATTGTACTTATTTAGGTTTAGGCACACAAAAGCACATTGATACTTACAATTGGAATTTTGTACGAAGCCGTTCAATATATATACCAGTTTATGACACAGTTGATTTAAAAAAAAATTATCCAGATCTTGACAGAGAAGTTTACTTTAACACATCCATATTGTTAACAAATATTATTCCTCTAATAGATTTAGATTCATTAATTATTAAAAAATCCCTTGAATACAAAGGAGATACTGCATGCGATAACAAGTATCTTAAATGTATCCGTGGATATGTGCTTGTAAAAACGGAGAGTATGAAAATTAAAAAGGAAAGATTTTAACCTACCTCTGTTAGCGCTGGGTAAGCCAGTCGGGTGATGCGCCACCTGCGTTGGGATTGCTAAATACAAAGGCTCCCAAAAATGGCTACTGCTTTGTTTACATCAGCAATGAAAGCAATGTAAATGTATTCTTTGATAATATGCAGGTGCGGCACGACCGGGGAAGGATTATAGAGGAAAATCATTACTATGCCTTCGGATTAAAAATAGCAGCCATTAGTAGCAAGGCTTATGGAGCACCCAATAACAATTATTTATACCAGGGCGATTTTAGCGATTTTGATGATGACCTTGGCTGGAATGATTTTGAGTTAAGAAGCTACGATCCGCAGATAGGCAGGTTCCTTCAAAATGATCCCTACGATCAGTTTGCAAGTGGGTATGTTGGTATGGGTAGTGATCCGGTGAATAATATTGACGAGGATGGAGGAGTGAGTTTGCCAACAGGTTTTGCTAGTGGCATCTTAGAAGCAGTAAACAAATCGCAAACGCTTCAGACTGTGTTCCATGTAACAAGTAAGGTCACAAAAAAAGTCTCAACAATACGGAGTGTATTTAAATCATTTTTTGGCGGGGTTGCAAGTGCATTAGTAGAAACAGGAAAAGGGCTTATTAATTTAGTAACTGACCCCATTGGTACCATTACCGGATTAGCTAATGCAATAGCAAACCCGAAGGAAACATGGAATGGCATAAAGCAGGCCGCTAATGAAACCTGGAATATCATAAAAAGTGGAGATCCGGATAAAATTGCAAATCTGGCAGGTAACCTGTTAGGGAATATAATTGGAGGAGGTGTTACTGGTAAGGCAGCTTCTATGTTAGGCAAACTGTCCAAAGTAAATAACTTTACTAAGACCGTCAGAAAGATTACAAAAAAATTACCTTGCGGTTGCTTTTTAGCGGGTACACTTATATTTACCGATACTGGTCAGAAAGCGATTGAAGAAATACAGGTCGGTGATAAGGTGTGGGCCTATAATGATACAACAGGGGATTATGCGCTTAAAAAAGTGGTTACGCTTTTCCGTTATGTACGGGATAGTGTTTACAATATCAAAATAGGTAAGGAAACGATTCAGGCTACGGCCGACCACCCATTTTTTATAGGCGGTCACTGGCTTAGGGTAGCGGAATTAAAAGTGGGCGACAGCGTTAAAACCTACGATGGCAGCAACCTTGCAATAGAGCAGATTACGGTAGCACCGGGCCGTACAACGGTTTACAATTTTGAGGTGGAGGATTATCATACGTATTATGTTTCTAATACTAAGGTGCTGGTGCATAATAACGGGGATTGTGATAAACTACCCTTAAGCAAAGTAGATAAAGGAATATTAAGAGATGATGCACGAAGGATTTGGAAAGAAAAGACAGGAAGATCTGCAATTTGGGATGGTAATGATGTCCACCATAGGATACCTTTGGAATGGGACCATTTAATGCCAGGTCACCCTAATAGAGTATCAAATTTAATTGCGGTTCCATCAGAGATTCATAACAAATTTATCACGCCTGCTTGGAATAAATGGAAAACAAGCCTAAATGGACGAACTCCAACACAATCGGAAATTATGGGACAAGCATTAAAGATAGATCAAGAATATTCCAACATTATGAAGTTTATTAAATAAAGGTTTTATTTATGAAGGCGGTTTACGATGAGATTTTAAAAATTGGGAATAGTCGACCTGAATTAAAATTTGAAAATGGTATAAGTATAGGCGAATTGAATTTGGTTTTACAATCCTATAATCTTCAACCGAATGAAGATTTATTTGAATATTTTGGAACCATTAATGGTATTATTATTGGTCCAGGTGCTCTTTTGGGGATAAAAAGGGACCTGCCTTTTTTAAGTGTAGAGTTTTACAAAAATCTAAATAGTTTCATTTTAAGTGAAAAGATTTTGCCTATCGCTAGCGATGGAACAGGTAATATTTATGTATTAATTTTAGATAAATCTGATATCAGGTATGGATCGGTATATTTTATTGATTTACATTCAACGTCTTTTTGTCTTGAATATGTAGTTGCTTCATCTTTAGCCAAGTTTATAGAATTTATTTTAAAATTTCATCATGGTGAAGCTTTAAATAAATGGCCATATAACAAAAAATTCATGGAGGAATTCGATTCTGATTTATTCAAAATAAAGGATGCCCATTTGTTTATATGGGATTAAAAAGTCATAGTATATAAATGAGGCTAGCAATGGAACAGGATAAAGCAGGCCGCCAATGAAACCTGGAATACCATAAAAAATGGAGATCCGGATAAAATTGCAAATCTGACGGGTAACTTGGTAGGGAATTTAATTGGAGGAGGTGTAACCGGTAAAGTTCTTTCAGTGGCAGGTAAAGTGGCAAAGGGGAGTAAGTTTGTGAAGACCGTAAGAAAGGTTACTAAAAAATTAGATTGCGGTTGCTTTTTGGCGGGTACACTTATATATACAGATACCGGTCAGAAAGCCATTGAAGAAATACAGGTCGGTGATAAAGTATGGGCCTATAATGATACCACCGGAGATTATGCGCTTAAAAAGGTAGTTTCGCTTTTCCGCTATATACGGGATAGTGTTTACAATATCAAGATAGGTAAGGAAACCCAGCAATTCAGGGATTAATTATTTTGAATATAGTGTTTCTATAGGGCACAAGATTGCCACGCCGTCAAAATATCTTTGCAGCCTTTTTTTGGGTAAGCTTATTATTTGCCTGTTTTGTTGCCTCCTTATTTTTTACGAAA
>JBGSWA010000391.1:0-2793 GCA_041752645.1 Gillisia sp. | reverse complement strand
GGCTATCAGCACAGAGGCCTCGAGAATTTATTCCTTCAGAAGAAAAAACTGATAGAGCGGCAAACCCTGGCAGAAAATATTTCCGGGGATTCCGTGGTTGGCCACACCACAGCCTTTGCAAATTTATGGGAAACGTTATGCGAGCAGGAAACAGAGGAAGATTTGACATATGCGAGAACCCTCGCATTGGAACTGGAACGCATCGCTGTTCACACGGGCGGTTTAAGCGGAATGTGTACCGATGTTGGTTACCAATTGGGAAGTTCTGTTTTTGGAAGGCTCAGAACCCCGATTATCAACTTTTTCCAACAATGGTGCGGAAACCGTTTGGCAAAGAGTTTAATTCGCGCGGGGAAAAATAATTTCCCTTTTACTGCGGAACTCGCTGAAACCCTAAAAATCATTTTGGATACCTTCGAAACCGATTTTGATGAAATGTGCAAGGAAACCTTTGGCGCTCCAACGGTTTTGGGAAGGTTTGAGAAAACGGGAATCGTCACCCACGAAATTGGAAAAAGCATCGGATTGGTAGGAATGGCAGCGCGAATGACCAATATAAACCGCGATCTCCGGGCTTCCCATCCATACAACCTCTATGCAAGCTTGTCTCATCAGCCTATTTTAAAACACCACGGAGATGTGTATTCCCGCGCACAAATCAGAAGGGAAGAGGTCAAGCAATCCATTGAGTACCTAAGGGAGCTTATGCGCAGAATTCCTACAGAAAACACAGCCCGAAAAGCCCTTTCCCAACCCACGCCAAATTCTTTTGCTCTTTCCCTGGTCGAAGGCTGGCGAGGGGAAATTTGTCACTGTGCCATAACCGATGAGAAAGGGGAATTGCTGCACTATAAAATTAAAGACGCTTCCTTTCACAATTTCCTGGCCTTGGCCATGGCCGTTAGAAATAATGAAATTTCAGATTTCCCCATAAGCAACAAAAGTTTCGATTTGTCTTATTCCGGGCACGATTTATAATACCAGGTACCATAAAAAGAAATCATGATCAACAATTTAAAAATACTATTCCACCAGGGAAAACAATATATTCCGGATCCCACCCAGGTGGAGATTCCCGGAGTTTTCAGAGGAAGACCCATCATCAGCGAAGAAAAAGTAGATGAGAGGGCCCTTGCTGGGGTCTGCCCTACCCAGGCAATTTCAATAAATCCGGTGCAAATCGATTTGGGGAAATGCACTTTTTGTGGAGAATGCGCCCTAGGCTTTCCTGGCAAAATAAGCTTTACAAAGGAGTACAAAATCGCCGTCAATAATCGCGAAGACTTAATTATTAAGGAAGGCCAGGACGCTCCTGTTACCTTAAATCCGGAATTGATACGCAAAGAAATAAGCGACTATTTTAGCGGTTCCCTAAAACTCCGCCAGGTTTGTGCCGGGGGAGACGGCAGCTGTGAAATGGAACTCGGCGCCTGTGGCAACGTCAACTTTGATATGGGCCGTTTTGGAATTGAATTTGTCCCTTCCCCGCGCCATGCCGATGGGATCGTGATCACGGGTCCAATCACAGAAAATATGGCAGGACCACTGCAAATTTGTTATGACGCCATGCCCGAGCCAAAGATCATAATCCTGGCCGGAACCGATGCTATCAGCGGAGGAATTTTTATTGACAGCCCCGCCCTGGACAGAAGTTTTTTGGAAACTCATAAAGTTGATCTGTACGTTCCCGGAAACCCAATGCATCCTTTAACTTTTATCAACGGAGTTTTGGATTTGATACGGAGCAGGAAACCATAATTTATGGTTCTATATAAAAATCGATTTGTAATTAAATTTTTTACAGCAAAACCTTAATAGCCGCATGGACTCCCTGTTTGAATCAAGTACATTTGGTTGTAGATAAAACTATATATCTGATCAGCGATATACCAGCTATAGAATTTAAGGACATGGTTAATAAAATCATGTTGGCAAAAATTCAAGGTCATATACAATAAAAATTCTTCAAATGGAGAAAATCTCGATAATACTAATAGCGATCGCAACTTTTTTAATAATCAATCTGATTTACTACAAAAGTATGAATGCTTATGTTGGAAAAGCATTTGGTAAAAAGTGGTTGAAGATTTGGGGAAACAGGGTATATTTCTGGCAAAGTTCAATATTTGTTAGCACAGGAGGCACATTTTTAATAATGTATCTTTTAAAAAGGTCTAACATTTTGAACTTTTAGAACAACCTGAGTTCCCGACTGATTTTAGGTCTGGCTAAGGCAAAATATGCAAAAACGCCAATACATGGTATAGTACATGCGGGTTTCAGGGGTTTTTGACGTTTGTGGCTCGTAAAAATAGTTGGTGTAAATTAATCTCCTCGTAATCCATCATGACCCCATACAATCAAAGGTTAACACAATTTCAATAAACAACAAAAGACATGAATAAAATTAAGCATATACATGAGGTAATCTTTTTGATCGAAAAGAACAATGAACAATGGACACCTGAAGAACTGGTAGAAGCCATCGCTAACACCTGGGGCACTGATGTTCAATTTGGTGCATGCTCGGGAAATGCCTTCCCAAAAGAAAATGCACTCAACTTTCTCATCAACCGCCAAAAAGCGGTCCTATCTGAAGAAGGAAAGGTAGCGCTTCATCCTTCTATGCATATCTGTAACGGACACGAAGAGTCCCAAGGCTAATAAACATCAAAGTACTAGAAATAATAGTTACATCTTACTTGGATTTAGCCGAAAACAGAGCAAAAAACAGGCGGGTAATAAATATGAAGGTTTGGGATTGCTTTTTAGTTCAATTTTTGGCATTGGCAA
>JBGSWA010000390.1:0-8648 GCA_041752645.1 Gillisia sp. | reverse complement strand
TTCACCATGTCTTCCATAACTCAAAACCAGGAAACTCCAAATGAGAAAAGCATCGAAGAACTTCAATTGGATGCTGTTAAATGGGATGAATTACTTCAAACCAATACGAAGGAAATTCATTTTCTGGAACAATTTTTATCTGCTGATATCTTCGAATCCGAAAGCCCGTATCTTTATAATCACTTAAATCATTTTTCGGAAGAGCTGGAGGATCTAAAAATGGATAAAATAGAGCTGCAAACAGCGCTTCGCCATCACAAAAATGATATCAACGGGATGAGGGAATGTGATGATATCAGCTGTGATATATTTTATCACTCCCAGCACCAAAATCTTCTCAAAAATATCGGGGAACATCTTTCAAAATTTCAGGATCTGAAATTGCGGATTTACAGATTCGGTGAACAGGCCCTATTGAAGAATAACCCCCGGGAGGATTTGGCCTGATTTTAATATCGAAGGGCTCCTTTAAGAAACACCGGAAAAACCCTTGAGATTGTGTCCATGGATTTGCAACTGTTACTGGGTCCTAATTATAATATCCGGGAGGTTTCTCCTTTTTTTTATCCATCGTAAAACAAGGTCTTTGCAAAGAAATACTCCCGGGACTCCGCCCTTTAGCGGGATAACTATGGTCTTTTTTTTATGAACCGGAAGTGCCCAAATCTAAAATTAAACCGGCAAAAATACTATTCAAAATGTTAAATTTTCCTAAGCTGATATATATCATTCTTTTTAAACCTGCGAAGGTTTAAATTAGTAAAACTTAAAAAATACAGGACAGAAAAGTCCTTGGTAGTAAAATATAGAAATTAGATTTCCTACAACTGTAAGAAGTGGGAAATCGAATTGAGAAGATGTCAAAGGCAAGATTCAACCGGATATACAAATTTTAGCATTGTCTAAGATCACTGTTATTCCAAATAAAGGTTTTATAATGCGCTTAATATCTTCTTAAGAAACAGGAGGCTTTTGCTTCCTGTTTCTATTTTTTATTTAGCCTCTGATTCTCCAAAAAACATCTCAAAAATTTAGTATCCAAGGGAAATTAAAAAATATTAAACTTTCAATGCCTGATATTTATCATTTATTCTGTTTTCAAAACGGCTTAAATTAGCAAGACTTAAAATGATCTGGCACTTATTTTAGGCATTCAAAATATTGATATTTGGTTTTCCACCACCATTAGGAAACCGGAGAATCAAATTGGGAAGATATCAAAGCTACTTTTTAACCAGGAAATACAATCTCTGCATTCACTTGTAAGATTGGTGGTATCCATCAAAAGTTGAGAAGTAAACTTAATATCTTCTTATGAAACAGGAGGCTCTGGCTTCCTGTTTCTATTTTTATGGAGCAGCAGGTTTCCTTAAAAAATCTCCCTGAAAAAATTAGTAACCAGGGGAAATAAACCAGATAGATGCAAACATACAGGCTATCTGAAAAAAACAGAAATCTATAACTTATGCTGCAAGCAGAGAGGGGAATTAAACTAAGAAAAAAGTGTTAAACTTTCAATTCCTGATATTTATCATTTTTTCTGTTCTCAAATCGGCTTAAATTAGTAAAACTAAAAATGATCTGGTACCTATTATAGGTTATAGGCATTAAAAAATATTGACATTTGGTTTTCCACAACCATTAGGAACTGGAGAATCAAATTGAGAAGATATCAAAGCAACTTTTTAACCGGACAATCTCTGCATTCAATTATAAGATTGCTAGTATTGATCAAAAGTTGAGAAGTAAACTTAATATCTTCTTAGGAAACAGGAGACTTTTGTTTCCTGTTTCTATTTAGTGGTCGCTCCTCTAATTCTCCCTATCCCAGAAAAAAATCTAAGTGCCTGATATTTATTATTTTAAATTACAGAGCAAGGCAGTAATTTAATAGGTTCAAAAAACAACTAATTCTATTTACAAAAACCAGAATTCCGACTTTAGTACAAATTCAAAAGCCCAATCCCCCGGGCATTCATTTCCTCAAAAACTAAGTTTTATAATTTGATTAATCGTTGCTTAGAATATTCTGAAATCATAAAAAAAATAATTCTTGGCTTATTCGTTTTTGGTTTAACCATCCAATCTTTTGCACAGGAAACTGAAATTCTTGAGATTCAAATTACCCCGGCCAGTTATAAATAACTGGATACCCTTGCAACGGATAGCACAGTGGTAAGCCCCGCCCAGCCAGTCAAATTGTTTCAACAAAGACCTGTAATCTTTAACCTGGAAAATTCAAAATATTATGAAGATCAATATGAAAATTACTTCTAGTCATTTTTTATTCCAGAGGGGAAAACTTTGGCTTCCTATGATGCAGATGGCAAGGTCTTACGGACTATCGAAAAATTAAAGAATACGGAAATCCCTCCGGTTGTTGCCAAGGAGGTGGTAGATAAATATCCCGGATGGACCGTTTCTGAGAATGTATATCTGGTTAATTTCCACGGTGAAATACAGGAGGTCAAAAAAGAATATAAAATATTATTGGAAAGAGGAAATCAGCACAGAAGGGTGAAAACCGATAAAAACGGTAATTTCCTTTAACTCCTAAGGAAAAACCACCATTAATTGGGAAAGGAACTACCTTTTGCTCGGCACGAGTTGCTTTGTTTGCACAGTCTTTTTTATACTCTTTATCGTTGTACCTATTTATGGATCCTAAAGAACTGATGCAGGCTTCGGGTAAAGAAATGCCAAGCCGCACAGGAGAAATCCTGTGTTTTTTTCAATCCTCCGAATTAAATTCCCAAAGCCTTTATGGGATTATGAAATGAGGCTGCCCTAAATTCGTAGCAGAGGCCAATAAAGCACTTCGAATTATCTAGGACCAATTAAAAAAATAAATAGCTACATCTGACAGTTAAAAAATAAAAATCTCCGGATCCATTTACAAATAATTATCCTCTAAGAAACTTTCCATATTAAAATAGGTTTCTTTAAACTGATATTAGTCATAGTTTCCCCTTTGTATTTCCCATAATTTTAATAGACTAAATCTCAGCAAAATGAAAAAAATAGTAATTCCAACAGATTTTTCGGATAATGCCTTCAATGCCCTAAAATACGCAGTGGAATTATTTGAATTTGAAGAGAGTGAATTTTTCCTGTTGCATGCATATGCTGATGAGGTATACGATCACAAGGGATTGCTCACCCAACATTTCCTGGAGGAACTGAAAATAACCACACGGCAAAAATCAAGGGATGCACTGGAAAAGATCCTCGAGCAGATCCAAGAATTATTGCCAAATCCAAGACACAGCTTTAAGCTCATCTCGGCTTTCGGGATTTTAGTCGATGAGGTGAATGATCTTGTAAATATGGAAAATGCCGATCTCACCGTTATGGGGACGGTGGGTCTAACCAATGACCGCAATATCACCTTTGGCAGTAACACCCTGCAGGTAATAAAATACGTGCAAAGCCCTATACTTTGTATTCCGGTAAATTATAAATATAAATCCCCGAAAAACTTTCTTTTCCCTACCAATTATATGATCCCTTATCAAATTCGGGAATTACAGCTGGTTGCTGAAATAGCAAGGGCAAATAAAACTACCGTTCATATGCTTTATATTTCAAAATTCCCCCTGGAGTCTTTCAGGCAAAAAGCAAATCAATTATTATTAAAGGAGCAATTTTATGAAACCCCCTTTCAATTTCACAGGATCGAGGAGGAAGAAAAAACCAAGGCCATAATGATCTTTATCAATGAACTGAATATCGATCTGCTTATAATGGTAAATTCCCGATACACCTACCTGGAAAACATTATTTACCAATCCACTGTTGATAAAATAGGATTGCGTCCCAGGATTCCGTTTTTAGTGCTTCAAAACATTCAACGCGGTCCGGCCATATAAATCGGCCCTGGATTTATAAATAGTGAGATAGGTTAATTTAATAACAAGACCATGAAAAAAATTCTGTTACCCACCGATTTTTCCGATAATGCCTACAACGCCATTAAATTCACAGTGCAGCTTTTTAAAAATGAGAAATGCACGTTCTATCTATTAAACACCTACACCCCCGTGCTGTATGACGCCGAATATGTGCTCTACAGCCCCTCGTCTCTAAGCCTTGATGAGATTTATAGAAAAAATTCTATAAAAGGCCTGGCGAAAGTTGAAAAGAAAATAAAAAAGGCCTTTCCTGATCCCCTGCACAGCTGGGAATTGATCTCCTCATTTAATATGTTGAATGATGAGCTAAAAGAACTGGTAAAAGAAAAGAAAATAGACCTTGTGGTGATGGGGACTCAAGGGGCTACCGGTGCGGAAATGGTTTTATTTGGAACCCATACCGTGCATGCCATTAAAAAGGGGGTGTGCCCGGTGCTTGCCATTCCCTCGGGTTATAAATTTAAACCCTTAAAAAATATTCTTTTCCCAACAGATTACTTCCTGAATCTTTCTGATCAACACCTGAAATTTTTGAAAGCACTTGGACAGAAACAAGGATCCAAACTTCATATTTTAAATGTGTTCTTTGGGGTTCCTCTTGAGGCTGAGCAGGAAAAAAATAAATTATTCCTGGCAGAGTATTTTAAAAATATACCCCATACCTTCTATAGTATTGAAAAGGGAAGCGTGCCGAAGGCCATTGATGATTTTCAAGAAAACAACCCCGTGGATTTACTGGTAATGGTAAACAACAAACATTCATTTTTCGAAAACATCCTTTTCAGGCCGGTAGTAAATGAAATCGGATTTCATGTGAAAATTCCCTTTCTGGTTATTCCATCAGAAAATTACAAATCCTAAAAAATGAAAATCATCCTCCTCCCTACCGATTTTTCTGAAAATGCATGGAACGCAGTTTTATACACCCTGCATTTGTATAAAAATGAATCCTGCAGGTTTATTCTTCTCAATTCCTATCAAATCAATGGATACCATAGGGATAGCAAACTTGCTCCTATTCCCGGACACCTTGAATTAGAGAGCGCAAAGAAGAATTCGGAGCAGGGGTTGCAAGGACTCATAGAGGTTATTAAAAAAGCATATCCTAATCCCAAACATAATTTTATTGCGGTATCCCGGAATTATCCGTTGATAGAAGCGATTGAGCAGCAGCTCAAAAATTATGGTTTTGAGCTAATTGTAATTGGTACAAAAGGAAGCACCGGGGACTACGAGGTGATCTATGGGTCTAATACCATTAGGATCATGGATGAAATCGAGCGTTGTCCAATTTTAGCGGTTCCTTCAAATGTGCCATTTTTAGAAATAAAAGAAATTGTACTGGCATCGAGTTACAAAATTACCCACGCTGAAAAAGATTTTCAATATCTGAAAAATCTTGCCCTGCAGACACAAGCAAGAATCTGTGTGCTTCATATAGAGGACCAGGGCGGTTTAAGTGTCTCACAAAAAAAGAACAAAAATCTCCTGCACAGCTATCTGGAAGAGGTGGAGCATAGTTTTCACAGCCTGGCACACGTAAGTGTACCTATTGGGATTTATTGTTTTATCGAAAGCAGGGGAAGTGATTTGATTGCTTTTGTAAATAAAAAACACAGTTTTTTCGAGAAATTGCTCTTCAATCCCTTGTATAAGGATTTGGGGAATTATTCAATTATTCCGGTCCTGGTGTTGCAACCCACTGCTTCATAGTGGTTGGAATGAATTATTTAAAGCAGAAATGACCTACGTCATATTTTCGGTAAAAATAAAGAAGTATATTTATTTAACGAATCCATTGAATAAATGAAAAATAGAATATTAATCCCAACCGATTTTTCTGAAAATGCATGGAACGCTTTAAATTATGCATTACATCTTTTTAAAGAAGACAGATGCACCTTTTATTTATTAAATGCATTTCAACTATATAATTTTTCCTCAAATAGCCTGATTTTACCCGAACCTGGGGAGGCTGAGTATAAAAAAACCAGAGAGGAATCTGAGATTGGCCTGGAAAAACTCCTCGATGGAATTGCTATGAGCGCTGATAATCAAAATCATCATTTCGAGATGATCTCCACCTACAATTCTGTACTGGATGCAGCAAAAGAAGCCGTAAATAAAAATGACATCTCCCTTATTGTTATGGGAACCAAGGGGGAAAGCAGTGCTGCAGATAAAATCTTTGGAAGCAATGCGGTACAAATCATGGAAAAAATACAGCATTGCCCTGTGTTAGTGGTCCCGAGGGAGGCCGTATTTAAGAAAGAAAAAAAAAGGGAAATTGTATTTGCCACAGATTTCAAAACCATTTATAATTGCAAGGAAATCGAAACTTTGATACGAATCGCCAAACGGCATAAGGCACCGGTCAGGATACTCCACATTCTGGAAAATGAAAAACTAACTCCCCAGCAGGATAATAACAAAGAAATATTGAGGGATTATTTAAAGGAAGTTGTCATTACTTTTCACACCCTTACCAATATAAAAGTTGGGGCAGGAGTTCATTCATTTATGGAAAGTCGGGGAAGTGAGATGCTTGCCCTGATCCATAAAAAACACAATATTTTAAACAGCATTTTTTCAAAATCCCTGCTACACGAGGTTGCATACAGGCCGAAGGTACCGGTGCTCGCAATGCACGAATCAATTAATTAAGCCCGTGAGGCATCAGTTTTATAAGGATTAAGCATTCTAATCTAACACCCTCAATTTGTCTCCATTTTAAAAAATATTTTTTAAAATTTAATTCTGATTTTAGTTAAGCTCACTTCCATGAAAATTTCAGATTTACATATAATAAAGGCATCCGGGGAAAAGGTGAGGTTTTCCATAGATAAAGTTTCCAATTCCCTCAGAAAAGCCGGCGCAGACGAGCCTGAGATCCAGGAAATCCTTGGACAGCTAAAGGAAGAACTTTATGAGGGGATCTCCACAAAAACAATTTACAACAGGGCATTTAGTTTATTAAAGAAAAAAGACAGCCTGTCTGCCTCAAAATACAAATTAAAAAAAGCAATTTATGAATTGGGGCCAACTGGATTTCCATTTGAACGCTTTATTGCAGCTATTTTAAAGAACAGTGGGTATACCGTGGAGGTAGGAAAAATTCTCCAGGGAAATTGCGTTGCTCATGAGATCGATGTTATTGCGAAAAAAGCTGATAAAACAATCTGGATAGAATGTAAATTTCACAACGCTCAAGGCCAGAATTGCAATGTAAAAACACCTCTGTATGTGCATTCCCGCTTCAGGGATATAGAAAATTTCAATAAAACAAAGAAACCAAACCCGCAGCCTTTCAGTGAAGGATGGCTCGTCACCAACACCCGCTTTACAAGCGATGCCCTCAAATACGGGAAATGTGAGGACCTCTATTTGCTCAGCTGGGATTATCCCGGTAAAAATGGGCTAAAGGACCGAATCGATCAAACCGGTTTATATCCAATTACGGTTTCCACCCTGCTCACTGCCAGGGAAAAACAATTTTTAATATCCCGGGATGTGGTATTGTGCCGGGAACTGATAAAGGATAATTTTTATTTGGATCATCTGGAGATTTCAGAGTCCCGGAAAACCCGCATATTAAATGAAATGGAACTGCTCTGTCATTCTTATATTAAATAAAATTTTATGGGCGCCAGGATCAAAGTGCATTTTTTTGGGGCAGCCGGGAGCGTTACTGGCTCGAAATTCTTTTTGGAAACCCCTGCCCTCAATATCCTCATCGATTGCGGAATGTTCCAGGGCCTCAAAGAACTCAGGTTATTGAACTGGGGGCCCCTCCCATTTTCTCCGGATAAAATTGATGTGGTGCTCCTTACCCACGGACATCTGGATCACTGCGGGTATTTACCCAGACTTGTCTCCCAGGGTTTTCACAATTCCATTTTTGGGACCGCTCCTACCCTCGCAATTGCAGCTGTTATACTAATGGACTCTGCCAAAATCCAGGAAGAGGATGCCAAAAGGGCCAATGAGGAAGAATATACCATCCACACCCCCGCTTTGCCCTTATACTCTGCAGAGGATGCCGAGCAAACAATCGCCTTATTCAAACCCGTGGAGCCCAATATCTGGAGGGATCTTTCCCCTGAGATTAAATACCGGTTTCAAAAAAATGGCCATATTATAGGTGCGAGCTTTATAGAAATAGAGGTCTATGGGAAGATCTTTGTTTTTTCAGGAGATATTGGAAGGGAACATGATGAATTACTGGACCCTCCAAATCGGCCTAGATGGGCAGATTACCTGTTTATAGAAAGCACCTATGGAGACCGATTGCACTCTGAGGAAGATGCAGAGGAGATCCTGGCGGAGTCCGTAAAGGAGATACTTAAAAACAATGGAAATCTGATAATCCCCAGTTTTGCCATTGAGCGACTGCAAAGCCTGATGTATAAACTATGGAAATTGTATCAAAAAAACAAAATCCCCAATATCCCCATGTTTATCGATAGTCCCATGGGGAACGAGGTTTTGAAGATTTTTGAACGGTTCCCCTCCTGGCATAAAGTACCCCTCCAGGAATATCATTCCATGAGAAATCATTTCAATATAATTACCCAGTATAAGGACACCTGGAAAACCATCGATGATAAACGCTCTAAGATAATTATAGCAGCCAGTGGGATGGTCACAGGCGGAAGGATCCTCACTTATCTCAGGTTTTTAATAGACAAGCCTGAAAATACAGTAATCCTGGTGGGTTTCCAGGGGGAAGGAACCCGG
>JBGSWA010000389.1:0-3645 GCA_041752645.1 Gillisia sp. | reverse complement strand
ATATTTATAGGAAAGAATTAACAGGGGAATCACAACAGGGATATTCCAGTTTGGCTCAATTTTACTGTGAAAACTTGAGAAAAAGAAAAATATCACCACCCCTGCACCATTGTATTTTAATATCCGCTCCCACCTTGAGCTTATAGAAACCTTAAAAAAAGCAGGCCACAAAATAAAACCTACAAGGGGTCCTGAAATAAGCAAAATCCCCAAAAAATAATTCAGGGTAAAGGAAATATCATACCCCCGGTTTCCCCTTCCCATCAGATGGTATTGCAAGGGGGGATAGTTGTTTTGTACCTGCCAGAGAATATGGGGGAATAACAAAAGGAGGACCGCGAGGCTCACCAGCCAGAAACTTTTCCTGGTCAGGAGTGAAGGAACCGCAATTAGAGTGAAAAGCAGGATTAAAAACCCGTGATACTTGCTGTAAAGCATCAGGGCGATGGACAGGGCTAAAATCAGGATATATTTTATTTTCTCCGAGTTCAGATATTTGTCCAAAGCCCAGAAATAAAATATAGAGCTGGCCAGAAGCGGCCCATCCGGAACTGCAATAAATCCGTATACATGAAAAATAAGGAGCCCGGAGACAAGGCAGACAAAGAGCAGGAAATCCTCCCCGTATTTACTGCAAATTTTCCATAACAGCAAAAGGGACAGACACCCGCTTAAAAGGTTCATAAGGCGCACCCCTAAGGCATTTTCAAAGAGGAAATACCCCGCTTTGATCAAGAGCGCAATGGCGGGGGGATGATCATAAAAACCCCAATCCAAATTCTCGGAATACATCCAATAATACGCCTCATCGTGGGCCAGCCCGATATAATTGGCACTTAGGAGATTGAGTAGTGCCCAAATCAACAAAAACCCCAAAATAAAATAAGTTTGCCTGCTTATTTTATTTCGGGGTTTCAAATTATCTCGTATTTATGGAACATCTCTGAGGTTTCAAATTAGCCTGCTCTAAAACAGATCCTTCCTAAAGTTAGTAAAAACTTTCAAGCTAAAATGCTGATGACCCTAAAAATATAAATCAAAATGCGCCGGATTGCCATCCCCGTGCTTACCAGAAAAACGGTTAAAAACTGTTTAAACCAATTTTAGCTTCGCGAACCGGAGCAACAATTTTTTGATGCCGCCATTTTCAAAATTAATTTCCGCTTTTTTATCCTGGCCGATTCCCTCCAGGCTAATCACCAATCCTTTTCCGAATCTCATGTGCTCTACAGCATTCCCAATCTCCAGTCGAACACTATCTTTAATGGAAGCCGCAGCTGAAGCATTACTTGCAGGCCTGAGTTTTCTCAATTTCCGGAGTTGTTCCTCGCTGGGTTTATGGGCCAGGGGCGGGGATCCTGCAGTGGGTTTTGTTTGACGCAATTTACTCTTGTCCACTTCCCCAAAAATATCCAGGTCGATCAGGGGCTTATACTTGTAATCGTCCTGGGGAATCATATAGAATTTATACTCCTGCTCAATTTCATCAATAAATCTACTGGGTTCTGCCTCCACCAGTTTGCCCCATCGGTAACGCGATTGCGCATAGCAAAGGTATGCCTGGGTTTCGGCACGGGTCAGGGCTACGTAAAACAACCGGCGTTCTTCCTCCAGCTCACTCCTGGTGCCCATACTCATACCCGAGGGAAACAGGTCTTCTTCCAAGCCCACTATATACACATACGGAAATTCCAACCCTTTTGCCAGGTGTATGGTCATCAGGGCCACCCTGTCATCATCCCCGGAGTCATTATCCAGATCGGTTGCAAGGGCGACATCTTCCAGGAATTCGGCCAATGATCCTGTGGTATCTGCCAACTCTTTTTGGCCTTCCACAAAATCCTTGATCCCGTTTAACAACTCCTCAATATTCTCAATTTTAGCGACCCCTTCCGGGGTTCCATCCTTTTTGAGCTCCTGCACCAGGCCCGTCTTTTTTGAAACCGTATCCGCCACGGTAAAGGCATCTGCATTTTCATTTAAGATCGCGAAACTCTTGATCATATTCACGAAATTGGAAAGCCTGGTCCTGGTGCCGGAATTTAGTTTAAGATCCAGCTGATCCAAATTATCGATCACCTCAAAAATTGACTTGCCGTATTGATTGGCTGCAATGGTCAGTTTGTCTATGGTGGTTTGTCCGATCCCCCTGGCCGGGAAATTGATGATCCGCTTCAGGGCTTCCTCATCGCTCGGATTTACAAGCAATCGCAAATAGGAAAGCACATCTTTGATCTCCTTTCGCTGATAAAAGGAGAGTCCTCCATAAATTCTATAGGGAATTTCCCTTTTTCTCAGGGCATCCTCCATGGCCCTGCTTTGGGCATTTGTCCTGTATAAAATGGCAAAATCGCTGTTTTTGAGCTGGTGTTGCATCTGATTCTCGAAAATAGAACTGGCGACAAAACGTCCTTCTTCGCCATCGGTCAACAACCGGTTCACTATAATTTTGGGGCCCTCGGGATTCGCTGTCCAAACTATTTTTTCGAGTTTGGTCTTGTTTTTTTCGATAATGGAGTTGGCCGCATTGACAATGTTTTTTGTGGAGCGGTAATTCTGTTCCAGCCGGTACATCTGCACATTGTCATAATCCTTCTGGAAGTTGAGGATGTTGTTGATATTAGCCCCGCGGAAGGCATAAATACTTTGCGCATCATCTCCAACCACGCATATATTCTGAAATTTATCTGAAAGGGCTTTTATAATTAAATATTGGGAATGGTTGGTATCCTGATACTCATCTACCAGGATATAGCGAAAGCGGTTTTGGTATTTCTGAAGCACCTCCGGAAAGCGGTTCAGCAATTCGTTGGTTTTGAGAAGCAAGTCATCAAAATCCATCGCACCGGCCTTAAAACAGCGATCCACATAATTTTGATAGATATCCCCCATCCGGGGTTTTTTGGACATGGCATCAGCTTCCTTCAACTCGGGATTTTGAAAATAGGCCTTTACCGTTATCAGGCTGTTTTTATAGGATGAGATCCTGGAGTACACCTGTTTGTATTTATAAACATCCTTATCCAGGCCCATTTCCTTAATGATCGCAGAAATCAGGCGTTGGGAATCCTGGGTGTCATAAATGGTGAAATTTGATGGATATCCCAGTTTAGCGGCTTCAAAGCGCAGCATTTTCGCAAAAATGGAATGAAAAGTTCCCATCCATAAATTCTTGGACTCGCTGCTCCCGACAATTTGTGAGATCCGTTTTTTCATTTCCCTCGCCGCCTTGTTGGTAAAGGTCAGTGCCAGGATATTAAAGGGATCCACATCCTTGCTCATCAAATAAGCGATCCTGTAGGTCAGCACTCTTGTTTTTCCCGAGCCGGCCCCTGCAATCACAATCATTGCGCCGTCCTTTTGAAGGACGGGGGCTCTCTGGGCATCGTTTAATTCAGCTAAATAAGATTCCAATTTTTTGCTTTATTTTAAGCGGTGAATTTAACCAAATTTCAGCGTTAATTAAAATTCTATTCCATCTTACTTTTGAACAAATGCCCCAGAGATTATGTCAGCATTGATATTTTAAATACATTTAGCCTTCCTTTTTTTAATACCCGGAGTGATGAAAAATTATCTGCAAAAACCCTTTGGCCTGAGTTTTATTTTTGGCTGCCCCCAGAGTCCCTTCCCAGGAGCGACCTG
>JBGSWA010000388.1:0-4127 GCA_041752645.1 Gillisia sp. | reverse complement strand
GAAGCGTTGGCACAAGGCAGGCTCTTTTGCAAGGTTAGCTTTTGTGTGTCGGCTTTGTGCGCCTTGCAAATGTGCCTGACTTGTGGTGCATTGGTTTCGTAATTAATAGCAGAAGATAAATAGAGTTGCACAAAGAGTTTGAAGTGAATTAATATTTAGCAATAGCTCCATTTTTTTCAGTAAAATGCTTTAAAATTCTGGAAATAATTGGTCTTTAATAAATACATTCTGTATGTGCCATTCCTTTTGCTTTTTATAAAAAATTATATCAAGACGATAAGGTTTTGTTTCATATTTGAGCAAGTACGAAATTAACAATAAGTCCTGTGACATTTGAGTGTGGGTTATCCAAAGCCAGTCATAAAATTTATCGGTAGAGTCAATTTTTTGAAATTGGTCTTTTATAGTTTTCTGTAGATTGGCTTTTATCGCAGGGTTCAAATTGTTATAAAGCTCAGAAATAGCTGAATCTTTTATTTCTTTTTTTAACCGTTTAAAAAAAGATGATGAAATATCCTCGGGTTTATTTTGAGCATTTAGAGTAAGATGGATAAATAACACGATTATAGAAAGGAATATATTTTTTTTCATTGAAAAAAGTTTGAATAGCCGGATAGTGGTTCTGCTATCCGGCTATGATGGATATTTATTTGTTAATCACAATTTTTTTAGTTATTATTTTTCCATTCATCTCTAACACTAAATATAAAATACCATTACTCAAATCTGAAACGTCGTAATTTTTTCTTATTACACCTGATTGTGTTGAACCGGTAAAAAGTTTTTTAACTTCTTGCCCTAAAGTATTAATAATCTTAATTGTCACATTTTGAATTTTAGGATTCAGAAACTCAATTACCATATTTTCTGAAGCCGGATTTGGATAAATGGCCAAATCAATATTATCAATTTGGCTTTCAGTAAGGCCAATAGGTAATTGGTCTGGCACACGACTGTACTGCCTGTCTCTGTTTTTATATTTTGGGCCATTACAGAAATCTGATATTTCGACAGTAGTTAGAGGGATAAAAAAATTCGGATAACCTGTTACCCCATTTGTAACTGTACCAATATTTGTATTAGCGGTTGATGTGTTATGAGTAATTATTTGGGCTGGATATCTTGAAGAATAGATTATACCAGTTGTGTCACCAATTTTTGTTAACCTCATAACAATCTGAACATACGCATTTCCAAGCGGACCTTGCACACCGGGACCTCCGCCCGGAGCATGTTGAAAATTAAAAATAAAATCACTTAGGGTGTCGATACCAAATAACTTTGTACTTTGAAGCCACTTATTGTTTAATGAATTTTTCCCGAGTACGTTCCATTCAAAATTACCAGTTCCGGGGATTTGAATAGAATCTCTTGTTTCAATAATAAATGCTCCTTGAACCTCTTTTATTTGTAAGCCAGCAGATAGGTTTAATGCATATTTAATAGAATTCTTTACCCGATACTCATTTTGATTTAGAGGCAGATATGGACAACCTGGCTGGTAACCTTGATTGCAGGGGCCGCCATACGGAGACCAATAGCCCTGGGTTATTCTCGAAATTACTTGCGGAGTATCAATTAGATTAAAAATACCTAATGGTTCGTTATAAATTGGATATTGTGCTTTTTCAATAGAGGGAATGCCAGCCGACCCGGGAGTATGAAAAATAATAGAACCAAAACTACCTTGGCCACAAAGAGTACCCTTTAAACTTGCGGTCATATCAATTGACATTGGCGAAACCTCTACTTGTTGTGGACCCGCTGGTGGTTTACCCAAACCAGTAAAAAAGTCCATAAACCCTAATGCAGTTCCTATCCACGGCAATGTTTTCAATGCCTTTGTTGCACCAGAGCCAAGATTAAGACTAAGGGCATTGAATGCATTTGCTAATAAAGCTTTTTTAGCCTCGTTGTTCTTAAATACCGTATCTTTTTTTACGTTTATATCACTTACTAAAGAAGCAACATCTTTATAGGTGTTATTCAATTTTTTGTATGTACTGATTGCTTTTCCATACGAAAATTTTGCTTTAGCATCTTGTACACGGTTTTGTTTAATAGGTTCAAGAGTGCCTGTTATTGTACCCTGCAATTGTAAATCATTACAACTAATTAGAAAAGGCTGTATTTGTAGTTTCGAGGAATACAAACAAGTACACGGGTCATACTGCATGGGGAAATCAGCAAAAAACCAATCAAGGTCAATGTTGTCATAATCCATCATCGCTTCACCAAAGGCATTTTTAGCACCTCCTTTAGAAAGTGGCGTAGGTGATTCTACCACTAAATCAAGCAGTGACGGTGCATATTGGTTTGATTGTGTTCCAACAAACTTCACTTCAAATTTAGCACCATTGAATAATGCTAGAGTAGGGGCTTTGCTAAATGCAAAAAAAATCCTCAATAAACCTGAACGTTTATTATAAAGCACCAGATAAGGATGGTCATATTGTGGTGGGGTGATTAAGTTATTTTGGTTATCATAACCATTATATTTTGTAATAATTTCCCATCCATCAATCCATTTATAGTCCGCATTATTTCTAAATCTATCAATCTTAGCATTATTAGGTTGGTCCCACGGCGACCTTATACTACCAGTTGGATGTTGATACAAAGGGATTGGGTTGGCAGGTAAATTAGACCGGTAACTTATATCTTGCCAACGAAAAGTATTTGCCATATCAGGACGACTTATTACAGCCCTTGGCGAGTCTGGATTCGTCGATACATTGTTTGGTGGGCAAACTTGTGCGAAGCTTGTAATACTTGTAAAAAGTCCTGCAATAAGGGTGTAGATTTTTGTACATTTTTGCATAAATAAAATATTTAGTGGTTAAAATTTTTTTCCAAAGAATTTATCTGTAGCTCTTTCCGGCTGGCTGCCAACAAGCCGGTAACTAAAATCAATTATCAGGCTGTCATTGTTACGGCGCAAAGAGCCTGTGCCGTAAACTTCAAACAAGCATTCTTGTATTGCTGGAAGTGCATTCCTCATTCGGAAGTTTTTAGCCCCGGCACTTATTAAATACCCTGCATCATTGGGATATGGGGGAAATCTGGCATTACATCCCTTGGGAAAGTTATAAATGAAGTAATCCTCATACCATGTAGGCTCATTTACCTGTTTAATTTCTACAATAAAACTATCAGCAGGATTTGAAGCTCTTATACCTTTATATTTTCCAGTTAAAAAAGAATTTCGGGCAGGTAAAATTTCTAATCTCTTTGAAATGGTATCAATCTGTTTGCCATCGCACTGGTATTGCTTTGATATAAATCCTATAAGTGTAGTATTAATTATCTCAGGGGTGCCAAAAATTAAACTGAATTGTTTTTCTTTAAAAACCCGAGGGTCATTTCCGACTATCCATTGAACTGAATCATATTTTTCAGAGGCTTTAAATGTTACAGACCCTGATGTTAATGCCGCATCTGTAGAAAGAAGTGTGTCCGCAACTCTTTCCAAAATATCAAAATACTTTATTGTAAGGTTTTGAGTACAATTTGTTTTAGTAATGACCGACTTTTCCTTTTTACAAGAATAAAGTATCACAAAAAAAAATACGGATAAGAAGAATGAAATTTTCATGCTATTTATGTTGTTTAATTTTAAGACTCAATAGTTACTTATTGAAATAGGTAAAGCCGAAGAAATTAAACACAGTAAATTCTGCATCCATACATCTTCAGCCTTTCACCCGAAAGCTTATAATTGTTATATGATTCTGGCAGGTCTTCTGACTTACTCCGTTGTTTATGGCCTTCCCATCAATTAAGACAGTGGCATGAGGATTAAACAACTTTGGTGGAGCTTACAGCTACGGGGATAGTCCAAGAATTTCACTTGATTCCCTTTTAATGAAATCCGCCTGCGATGGCGGTATCAACCAAAATCAGATGCAAGATAATAACGATACATTTAAAACGAGCAAGTTGTTCTTCACTTTATTTTGAAAAAGATTGTAAGGCGGTACTGATAAGGGATTTTAAAAATATCCTAAGCCGTTGATTGTTGTTGTTTCGTTCATGTTTGAGTTGAAGCTCATAAGAATTACGTTGGCTGGGGTGGGTGGGCTGTGCGTTGGCATTTTTAGCTCTTTGCAAGGTTGGCTTTGTGTCGG
>JBGSWA010000387.1:0-2580 GCA_041752645.1 Gillisia sp. | reverse complement strand
TATGAATAACCTGGATCAATTTTCCTATTACGGGGGTTTTAGCGGTACCGCGAATTTTCCGGGGGAGACACCCCTTGATGCCGATACTTTTTTAAATGGTGCTTTTGGCAATTCCGAAGAGGTGAAACAAAAAGTGAAGGTATTTTTCCTGGGATTAGGGACTAAAGAGGCGGAGGTTTTCTTTAAAACCGTAAATGCATTTAGGGATCTGATGGAAAAACAGGACATAGCCTATACCTTTTATTCTTCCCCTGAGACTTCCCACGAATGGTTAACCTGGAGAAGGTGTCTGAAGCAGTACGCACCACTATTATTTAATTAAAATCAGGAATCATGCCAATTAATCGATTTGTTATTAAAGGCAGCTGGAGGCAAAAAAACAAGAGTACTCAGAATAAACAGAAGGAATATTATGATCATAAAAAGAACAGTAGTATGCCTTAGCCTGATTTTTATTATGAAGGCAGGGTTTTCGCAAAATCCGATTATCCAGACCAATTTTACGGCAGATCCGGCCCCCATGGTTTATAAGGGTACGTTGTATTTATACACCTCCCACGACGAGGACGAGTCCACCTGGTTTACAATGAACGACTGGCGTTTATACACTACCGAGGATATGGTGAACTGGACAGATCACGGAGCGGTATTGGCTTATAACGATTTTGATTGGGCCAAACAGAATGCCTGGGCACCCCAGGCCATTGAAAGGGACGGCAAATTCTATATGTATGTGCCCATAACAGGCAGGGATGGAAAAAACGGGATAGGCGTGGCGGTGGCCGATAGTCCCTACGGACCCTTCAGGGACCCCCTGGGAAAACCACTGATTAGCAACAGCAATGCCGATATTGATCCTTCAGTATTTATTGATGACGATGGGCAGGGCTACCTTTTTTGGGGAAATCCTGTGTGCTATTATGTCAAACTAAATGAGGATATGATCAGCTTTGAAGGGGAAATAGACCAGCTCCCTAATACTATTGAAGCATTTGGAAGGCGTGAGGGAGAAGCAGATCCCCGCCGGCCAACTACTTATGAAGAAGGTCCGTGGCTATATAAAAGGGACCAGCTCTATTATTTGTTTTTTGCAGCAGGGCCCTTGCCGGAACATATAGGCTATTCCACGAGCAAAGACATAACCGGACCTTATACCTATCAGGGGGTGGTGATGCCAAGGGAGGGTGGCGCTTTTACAAATCATCCCGGGATAATTGATTTTAAAGGAGATACCTACTTCTTCTATCACAATGCGGCACTCCCTGGTGGGGGTGGTTTTACACGCTCTGTAGCAGTTGAGAAAGTCACTTTCAGGGAGGATGGTTCCATCCGGCAACTGAAAATGACCGATGGCATTCAGGAGGCTTTAAAAACCCTGAACCCGTATGTTAAAAATGAAGCGGAAACCATTGCCTGGTCAGAGGGCTTAAAATCAAGGGAGAACCAGGGGGTTGGAAATTTCATTGTGGCCACCCACAACAATGCCTTTTCAAGGGTTAGGGAAGTAGATTTCAGGGAGCATGGAGCTTCTGAATTTACTGCCAGGCTTGGTACAACCCACAATGGAGAGGTGAGTATGGAAATAAGACTCGATGCGATAGATGGAGCACTTATCGGGGAGATAGAAGTGCCAATGACCGGAGGTAGTGATAGGTGGGAACTTGTAACTACGGAGGTAGCCAAGGTAACCGGGCTTCACGATGTGTATTTCATTTTTAAGGGGAAAGCCTCGAGCGAGATTCTGTATTTCGATTACTGGAGGTTTTCCAGGTAGTTTAAAAAAATGAATTAGCCTTAAAATGGATTTACAACTCCTTGAACTGGGATAGTGCAGAAATGTTTGAAAGAAAGGCATAACAATTTAATGCTAGAAAATAATTAATATGAGGTATCAGGTATTCAAAAATATAAATTTATTGATACTCATGTGCTGCCTCAATTTCTCCATGCAGGCACAGCAGACAACTGCATTATCCACTGAAATAATCACAGAGAAACCGGAATCACTCCTTGATTTTCCCGTTGTTTCCATCTCCGGGGAGGCCGCGGGAATTCATTATGACAAAAATGATTATCAGGGGGTGATCCGGGCAATAGGGGATCTTCAAACTGACATCGAAAAAGTTACATCTTTTAAACCCGTACTCACCTCTTCAAAATTTGCCAGGAAGGGGATTATTATTGGAACCTTAGGAAATAGCAGTGTCATAGACAATCTGGTTTCTTCAGGGGAATTAGATACCAGGGAAATAAAGGGGAAGTGGGAAAGTTTTATAATTAGCACCAGCAAAAATAATTTAATAATCGTCGGTAGTGATAAACGGGGAACAATCTACGGCATTTATGAACTCTCACGTCAATTGGGGGTCTCGCCCTGGTACTGGTGGGCTGATGTGCCAGCCAGGCAAAGGGCTTCAGCTTATGTAAGATCAGGAAGATATATTTCAGAAGAACCAAAAGTAAAATACAGGGGGATATTTATAAATGATGAAGAACCTGCTTTTGGCACCTGGGCTCGGGAGAAATTTGGAGGAATTAACAGTGAAATGTATGCGCACATGTATGAATTGCTTCTTCGCT
>JBGSWA010000386.1:0-2888 GCA_041752645.1 Gillisia sp. | reverse complement strand
CAAGTAACCACCTTGTGGGGTTTTTTATTTTATAAAACTATGTTCGGAAAAAGAGCATTTACAATAGAGGAGCAAATTGCACAGCTAAAATCAAGAGGGTTAGTTATTCTCCTGAAGATGAGGCGGCACATTACCTTTCCCATATTAGCTATTTCAGGCTTGGGGAATACTGGTATGTAATGCAGGAGGATAAAGTTAAGCATACTTTTAAACCAAACAGCAAATTTGCAGATGTCATCGCTCTTTACAATTTCGACAGGGAACTCCGGATTTTGTTATTCGATGTAATTGAAAAACTGGAAATAAGTCTTCGAACTAAAATGGTTTACCATCTATCCCACGAGTACGATGGGTGGTGGTTCCAAAATTTCGGATTATTTCAGGATAGCAGAGCGTTGGTTCGTACCTTAAGCAATTTGGAAGAAGAATTAAGCCGAACTAAAGACATCACCATTAAATCTCATTATAAAAAACATAAAGATGACCTTCGGTTTCCACCTGCATGGAAATCCCTGGAACAAACGAGTTTTGGTGCCTTGTCCAAACTTTATGGAAATCTAAAAAATACTATTGCATCCAAAGATATAATAGCGGCTGAATTTGGTGCGGTTAACCATACCTACCTCCCTAGCTGGCTACAAAGTATTTCGCAAATAAGAAATTATTGTGCACACCATTCCAGATTGTGGAACAAGAACCTTCCCGGTACACCAAAGTTATTAACTAAACCACCATATAATTGGATCAATGATGTCCCCTCCCCTGGCCAATTTCAGTACCTGTATATTCATTTATGTATAATGAAGTATATGTTGAACATTGTACACCCAAAAAATCATTTTACTAAAAAGCTAAGTAACCTTTTTATAAAATATCCTAATGTAGATCCAAATGCCCTTGGAATGAAACCTGCATGGAAAGAGGAGCCGGTATGGTCTTTAACTAAATATAAAGAGTGAGCTACCAATCTGAAGCCGTATTAGAAAATAATCTTGTAAAGCAGCTACAAGGCCTGGATTATTCCCGGGTGATGCTAAACACTGAGGTTGCAGTGCTCTCTAATCTTAAAAGTCAGCTGGAAGATTTTAACGGGACGGTATTTTCAGAAAAGGAATTCGGCAGCATCCTCAACCACCTGGCAAAAGGCAATGTTTTTGAAAAAGAAAAATCCCTGCGGGGAGGATTTCAGCTAACTTTAGATAATGAAGAATCTTTTTATGTGCGCTTTTTTAATTCGGAAGAGTGGGACAAAAATCTGTTTCAGGTCACCAACCAGGTCACCCAGGAAGGCACCTATAAAAACCGCTATGATGTTACCCTGCTGGTGACCGGCCTGCCGCTGGTGCAAATAGAATTAAAACGCCAGGGGCTGGAACTGAAAGAGGCTTTCAAACAGATAAACCGCTACAAACGACATTCCTACTGGAACAATTACGGGCTGTTCAATTTTGTGCAGCTGTTCGTGATCAGTAACGGGGTTGACACCACATATTTTTCCAACAACCCCTCGCCCGCCCTTACTTTTAAACAGACTTTTTTTTGGGCAGATACCCATAACCGGAACATCAGGGAACTTTCGGCATTTACCAACGCGTTTTTAGATCCTGCCCACCTTGGAAAAATGCTGGCGAAGTTCATAGTTCACAACGAAACCCATAAAATTTTAATGGCTATTCCCCTCTTCCGGATTTTATTCACAGTCGCACTATTGCTTTATTCTGTTTTCAGTTTTGGGCAAAATGAGAGAATTTCTTCGGGCTCTCCTGCTGCTTTTACTAAGAATATGGGACAAATTATTGACCAGACAGGAAAGCCAAATCCGGATGTCCTGTATTTATTAAATATTCCCGGCCTGAACGTTCAGCTAAGAAAATCGGGTTTTTCCTATGATGTTTATGAAATAAACAAATCAGATATAAAATCCGGAACACCAATTCAACATCAACCTGCACATTTGGGAAGACATTCAGATAGAATTCCTGACTCTACAACAGCACTATCTTTCCACCGGGTAGATTTGGAATTTCTGGAAACCAGCGATGATTTGGTGATTCAGAAATGTGAAGCTTCCGCGGCTTATACAAACTATTACAATGTACCGGGCAGGGAAGAAGGAATAACAAGGGTTACATCCTTCCAAAGAATAATCTACAAGAATTTGTACCGGGGGATTGACGTGGAGTTTTTTATTCCTTCAAAAAAAAATAAACCGGTAGAGTACAACTTCGTGGTTCAACCCGGTGCTGATATTTCAGCAATAAAAATGAAAATTTCTGGTGCAGAGATCAGTTTAAAGGACAACGCATTAAATATGGAGCTTATTCATGGCAACTTAAAAGAAATTATTCCAAAAAGCTGGATTGAAACCAACGAAAAGGAAAAAGAAGTTGCTGTAACATATACAAAGCTAAAAGACAATACGTTTGGATTTAAACTGGCTAATAGTGAGAATTTAGATTCAGCTACGCTCATTATAGATCCCACACCGGTGAGGGAGTGGGGAACATACTTTGGGGGATATCAATCTGATGGTTCTAGTTATGCCAGTATGGACTATGATCTACACGATGAGACCGTATACGCCACTCAAACAACCAGCGACAATATTGCTACCTCCGGCAGCCACCAAACTAACCATTTTGTATATAGTACAGCTCTACAACACAATACAGGATTGGTAATGAAATTTGATAAAGCGGGGGACTTGATATGGTCCACTTATTACGGCGGTGTAGGGCCTACTGAATTTTTTGACATCAAAACCGATAATGAAAATAACATTATCGCCGCGGGCTTCACGTATGCAGACACCCATATCGCTACGCCAAATTCGCATCAGGAATCTCTATTCAGCCAGGAAAATGATGGTTTCCTGGTAAAGTTCAATT
>JBGSWA010000385.1:0-5677 GCA_041752645.1 Gillisia sp. | reverse complement strand
CTTCTTCTTTTAATTGCTTCCCGAATGATGCATTAAGGCTGGTAAGCAAAATCAGAATCATCTACTTCACCTGGTAAACCTACATAACCCCCAGGAGCTACTACAAAACTGAGTTTCTTTACTCGCTCTATACATTCGGTTGTACAGAAACCTGCAACTTAAGGCTGTTGAATAATCGCTCTGCAAGCCACACTTGCTTTATTCTCAGTCTTCAAGAACATCTTTAATCCTTCATTGCGATGCGTAATTGAATCTTTAAATATAGAAAATACCCATTACAAATAAACTGTATTGCATTATATTATTTCTGTGATTCAACTTGCAGGATTTATGCAACTATTTAAGATTCATTTTTTGGATTCCTCCACAATTTTAGGGAATGATCCCATATAATCCAAAAAAAACTAAGGCGGAGATCAATCCGTAGAATAGAAATTTACTTTTCCATAAACAGGCACAATGAAATTTCCATTTAAAAATTCCTTTGGGTCGATCTGGCTTTGCAGGATTACGCCACTTAAATTGGACTCGAGCAGGATTTGAGAAGCCTGCAGCAAGGGTGCCGCCGTACTTGTCTGAATAGCCCTCAATCTATGTTTTGCTATAGTTTGAGGAAGTATGCCTTTACTGATCTCCCGTCTGCGCAGGACCCCGGTTGCATCTTTCCCCTCCACAGCAGCATATAAAATAATTTGATCCTCCTCGATATGCGGGATGGAGACTTCCATTTTATGTTGTAAAGCAGCGATCTGGTTTTTGGTTTTTTCCATTCCGGAGAGTTGTTCCCTTACCCAGGCATAATGTCCCGGATAGCGAAGGGTTTTGTAGTCCAGGGACCTCACTTTCCCTGCCAAGGCATCAGGGAGGTCAGCCGCGCCTCCGGAGGTCAAATCATCTTCATAAGCAATGCCGTCAATGATGATGATACCTCCTTCCGATAATGCAGGAAGACTGGTTTTTTTAAATTTCCGAAGCACCATGGCATCCCTCAAATATTCCGTGGCCACTCCCACAGGACTCCAGGTAAATCCGTAATAATACGGAGCAACAGCACATTTGGTAAGTGCCCCCACTTTAAGTTCCAGTTTGTCAACCTTTTCTACCTCAAAATCTCTGCAAAACTGCTGAAAAAGTCCGTTTCCTAAAATATCGATATATCCCGGAGCGAGTCCGGATTGAAGAATGAATCCCGTTTTGGCATCCCTTGCCAGGTCTATTATTTCCTCGGTTTCTGCGACATATTCGGTAAGGTTGGCATAATGCAGGTGAAATTCCTTAGCCAACCGGGCTATCTTTGGAGCCAGGCTTCCGGGAAGGCAATCGAGAATTAAATCCCCCTGGCCCAGGATCGCTTTCATCTCCTGGGGGATCCCCTCCTCTGGGAGGGCAAATGCCTTAATATCACAGGATTTAGCTGTACCATCCTCAATCCTTCTGGCGAGCTCCTGCGCTCTTGAGAGGCTCCGGTTTCCGATAAAAAGGCTGGGGGGGACCCTGCTCCATTGCATAAGGAGCACCCCGGCTGCCTCTGCGATGCCGCCTGCCCCGGCAATAATGATGTTATAGTGCTTGTTCATATTTAAAGTTACCAATTTTTTTCGGGATATATTTTAGATTTGGTACTATTAATCTGTGAGCTACAGGTAATTCAGGAGAGTAATACCAGATGATAGACATTAAGTCGATATATAATTTGTCACCTAATTGAATGCCATACTATAATGCTGTAAGCTAACTTTTGCTGGGCCCAGGCAGGTTCACTTTCACGGATAAAAATAAAAGGAGAGCCCTCAGCCTGCTTTTTTTTTCGAATTCTATAATATGCCTAAAACTCACAAAATTTATTGAATTAATTTTTCAAAATAAAACCAGAATGTTTATTTTTAAGATAGAATCCCCCTGAATCATCAAAAAGTGCCTGTGATAGGTTTTAAATTTTATTTATGACCTATCGATAAGTTTGTCAGGGTATTTTAAAAATATATACTATCGGATATGAAAGGCTCATTATATCTTGGAAGGATCTCGGGCATCCGGTTATCGGTCCATTGGACCTTTATCTTTATTTTGATCTATGCCTTTAGTATTTATTACCAAAGGGCGCAGGATGCCCTGGAAGGTTTGCTAGGGGTGCTGTTAGTCCTGGCCTTGTTTGTTTGCGTTATTTTGCATGAACTGGGGCATGCCCTCACGGCAAAAAGTTTCAATATTATGACCAAAAGCATTACCCTGTTACCTATTGGAGGGGTAGCGCGGCTGGAAAAATTACCAGAAAAGCCAAAGGAGGAACTTTTGGTAGTTCTAGCCGGGCCACTGGTAAATGTAGGGATCGCATTTTTAATCTACCTATTTTTATTCGCCACCGGCAATGTGGCATCATTTACGGAGAATCCTGAGAATTTGGTCCGCTTATCGGGGTCGGTATTTTTGTTTAATTTGTTGATTGCAAATGTGGTATTGGCTGTGTTTAATTTCATTCCTGCCTTTCCAATGGACGGCGGAAGGATCCTCCGGGCCTTGCTCTCTTTTAAATTCCACAGGGAAAAGGCGACCAGGATCGCAGCGGGAATTGGCCAGGGAATCGCCATTTTGTTTTTTATCGCAGGATTCTACCTGAACATCTGGCTGGTGCTTATTGGAGTGTTTATATTTCTAGGCGCAGGGGCGGAAGCTGAATTTGAAATTTCCAAAACAGCCTTGTCCGGCCATAAGGTAAGGGATGTTCTGATGAAAAAATTCATGGTTTTGTCACCCAAAGATACCCTGGAGAAAGCGGTGCAATATTTACTGGATGGGCAGGCACAGGAATTTGTGGTTGCAGAGAATGAAAAAGTCCTGGGGGTCCTTTCCCGGGATGAACTTATAAAAGGATTGTCGGCAGATGGAAATAAATCACAGGTTTCTAAAGCCATGCGAACGGATTATTTGACCTTGGATCCCGAGATGCCCCTGCAAGAGGTATATCAAAAAATTATGCAAACAAAGTGTCCGATAGCCCCGGTAATTGAAAATGGAAAATTTATAGGGATTCTCGACAAGGAGAATATTGAGGAATTTATTATGGTGAAAAAGGCCGCGGGCTAAGCATTGCAAAATTCAAATAAACTACAGATACCTCGGGACAAATAATCATTTGACTATCTTTGACCTATGAAAAATAGTCTCCAGCCCCAAGATATCCTCGCTAATTTAGAGATCGAAAATCTTAACGAAATGCAGGTGATCGCTCAAAATGCTATCATCAGCGACAACAATATTTTGTTGCTTTCACCGACAGGTTCAGGAAAAACACTGGCTTTTTTACTCCCTGTTTGGGAGATGCTGAAACCTGAAATTCTTGCTGTTCAGTGCCTCATTCTTGTCCCTTCAAGGGAATTGGGATTGCAAATTGAACAGGTCTGGAAAAAAATGGGGACAGGGTATAAGGTAAATATTTGTTACGGGGGCCATGCCATAGATACTGAGATCAAAAATTTAAGCAATCCCCCGGCAGTTTTAATTGGGACTCCCGGAAGAATAAAAGACCATATGGAGAGGGGGACTTTTGCCCTGGACAGGATTGAAACATTAGTCCTGGACGAATTCGATAAATCCCTGCAACTCGGTTTTCACGAGGAAATGTCTTTTATTATAGGCAAATTGCCGAAGCTCAACAAACGGGTTCTGGTTTCGGCCACCTCTGATATTGAAATTCCGCGATATACAGGAGTGGTAAACCCAAGCATTCTGGATTTTATTCCGGAAGAAGAACAAAGCGCCAATCTTTCCACAAAAATAGTGATCTCCCAAGAGAAGGACAAAATAGAAAGTCTGTTCCGCCTGCTTTGCTCTTTAAATTCTGAAGCAGCCTTGGTTTTTTGCAACCACAGGGATGCGGCAGAGCGTATTAGCGAATTGTTGAATGAAAAAGGAATCTGTGCAACCTATTACCACGGGGGGATGGACCAGGATGAGCGGGAGCGCGCCTTGATCATGTTTAGGAACGCCTCTGTCAATTATTTAATAACCACAGACTTGGCCGCCCGTGGGTTGGATATTCCGGAAATGAACCACGTAATCCATTATCAACTCCCGGCAAGGGAAGGTGAATTTACGCATAGAAATGGAAGGACCGCCAGAATGTTGGCAACCGGGACCGCGTATATCATTTTAAATGAAAGTGAAAAAAGGCCGGATTACCTGGATAAGTCACTGAAAATTCTGAAAGTCGGGAATTCCAAGCTCCTCCCGAAATTGCCCGAATTTCAAACCATTTACATAAGTGGCGGCAAGAAAAACAAACTGAATAAATTTGATATTGTCGGTTTCTTTTCTCAAAAAGGGAAACTGGAAAGAGGCGATCTGGGCTTGATAGAGGTGAAGGATTTTATTTCCTTTGCGGCGGTAAAGGCCAGTAAAGTTCAAGGATTCTTAAACCTTATCAGGGATGAGAAAATGAAGGGCAAGAAATTTAAAATTGAGATCGCGAGGAACGTGATCAAAAAAGAAGAAGAATAAAGGGAGAAATAATAAAAAGCAAAAACAAATTCCGGTTTTCGAATTCACGAAAAGAAAAATTTGTTTTATAAAAGGGGCAACGGCCAATTGCCCCTGATGATTTATTACTTCCCCAATTACTCAGGAATTATTTATAACATCTTCCACCCTTTTTGCAGTATCGGATTTAGTCAGGGTTAATCTCACGGTGCTGTCCGCCTCAGCCCTCAGGTCATGAGGGACATTGGCCTCAAGGGCTATCAGGTCTCCTTTTTCTAAAGACATGGCTTCCCCGTGAACACTGAAATTTATTTTTCCTTCGAAAATCTCAACTACAATAGGAAAAGGGGTTTTGTGCTCTTTCATTATCTGCCCTTTTTTCAAGGCAATACGGATTTCTTTACTGGTATCTGTTTCCATTAAAACCTGAATGGCCGGCCTGGATTCTTTATATTCGAGATTCTTGGTGAGCGATGCTGTTTTCATGCGTTGATTTTTATTAAATGGGATTAAATGCAGTACCTCTGAAAAACATCCTTTCTGCTGGTTTTCGGTTTTATTTAGAATGATTCAAAATTATAAAAATTAAACCATCCAATCCCAATTATCGAAATAAATCCGAATTTATAATTCTATCCCGATCTGTTTCAGGAAAAATAAGCCTTACAAACTCCTGCTTTCAAAGGAGGGAAGCAGTAAATGCACGAACCGATCAACCCCTTACCTAAGCGAATTAACTCACCTCCAAACTGCTATATCCCTGTCCGTTCCGGGTTAATTTTATTTGAGTCGCGATGCGTTCTTTCAGCGAATCCACATGACTTATAATCCCGATGGTTTTGGAGGATTCGGCCTGTAATTTTTCCAGGGAATCCAGGGTTTGGTCCAGGGTTTCTGAATCCAGCGAACCAAATCCCTCATCGATAAATAAACTGTTGATCTCCACATTCTTAGACGCGAGATCAGAAAGCGCCAGGGCCATCGAGAGACTCAGGATAAATGTTTCCCCGCCGGAGAGGGTCTTTACCGAGCGTCGCTGCCCGCCCATGTGTTCGTCTATGGCTACAAGGCCATCTTCCTCCTCCAGTGCTGGTTTGTCAATTTTATATCGATCGCTCAGGTCTTTCATCCTTTTGTTGGCCAGGAGCAGCAGCTGGGACAGGCTGAGGTCCTGCGCAAATTCATTGAACTTCCTTCCCTG
>JBGSWA010000384.1:0-2251 GCA_041752645.1 Gillisia sp. | reverse complement strand
GAAGATGACCCGCAAAATAATAATAGCCTGGATAAACCGCTGTTAAAATCGCTGATAGCTTTCAAAAATAATTTTAAGGGAGAAAAAGAAGTTTTTTACCTGAGTAACAGAAATACCATTCCGGAAATAGAAGTGAGGCTTTCAGATTTTAAAAAAATTGAACAATTGGAGGAAAGCATACCGGAGTCACACAAAATTGTGGTTACAGGAAGTTTAGATGAAATGAAATACAGCAAGAGGCGGTTGGTAATGATTACCAATGACGGCCCGGTTAATATTTTGGTGAAAGACAACCAGGAACAAATGCTGGAAGACTTAAAAAATTTCTTTGGTAAAGAATTCTCCATACAGGGGATGGCTAACTACCGGGCTGGCGGCTCTATTTCATTTATTGAGCTGCTAAGTTTTGGTGAAATCAGCAGCGCTGACCAGTATTTCAACAAGCTACCCACTGCCATGACAGCGAAGCAGCAATTGTTATTTCAGGTTAAAAAATCAGGCACAAGAAATCCCTTATTTGATATTGCGGGGCAATGGCCGGGCGAAGAAACCGATGCAGAATTTGATGAGCTACTTAAAAGCACTCATCAATGAAATACATCGTAGCAGATACCTGCATCGTACTGCATATCCTCAGAAATAATGCCATCGGGCAGGCTGCTGTAAAATGGTTGCGTGATGTAGAATATGAATATACGCTCGTGATATCTGTGGTTACAAAAGCTGAATTGCACGCTTTAAAAATTCAGTTAGGGTGGGGTGCAAATAGAACAGCAATTTTAGATGCCTTCTTACAAAAAGTAACTTACATCGACATCAATCATACGGATGAAACTTTACTGCAACAATATGCAATGATAGACGGCTACAGCAAGGGCAAGCATCCTGACTCTAAAGGCAAAATGAAAGGAGGAACTGCACATACCATGGGAAAGAATGACCTCTGGATTGCTGCCACTGCATCGGTAATTGATGCGGTGTTGCTTACGGGAGATGGTGGATTTGATCACTTGAATGAAACATTTTTAAAAATTGAAAAGTTTAACTAGCAGATATTCAGATATGCTTGGAGCTCGGGCAAAGGTTATACATTAGAAGCATAGATTCGTGAAAACTTAAAAAGTATTGGATATGAGTTTTGAGGAATGGAAACAAATTAAACTTGGAGAACTAGCAATTAAAATTACTAAAGGGACAACACCAACAACATTAGGTGAAAGGTTTGTTGATAGTGGAGTAAATTATATTAAAGCTGAAGCCCTTACATTTGATGGTACAATTGATTCATCCAAGTTTGTTTCAATTACACCTGAAACGCATGAAAAATTAAAACGGTCGCAACTTGAAGAAGACGACATTTTATTTTCGATGGCAGGTATGATTCTTGGTAAGACGGCAGTTGTAAAAAGAGAATTTTTACCTGCTAATACAAACCAAGCCCTTGCTCTTATAAGGCTAAATAAATCAGTTGCATTTCCGAAATACATTGATTATTTCATGCGACAGAAATCATTTTATGCTTATGTAAATAGAAGTACAGGGCAATCTGCTCAACCTAATATCAATCTTCAAGAAATTGGAGATTTGATAATCAATCTACCATCTTATAAAAAACAAAAAGAAATTGCTTCTATCCTTTCTTGCTTAGATGATAAAATAGAACTGAACCGCCAAACCAACCAAACCCTTGAAGCCATTGCACAGGCATTGTTTAAAGAATGGTTTGTTGATTTTAATTTCCCTGGTGCTACTGGTGAAATGCAGGAGAGTGAATTGGGGGAGATACCGAAGGGGTGGAAGGTTGGGCAGTTAGGAGACGTTTATAGAACTACATCTGGAGGTACACCTAGTAGGACTAAAATGGAATATTATGTTAATGGAACTATCCCTTGGATTAAATCTAAAGAACTGGATAATTCTTTTATCACCTCTACGGAAGAAAGAATTACAGAGGTAGCTTTAAAGAATTCGTCAGCGAAATTACTGCCTAAAAATTCCGTGCTAATTGCTATGTATGGTGCCACTGTTGGCGAAATAGGAATCATTAGTATGGTAGCTACATGTAATCAGGCCATTTGCGCATTTATACCAAACGATAATTATCCATACACCTTTATTTTTCAATTTCTTAAAAACAACAAAGACGAAATTATCTCAAGGGCAGTTGGCTCAGCACAACAAAATATAAGTCAGGACTTACTTAAAAGAATTAATATTTTATTACCGCCAATCGAGCTTTTAATAAAATATC
>JBGSWA010000383.1:0-11555 GCA_041752645.1 Gillisia sp. | reverse complement strand
CCCCTGGCAGTTTCCACCTGGAACAAATTCAGTTATTCCTATTTTAAAAAGATCCTTTTTGAAGGGGAGGCCATTTTGATGAAAAATCCCAGCGAAACCGGGGACAACCTCACCCAGGTCTCCAACAGGATACGCACAATTTACCCGGGGATTGCCAGCGGGGTATTAATGGGAGGAAACCTGTCGGTATTAACCGGGCTGATGGGATCGGATTACCTCCCGGATTGGGAAAATAAGATACTCTACCTGGAAGATGTCGGTGAAAAAATCTATGCGGTAGACCGGATGATGTCCCAGTTAAAACTCGGGGGGGTTTTAGATAAAATTTCCGGTTTTGTATTTGGAAAATGCACCGAGTGCGATCCCGGGGGCAACGGATATGGATCCCTCACCCTGGAAGAGGTCATAGACTACTATATAAAACCATTAAAAATCCCGGCTTATTCCGGAGCCATGTTCGGACATATTAAGGATAATTTCACCATCCCAAACGGCATTCAGGCGGAAATAGATGCCGGGAAAGGAACCATACAAATGCTTGCTCCTGCGGTAACATAGGATTTTAATGAGATCTTTTTCTGCTGTAGCATCTTTAAACAAGAATTCCCAGGGCTTGTTTTATTTTCCCCGGGTTAACTCAAGATCATAGATCGCCCTGCCCAGGGCGCCCAGGAAAGGGATCCCAATGCTCTCATATTCATAGGTGTCGTCATTAAAAACCCCATTCCTATTGACCAAAAGGGTGGCTGAAAGGAAAAATTCCACCCCCAGGGAGGCATGGGTTATATACGCTGTTTCGGTAAGTGTCCCATAGGCCTGGCCAATTTTATTGTAAATTTTTATCCCCTTGGGAATCTCCTTTGTCCTGTCCCCGTATAAAAAGAATTTCACATAAGAATCCGGATATTCTCCGGGATCATAGCCCGCCTCCCGGGGGAGTTGGCTTAGGGCACGGAGCAGGAATTCCCTGTCTTCCCTGTCCATTTCAAAGGTCTTATGTTCAGAAAAATTCCCGGGAAACATCAATTGCTTCATCAATTGGTGTTGTACCCCCAGGGGGAAATAATTTTTAAATGAAAAATCAAAGGCTCCTTTAACCAGGCTATCATTCTCAATAAAACCGATCCCTTTTTTAATTCCCTTCATTTTAAGGGGGGCTAAAACCTGATTTTTGGTACCTGGCAAAGAAAAGGCTGTAGAATCGCCGTTTTCGGGAATATGGAAAAGTAGTGGCTTTGTTTGGGTGTTTAACGCATTTCCTACTGAAAGCCGGTGTGAGATCCGTGCCGGACTCAATCCTTTCTGCTCCAATTTGTCATTGATGTAATCCTGACCCAAGAATTCGAACAACCGGTTAAAAGCTTCATTGTCGCTTACCGCAAAAACAGCCTCTATATCCCGGGAAATGGAATGTTTCACCGAGTCAGGCACAAAACAATAGGGGGTATTCCTGCTGATTTCAATTTTTTCCTGGTGCCGTAGCTCTTTCAATTTTTCCAGTGCCAATACCGCTACGGGAAGTTTTACCGTGCTGGCCGGATAAAAATAAGCGGTATCGCTTCCCCTGTAGTTGAAATCCCTGAATTCCACCTCGCCATTTGGTTTTCGGTCAATCTGGGTATAGAGTATTTGCAACTCATATTTCTGGGCATTATCAAAAACCGGCTTTAAGAGCTCGTTTTTCGATTTCGACACTTTTTCAAGGCTGGTTTTTTGGATTTGGCAGCCTAAGAGCAGCAGACCAAAAAAAAGTGCACAGTATTTCATAGATGGTTATTTATTGTTTTATAGGGGTCCCGATGCAAGTTGGAGTTCCTCTTCTGGTCTTTGGGTTTTTTCTGATCATAGGGGATTCGCAGTGCTTCCCAAGGCTTTACACCTTTATTTGCGCTGTGCAGCTTTCCTGCTGCTAAAATTACAGTTTTTAATCTGCGTGGACTACGAATGTTTTGGGTAGAAAAATTGTGGGATCTATGGGAATAATTTGGAAATTGCAGCCCCCCCCACCCGAAATGCCCGGTTAAAAAATGGGTCTGAAATAAAAAAAAGTTAAGAAATTGCTAATCTGGTTTTCCTTGAATTCCAATTATTATAATAACTTAGTAAAATGATACGCCTAAGAACTGTTTTTTTTTGTTATAAAAGTGTTTCAATAATACCTTAGTCCCATGGCAGCAGAGGAGAAATTTATAGCACATATCCAAAACGGGTATTCCACCAAGGGGGAGTATATCTTTATGGGCGCAGCCATGCTCGAGGGAAAAGCCTTTGCGGAGGCCCAAGTTAAAATCCCGCTTAGAACCCTGAACCGTCATGGCCTGATCGCGGGGGCTACCGGTACCGGAAAAACCAAAACCCTGCAGATCCTGGCTGAAAATTTATCCCAGAAAGGCATCCCGGTCCTGCTGATGGATATTAAGGGGGATCTAAGTGGGATCGCACAACCCGCCGTTAGTAACGAAAAGCTGGAGGCCCGGCACAAAACGATAGGTTATCCCTTTACGCCTCAGGGCTCTCCGGTTGAAATCCTGAGCCTCTCGGGACAACCCGGGCTGCGACTAAAGGCAACCATAAGTGAATTTGGCCCGGTATTGCTTGCCCGGATCCTGGAGCTTTCCGAGGCTCAAACCGGGATTCTGGCCATTGTTTTTAAATATTGTGACGACCATCATCTCCCCCTGCTGGATTTAAAGGATCTCAAAAAAATCCTTCAGTTTGCCACCGGGCAAGGCACGGATGAATTTGAGAAAAGCTATGGCCGGATGTCCAAAATGTCAACCGGGACCATCCTCAGGAAAATTGTGGCTTTGGAGCAACAGGATGCCGATCTGTTTTTTGGAGAGCCATCCTTTGAAGTACAGGATCTCGTAAGAAAAACCCCTGAAGGAAAAGGCTATGTAAATATAATCCGGCTAACTGACATTCAGGATAAACCCAAATTGTTTTCGAGCTTTATGCTCAGTTTATTGGCTGAGATTTATTCGAGCTTTCCGGAAAAAGGAGATAGTGACAAACCGGAATTGGTCCTGTTTATAGACGAGGCGCATTTAATCTTTAAAGAGGCCTCTGGTGCCTTGCTGGATCAAATTGAAGGTATAATTAAATTAATACGCTCAAAAGGAGTTGGTATTTTTTTTATAACACAAAACCCAACCGATATTCCTAAGGAAGTCCTTGGCCAGTTAGGATTGAAAATCCAGCATTCCCTTCGTGCATTTACCGCCAATGACAGAAAAGCAATAAAATTAACTGCCGAAAATTATCCTATTTCAGAGTTTTACGATACCAAAGAGGTTATAACTTCGTTAGGAATAGGGGAAGCTTTGATTTCAGCCCTGGATGAAAAAGGAAGGCCTACCCCGCTTGCAGCGACACTGATGCGCGCCCCAATGAGCAGGATGGATATATTAACACCTCAGGAAATTGACAATTTGATCCGTGCTTCACAGCTTTTTCCCAAATACAATAAAACCTTTGACAGGGAAAGCGCATATGAGCTATTAACTCAAAAAATGGCACGTGCCGAGGAGCAAGATGCCAGGGAGAAAGCTAAAAAGCAACGGGAAACCATAGAGGGAGCAGCTTCAAAATCAAGGAGAAGCGGCGGCAGATCTCAAGGTGCCATTATCAAGGTTTTGACCAGTGCAACCTTTATAAGAGGCGTTTTGAGCATCCTGAACAAGGCATTTAAAAAATCCTCTAGGGGTGTCTAGAAAAATCAGTATTTGTCACCCAATAATAATAAAATTAGTATATCGTTAAATCAAAGAGTACCGTATTGGTCTGAAAAAATAAATTGAGTATGAAAATTTTAAGTTTAGTTTTTATTACAGTTCTCCTAAGCGGATGTGGCAGGGATTCCGATCCGTTTTTAATTGACACCAACCGGGTGGGGCCTCTTACCAAAGAAATCCGAATCAACCAGCTGGACTCTGTCTTTAAAGAAGATTCCATCGTTCGAAATAACTCCAAAGGTCCCTTTTTGAATGTCGCGAACAATATTGAAATTTTCGATCACAACGGCTCCCCCCTTTTAATTCTGGAACCGGTTCAACAATTTGATTCTACCAGTACCATTGGATACATCCAAATTTTGGATCCCAAATTTCAAACTGCTAAAGGATTGAACATCAAAAGCACTTTTGGGGATGTGGTGGAGAAATATGCGATCTCCAGGATTGAAAACACCCTTAATTCAGCAGTGGTATTTATAGACGAGCTCAATTTATACCTCACCATCGACAAAAAAGAATTGCCCGCTGGCCTGCGGTACGACACTGATACCAGAATAATTTCTTCCCAAATTCCCGACAATGCAAAAATCAAATATTTTATGATTAGCTGGTAAATCGGGGGAAAATGTCAATCATTTAAATCCAGTACAATCTTAAATTTATTGTGAATTTCTTTGGATTCCTCTTAAGAAATGTTAATAAGAAGTAGTGTATAGATTCTTTGTTTACCTTTATCTTCTAACTAATAATTTTTATTATGATCAAGATTTTAGCACTAGTTATGACAATTGCCGGAGCAGTAGGCCTTGTACTTGGTGTCCTGGGAATTTTTGGAAGTCTTTCCTTAATGCTGAGTCCCTGGGCTTTGGCAATTCTTGGGATTATTTTTTTTATAGCGGGGATCTCCATGTTAAAATACCGAAAAGATACCGATGTAGTTGAAGCTGAAAATTCAAATAATAAATAAATCCTCTAAAAGGACTGCAAAACTAAATAGTTCATATCCGCTGGATTTTTAGCTGATGAACGTATCTTTGCAGTCTAACTTATAGTATCAGATGCAACTTACCCGAATCAATAAATATTTAAGCGAAGCCGGAGTTTGTTCAAGACGCGAAGCCGACAAACTGATTGAACAGGGAAGGGTTAGCCTCAATGGGAAAATTCCGGAGATGGGCACTAAAATTTCCGAAGGGGACCTGGTACAGGTGGACGGGAAAACCATCTTGAACAAAAAAGAAAAACCTGTGTACATAGCCTTTAACAAACCCGTGGGGATTGTTTGTACCACCGATACGGGTGTGGAAAAGGACAATATCATAGACTACATAAATTACCCCAAACGCATTTTTCCAATAGGCCGTTTAGACAAAGCCAGTGAAGGACTTATCTTTTTAACGGACGACGGGGAAATTGTAAACAAAATTTTAAGGGCCCGGAACAATCACGAAAAGGAATATATTGTGAGCGTGAACCGGCCAATCACCCCAAACTTTTTGGAGCGTTTAGGCCAGGGGGTTCCCATCCTGGATACCTATACCAAAAAGTGCCTGGTGGAGGGTCTCGGAAAATTTGATTTCCGGATTGTTCTTACCCAGGGCCTGAACAGGCAAATCCGCCGGATGTGTGAATATTTGGGATATGAGGTTACTCACCTAAAACGAGTAAGGATCATGAATGTCCAATTGGATATTCCGGTAGGGGAATGGCGCGATTTGACTCCGGTGGAACTCCAAACCATTAATGATATGGTTTTAAAATCTGAAAAAATTAACATCCCCATAATCTCCCCCGGGAATAAACCCTCTGGTTTGGCCGAGTCAAGACCTCATCAGAATCCCTCGAATTCTTCCGATTCAAAACATTTTAAGAGCAGGAATACTTCAGAAGAAAAATATTAACAGATTATTAGCAAACAACCTTGACTTATTACAGGTATATCTTTATAATTTTACAATAAATTTGCACCTAACTGTCAAATCTTGCCAAATAATTAATATGAAAAAACTCCAACCCTTCCACCTGGCACTTCCGGTTTCCAACCTTGATAAAAACAGAATTTTTTACCGTGAAACCTTAGGCTGCGAAGAAGGCAGGAGCAGCGAAAGGTGGGTAGATTTTAATTTTTTCGGGCATCAGTTGGTTTTGCACGAAGACCAATCTCCCCCATCTCCGACTGTAAATGCCAATCTGGTGGATGGAAAAGAAGTGCCAATCCCACATTTTGGGGTAGTTCTGGAATGGGAAGATTTTCAGGAATTTGCCGAGGAATTAAAGAAAAAAAACATTGAATTTGTAATTGCACCTTATATTCGCTTTCAAGGTAAAACCGGAGAACAGGCAACCATGTTTTTTAGGGATCCCTCCGGAAATGCATTGGAATTTAAAGCATTTAAAAAAATCGAGCAGCTATTTGCTAAATAAGTAACTCCATGAATAAACTAAATCCTAATCTGGTGCGTCAGTTGCTCGTGCTATTTATTATTTTGTTCTTAGGAATTTTAATATTTAAGGAATTGATGCCTTATATCTCAGGAGTACTGGGAGCCATCACCCTTTATGTGATTTTTAAAAATTGGATGCGGAAGTTGGTGGCCAAAGGCTGGAAAAAATCCCTGGCGGCAGGAGCTTTGATGCTGGCATCCTTTGTAATCATTCTGATTCCGGTGAGCTTAATCGCATTAATGCTTTCCTCAAAAATCAAGAAGGCCATCACCAATTCAGAAAAAATAGTAGATATCTTTAAAGACCAAATCGGGAAATTGGAAACCTATTTTAATTATAGCTTTAGCAATACCATAGACAGTTCCTCCATTGCAAATTGGATCTCCAACAACCTGCAAAATGTTGCCGGGGGCACATTTAATGCCACCATTGCCATTGCCATCATGTATTTTCTGCTCTATTATATGCTGATCAACCAGGAAAAACTAAAGGAACTTTTGATTTCTTATATTCCCTTGGCAGACGAAAATATCAAATTGATAGGAACCGAAAGCGATACATCAGTCCGCTCCAATGCCCTGGGAATTCCTTTGGTAGCACTCTTCCAGGGAATTGTCGCTTTAATCGGCTACCTGATTTTTGGAGTTCCGGAACCCATATTCTGGTTCGCCATTACAGCAATTGGTTCCCTGATCCCGTTTTTAGGAACTGCCCTGGGAATTATCCCCGTATCTATTTTACTGTTTTCACAAGGCCAAAACTGGCAAGCTACAGGGATTTTGATCTACGGATTTACCGTTGTAGGGATGACCGATAATTTGGTGAGACTCTATGTTCTGGAAAAACTCTCCAGCGTGCATCCATTAATTACCCTGATTGGCGTAGTAATTGGTGTTCCCTTATTCGGGTTTATGGGACTTATCTTCGGGCCGCTCCTGATCTCACTATTTTTGCTTATATTAAAAATATATAAGAAAGAATATGGAAATGATAAAGAAGAAATTAATACAATAACCTCGTAAAATAGCTACTATTATGTTTAAAAGAAAGAGTAAAATCATCGATGAAGAATTTATGAGTGATTCCATCGTTGAAATTAAAGAGGATGATGTAGATGTGGTGATGGACAACCAGGATGAAATTTCCAGCAGAATAGTCAATGCGAGTGTGCTCAGGAAATACTCCGAACTTGGCAAGGTGATGCTGGGTATGCTCACAGATTACCGAAAAGGAATTTATACCAAAGTGCCCTGGTTTACAATAGCAACCATCGCATTCGGTTTTTTATATATTTTAAACCCTTTTGACATAGTCCCTGATTTTATTCCCCTTATAGGATATATCGATGATCTGGCGGTCTTTTCTTTTGGATTGCGATTTATAGAAACCGATCTGCACAATTACCTGGACTGGAAACTGGAAACTCAGGAATAAGAAGGCATCGAGATTCAAAAAAATTGGCCGTCTGTAGACGGCCTTTTGAATATATATATAACCGCATTAAAGGCTTATTCTTTCCTGTGGTTTTCCCTTGCCAGCAAGGTGTTTTTTAATAACATGGCGATGGTCATCGGGCCTACGCCCCCAGGAACCGGGGTAATAAAAGATGCTTTTTTAGATACGTTTTCAAAATCCACATCTCCGGAAAGCCGGTACCCTCTTTCGGTATTTTCATCGATTACCCTGGTGATTCCCACATCGATAATCACGGCGCCTTCTTTTACCATTTCTGCTTTTAAAAATCCGGGATTCCCCAGGGCAGTAATAATTATATCCGCCTGAGAGGTGATTTGAGTGATATTTTTGGTGTAACTATGGGTAAGGGTTACGGTGGAATTTCCTGGGAAGCCTTTTCTTCCCATCAAAATACTCATCGGTCTGCCAACAATATGACTCCTGCCAATTACAACGGTGTGTTTTCCCTGGGTTTCCACCTTGTATCTTTCCAATAATTCCAGAATTCCAAAAGGGGTGGCAGGAATAAAACTGCTCATATCCAGGGCCATCTTTCCAAAATTTGTAGGGTGGAATCCGTCTACATCCTTATTCGGATCTACCGTTAGCAATACTTTCTGGGTATCAATTTGTGGGGGCAGGGGCAATTGAACTATAAATCCATCTATATCCGGATTTTCGTTTAATTCCTTGATTTTATTCAACAATTCGGTCTCACTGGTTGTACTTGACATTTTAACCAGGGTGGATTCAAAGCCTACGCGCTGGCAAGCCTTTACCTTGCTGGCTACATAGGTCTCACTCGCCCCGTCATTCCCAACAATAATCGCTGCCAAATGGGGTACTTTTTCCCCGCGGTCAATCATTTTTTGAACTTCCGCCGCAATTTCACCCTTAATTTCGTTGCTGATTTTTTTACCGTCAAGAATTGTCATTTCAAATTTCCAGTTTAAAGCCCCTGCCCCACGTCTCCACGGAAAAGGCCTGATTATATTTTTTAAAAAAATTCATTTGTGTGTGCTGGGGACCCTATTTCATTCCCTTCATCATCTGCATCATTTTTTTACCGCCGCCGCCTTGCATCATCTTCATCATTTTCCCCATCTGGTTGAACTGTTTCAGCAATTGGTTGATCTGTTGAACTGAGGTGCCAGAGCCTTTCGCAATTCGTTTTTTTCTATTGGCATTGATCAAGCTTGGCGTACTTCTTTCCTCCGGGGTCATAGAGTAAATAAGGGCTTCTATATGCTTGAAGGAGTCGTCATCAATATCCACATCCTTCAGCATTTTTCCGGCACCAGGAATCATTGACATCAGGTCTTTTATAGACCCCATTTTTTTGATTTGGTGCAATTGGTTCAGGAAATCATCGAAGCCAAATTGGTTCTTTGCAATTTTTTTCTGAAGCTTCCTGGCTGCTTCCTCATCGTATTGTTCCTGTGCACGTTCTACCAGCGAAACAACATCCCCCATCCCCAGGATCCTGTCGGCCATACGCGAGGGATAGAACACGTCTATCGCATCCATTTTTTCGCCGGTACCTATAAACTTAATAGGTTTATTAACTACCGATTTAATAGAAATAGCCGCACCCCCACGGGTATCACCATCCAGTTTGGTGAGGATCACCCCGTCGAAATTCAACTTTTCATTAAAGGCTTTTGCCGTATGTACCGCATCCTGCCCGGTCATAGAATCCACCACAAACAGGATTTCCTGAGGTTTGATGGCATCGCGAATATTTGCGATCTCACTCATCATAGCCTCATCTACCGCCAGGCGGCCTGCAGTATCTATAATTACCACATTGTGACCGTTTTTCTTGGCATGAGCAATGGCTGCCTTGGAAATTGCAACGGGATCCTGATTTCCTTCATCGCTAAAAACCTCCACCCCTATTTGCTCTCCAACAACCTGTAGTTGCTGAACTGCTGCCGGCCTGTACACATCACAGGCGACCAAAAGAGGATTTTTGGATTTTTTGCTTTTGAGATAATTCGCCAGTTTCCCGGAAAAGGTGGTTTTCCCACTCCCCTGCAAACCAGCCATTAATATTACCGAAGGATTCCCGGAAAGATCAATTCCCTCGGCCTCTCCTCCCATCAATTGGGTCAACTCATCCTTGACGAGTTTCACCATTAACTGTCCAGGTTTTAACGCGGTTAACACGTTCTGACCCATGGCTTTTTCCTTGACGATGGAGGTGAATTCCTTGGCTATTTTATAATTGACATCCGCATCAACAAGCGCGCGTCGTACTTCCTTTAAGGTTTCCGCAACATTAATCTCGGTGATCTGTCCATGGCCTTTTAAGACGTGTAAGGCACTTTCTAACTTGTCGCTTAAATTATCAAACATAATCTTTCCTGTGTTTTAATATTCCTGCTCCAAAAATGCAGAATGCAAATTTAATGATTTGATATTGAAGTGAAAAGTTTTATTTTCCGTTATTCTGAAATTAGCCCCTTGGGGATTAGGGGGCTTTTTACATCCTCTCCGGCACCTGTATGCCCAATAGCTGAAAAGCCGATTTTATAAGCCTTCCAACGGAATCGGATAGTTGAACCCGAAATTTTTTCTCCTCTATTTTCTCAGCCCCTAAAATAGGAACATTTTGATAGAAGGCATTAAATTCTTTCACCAAATCGTAGGTGTAATTGGCAATCAATGCAGGACTGTGACTCCCGGCCGCCAATTGCACCACCTCGGGATATAACTGAAGTTGTTTTATCAACTCTTTTTCCTTTTCATGTAATCTATAGCCTGGATCTATGGGGAGTTCCAAGGTGTAATCAAAACCGGATTTCCTTAGAATGGATTGGATCCTGGCGTAGGTATACTGGATAAAGGGTCCGGTATTTCCCTGAAAATCGACAGATTCCTCCGGATTGAACAAAATACGTTTTTTGGGATCCACCTTGAGAATGTAATACTTCAAGGCTCCAAGGCCTATTATGGTATAAAGCTCCTCTTTTTCCTCCGGCGAATAGCCTTCGAGCTTCCCTAATTCTTCCGAAATGGTCCTTGCCGTTTCTTTCATTTGCGCGATCAGATCATCGGCATCCACCACGGTTCCTTCACGGCTCTTCATTTTTCCTTCCGGGAGGTCAACCATTCCGTAACTTAAGTGATACAGGTAATTTGACCAGGTAAAACCGAGTTTTTTCAGAATCAAAAACAACACCTTAAAATGATAATCCTGCTCGTTCCCCACGGTGTAAACCATTCCATCTATATCAAAATCTTTTACACGTTGAATGGCGGTTCCAATATCCTGTGTCATGTAAACTGCGGTGCCATCCCCCCGCAACACGATTTTTTGATCCAGACCATCCCCTGTAAGATCAATCCATACACTGCCGTCCTCTTTTTTAAAGAAAACCCCTTTTTCCAGGCCTTGCTCTACTACTTCCTTTCCCAAAAGATAGGTGTCGCTCTCGTAGTAATTCCTATCGAAATCTACGCCTAAAGCCTTGTAGGTTTTTTCAAAACCCTCGTACACCCACTGATTCATTTTTTTCCAAAGCGAGATCACCTCAGGATCTCCGGCTTCCCATTTGACGAGCATTTCCTGGGCTGCCAATAAAATAGGGGCTTGCCCCTTGGCCTGCTCTTCCGAGCTCCCACTTGCAATTAATTCTGAGATTTCCCTCTTGTATTCCTGATCAAATTTAACGTAATAATTCCCTACCAACTTATCGCCCTTTAACCCGGTGGATTCAGGGGTATTCCCCTTGCCAAAGCGATTCCATGCCAGCATGGATTTACAAATGTGAATTCCGCGGTCATTGATGATCTGGGTTTTATATACATTTTTCCCACTTGCTTTTAGTATTTCCGCGACCGAATATCCCAGCAGGTTATTTCTAACATGGCCTAAATGCAAAGGGTTATTGGTGTTGGGCGAGGAATATTCGACCA
>JBGSWA010000382.1:0-30804 GCA_041752645.1 Gillisia sp. | reverse complement strand
TTTTTATATAGAGATCTTCCAGGATCCCACTTCTTACCTGAGTTGACAACAAGGCTAAATCCCCTGTCTGGTTTGCTCCCTGATGCACAATTAATGTGGATTCCTTAAGGGCTTCAATCTCCTTCATTTGCTCTCTCCAGGTTTCAATGGTTGCCAGGGGCACAGAAACACCAATAAGATAAACTTCAATTTCCTTTTTGTGATAATCCTGATCGGCCCTGATGGTTTCCACCCCCTTATAGCGCAACACCTCTGCTATAAATTCCCGGGCCTTTGCCTCAAATACCTGTTTTTGTAAAAGGTTCACGAAGAGGATAACACTTGGGATCATAACAATAATGGCAATAATGGACGCAATTCGGGCAATTTTCTTCCGGTGCTTGCTGTTTGCATATTTTACCAGTGGAAAATCCAATAGTTTTGAAACCACAAAAGTGGAAAGTGCAATAAAAACAGCATTTATGGAAAACAGGTAGATCGCTCCTCCGGCATACGCCATATTTCCAATGGCCAAACCATATCCAACGGTGCATAACGGCGGCATCAAGGCTGTAGCAATAGCCACCCCAAAGATCACACTGGCGATGGTACCCTTCTTTGTTTTGGCGACAATAAGTGCCAATCCCCCAAATATGGCTACCAGGACATCCAGAATGGTAGGATAGGTGCGAGCGATCAGTTCCGGGGTCTCTTCTTTTACCGGGGAGATCAAAAAGTATATATAGGCGGTAAGTACACTCAGCCCAACCATTACTCCCATATTGATAAAGGATTTCTTTAAGGTATCCACATCATTGATGGCCACCGATAATCCCACCCCTACAATTGGGCCCATAAGTGGAGAAATCAACATTGCTCCAATTACAACGGCTGTGCTGCCTACATTAAGGCCAATAGAGGCTACGAATACCGAAAAAATCAAAATCCAGGCATTGTGGCCCTTAAAGGAAATATCCTTTTTAATCGCCTCCACGGTAGCTTCCCTGTCGGTATCCTGCCTGATATCGAGCAGCTCTGAGATAAATGCCCTGGAATTCTGCCAGATCCCGCTCGCATGAGAATATTCGTTCTGCTTTGTGGCTTCCGTGGAAAGCGCACCCGGCTTTTCTTTGTTTTCCATTTCTAACCTAGGCTTTTTCCATACTTTTCCATTACCAGGTCCCTAATTTTTTTAATTTCCTGTTCCTTCTCTTTTGGGACTATCAGCAGCACATCCTGATGGTCTACAATAATATAATCTTCAAGTCCATCTACCACCACTATTTTAGGTTTATTGGTATAAATAATATTATCCTTTGCGTCATAAGAAACCAATTGGGCATTCACCACGGCATTTCGGTGATGGTCCTTTTCCAATTCCCCGTATAAGGCACCCCAGGTACCTAAATCGTTCCAATCAAAGGATGCCGGCAGGACATAAACAAACTCAGATTTTTCCATGATGGCAAAATCGATAGAAATATTTTCGACCTGAGGGTATACTCTCCCTATAAATTCGTCCTCCCCGGGGCCATTCAATTGCTCTTCGCCTTTCTCAAAGAGTTGATACATTTCCGGAAGATATTTTATAAAGGAATCAACAATAAATGAGGCCTTCCAAATAAAAATTCCCGCATTCCAAAGATAATTACCCTCTTTAAGAAATTTTTTCGCACTTTCGAGATCGGGCTTTTCGGTGAATGTAACCACCTTCTGCAGCTGGCTTTCCTTACTCTCGGTATATTTGATATACCCGTAACCGGTGTTTGGAAAAGTTGGCTTGATCCCCAAGGTAATCAGGACCTCCTCTTTTGCCGCAACCTCAAAGGCCAGGTGAATATTGCTCACAAATTCTTTCTCATCTTCAATCCAGTGATCACTCGGGGCAACTAGCATCACGGCATCAGGATTTTGTTTCCTAATTTTAAGGGCGGCGAGCAGGATACAGGGTGCGGTATTCCGCAAGGCAGGTTCCAGGAACAGTTGCTCCTCGCTAATCCCCGGAAGCTGCTGCTTTACCAGTTCCTTATATTCCTGGTTGGTGAGTATCAGGATCTGCTCAGAAGGAACAACCTTTGCAAGGCGATTAAAGGTATGCTGCAGCAGGGTTTCCCCAATCCCCAGCATATCGTGAAATTGTTTGGGCAATTTGGAAGTGCTCACAGGCCAAAATCTTGAGCCTACCCCGCCGGCCATGATCACTGCAAAATAATTTGTATTATTAGTTTTCATATCCAGACTCTTATAAATTCGTTTTTTTATTTCTTTAACTAATTTAAAAGTATAAATTTTCCTGATTAATGTCAATCGGTTTTATACAATATTAACGCAAAAAATAGTTGGGGTATCATCTAATTCCAGATAATATGGCTAATTCAAAGAATTCTACCCTGATCTTATAATATTCCTCCAGGCTTTTTTTGCCTGTTAACAATAGTATAAACACAGGAAATATAGTTAAAGGGTTTTTGAAGTTGACCCTTAAATTTTTACCAAATTCCAGGTGCCAATAAATAACCTTCACCTTAATAAAGTCTTAATTTCTACTGTTTATTTTAAAGCAATTCCACCTCGGCATTTGGTTGAAATAAATAAATTTTACCTGTGGACATTTCCAGGCACTCATACCGCTTTCTTCGTTTTATTCCCTTTTTAAAGATTCTGCCGTTATAGATACGAAAAACCCCGCCGCTGGGCACCTCAAATATATAATTGTTATCGTTCTGGGGATCAAATCTTTTTAAGGCAACCGAAAGATAGGCATCGGTATCTCCGCTGGCTTTTGGATTTTTAAAATGATTTGCAATTAAAGGCAATAATTGGTTTGGAAATATTTCCGGCCTTATAAATGGCAACATCAATTCCTGGAAGGTAGACTTCCATTGCTGACCGTGAGGCAGAATTGCCCTCCCATATCTTTCAAAAGCCACCAAATGTGATATTTCATGAACCAGGGTTATCAAAAACCGGAATTTGTTCAAATTTGAATTCACGGTAATCTGATGTACCCCATCAGGCATCCTTCGATAATCGCCATGTCTTGTAACCCGTTCATTTACAATTTTAAGATGAATGCCGTTTTCCTCAATCAAACTGAAGATTGCGCTTACCGCATGGCTCGGAAGGTATTTTTCAAGAATATCGTTCATCAAATTAGGTGTTATGGGGTGGAGAGGGAAACCTGCAACAATTTTCCGTTGTAATATTTTTGGCCGCTCAGGCTAAAATCCACAATATATTCGGCCATTTCCGCGGCAGACAAGCCTGCTTTATATCCTGGAAATGCCTCTTCCAACATTTCGGTTTGAACTGCCCCAAGGGCCAGCACATTAAAGGAGGGACCCTTTTCCCTGAATTCCTCTGCCAGGAGTTCGGTCAAGGTAATAAGAGCCCCTTTACTGGAGCTATAGGCCGATAAACCTGCGAATTTAACGCTGCCCTGTACCCCGCCCATACTGCTGATATTAACAACGTGACCGCTGGTTTTCATAAATGGCAGTAACTTTTGAATAATGGCGACAACGCCAAAAACATTGGTATTGTATATATTTTTAAAGTCCTCCACTGCGGAGCTTAAAAAAGGTTTATTTACGATGGCCCCAGCGTTGTTAACCAGGATATCGACAGTCTTCCACTGGGACCCTATATATTCAATTGCTTCACCCAAAGAATCCTCCCTGGTAATATCACAGGAAATGGCCTGCACATTTTTTAATTCTAAAGCTTCGACCGGCCCGATATTCCTGGAAAGTGCCAGCACCTTATGTCCCGCCCCGGCAAATAATTTTGCCATTTCAAGGCCTATTCCGCGGCTGGTGCCTGTAATTACAACATGTTTCATGATCGGTTGAGTTTAATTTCCTTTTCTGAGGTATTTGACATTTTGTAAAGCCCGGGGATCACATCTTGAATGAACCTCGACACATGTGAGAAATCCATCTTTTGGGCATCATCTGAAAGGTGATGGTAATACTGGTAATTTGTAAAATCAAAAGTACTGATAGTTTGTGCGGGGATATTGAATTCCTGAAAAAACGGATAATTATCACTTCTTTGAAACAGCTTGAATTCCTCGGCTTTGGGTAAAAATCCCAAAATCTCTGCCTTGGAATATTCATTAAACTTTTCAGCCAGATTAGAGCCATCAAAACCCGTTATATAGGCCAGATAATCCGTGGCCTGCATCGGCACGCCTATCATTTCAAGATTGAGCATTGCATATAAATCCAATCCCTCCAATTTTAATTTTTCCGCGAGTCGTTTCGACCCCACAAGGCCCATTTCTTCAGCGGAAAACAGCACAAAAAGAAAACTTCTTTTATGGTCGTTGTTCTTTGAAAAGTGTTTTGCAAATTCTAAAACCCCTACCACTCCCGAGGCATTGTCATTGGCACCGTTAAAAACAGAATCTCCATCAACCGATTTCCCTGTACCTATATGATCGTAATGGGCCCCGAGAAGGATGAACTCCTGCTTTAACACAGGATCCTTTCCTTCCAGGAATCCAAGTAAATTATAGCCTGTTTTACCGCCAATTTCAAAGGAATCGCGATAGGTTTTATAATAGGGTTTTAGATTGTTTTGCTCAAAGATGCTTTCAATAAAAACTGCTGCTTTTTCAATTCCCACTGTCCCGAGCTCACGTCCGCTAAGCTCATTGGAGGACAGATATTCAAGATTTTTCTTTACTGAACTCTCTGAAATTACTGGATTGGGAGCCTTGAGTTGGCCTTCAGAGAGGATCCTTTGGTCCACGGAGGCATTTTGTGCTACATTACAGGCCTGTAAGAAAGCTAAAACGGAAAAAACCCCAATTATATATAAAGCATTCCTCATAGGGCTAAAGATAAAAAAATCCCGCAATAGTGCGGGATTTTGAATTTATATTTTCTCTTTTAACCCTGGCTTTAGGCCAACATGGTCACTGGATTTTCCAGGTAGCTTTTCAGGGTCTGTAAAAAAGCGGAACCTGTTGCTCCATCTACAGTCCTGTGATCACAGGCAAGGGTTAGTTTCATTGTATTTCCAACAACTACCTGACCATTTTTAACCACCGGTTTTTCAACGATAGCTCCTACAGAAAGAATTGCTGAATTGGGTTGGTTTATAATGCTTGTAAACTCTGAAATTCCAAACATTCCTAAATTGGAAACCGTAAATGTACTGCCTTCCATTTCCTGTGGCTGCAATTTTTTATTGCGCGCTTTCCCTGCAAGATCTTTTACCAGAGCACCGATTTGTGTCATGGACATTTGGTCTGCAAAACGCAAAACAGGAACCAGAAGACCCTCTTCTACCGCAACTGCAACTCCCATATGAATGTGTTTCGCAATTCTAGTATGCTCCCCGGTCCATTGTGAATTCACCTTTGGATGCTTGCGAAGTGCCATAGCCGAAGCTTTTATTACCAAATCGTTATAGGAAACCTTCACCTCCGGCAATTCATTAATTTGTTTTCTTGAAGCCATTGCGCCTTCCATATTGACCTCAATAGTAAGGTAATAATGAGGAGCCGTGAATTTTGACTCTCCCAGGCGTTTTGCAATAGTCTTGCGCATTTGGGAATTCTTGATTTCCTCAAATTCTTCTTCCCCTGCAGCAAGGTATGGTTTGTCTGGCTCAGTCTGAGTTTTTGCCTTTTGGGTCACCTCAGCCGCCTTGGCTTTTTCCGAAGGTTTAAAGCTTTCAACATCTTTCCTTACAATCCGGCCATTCTCACCGGAACCCTTTACATCGGCAAGCTTGATCCCTTTATCCTCAGCCATTTTTTTGGCCAATGGCGAAGCAAAAATGCGTTTGTCACTATGGGTCTGTGAAGCCTTGCCTTGCTCTGAAGTTTCCTCTTCCTTGGGAATTTCTTCTGAGGATTTTTTTTCTGCGACAGGGGATGCCTTGGAAGATCCAGCGGAAAGGCCAATTTTTGATATATCGGTGCCTTCCGGACCAATGATCGCCAAAAGAGTATCTACCTGGGCAGTTTCCCCCTCCTGAAGTCCGATTTTAAGCAAGGTGCCCTCATAGAAGGATTCAAACTCCATGGTGGCCTTATCCGTTTCAATCTCGGCCAGTATATCGCCTTCCTCTACCTTATCTCCTTCCTGTTTGATCCATTTGGCTACGGTGCCTTCCTCCATGGTATCGCTCAATCGCGGCATGTTTATCACCTGAACTCCTTCCGGAATTTCTCCCTCCTCCGAGGGGGTTTCCTCTGTTGAGACGGGCTCTGGTTCCTTTGCTTGTTCCTCTGATTTTTGAACCTCTTTAGTCTCAGAATCCTTTTTATTCTCCTTATTCTCCGGGGCTCCCGCACCATCCAGCAACCCAGAAATATCCTCACCCTTTTCGCCAATGATGGCCAAAAGTGTATCTACGGGGGCCGTTTCACCCTCTTCAAGTCCTATATATAAAAGCGTTCCTTCAGAAAAGGATTCAAATTCCATGGTGGCCTTATCTGTTTCAATTTCGGCCAGAATATCCCCTTCCTCAACTTTATCTCCTACTTTCTTAAGCCATTTTGCGACAACCCCTTCTTCCATGGTATCGCTTAAACGAGGCATATTAATTACTTCTGCCATAATTATTCTACTTTATGTGATATAAATGGATAGTCCTTTTGTTCGTACACCATATCGTACATCGCGTTTTTATCCGGATATTCAGATTCATCAGCGAATTTTTCGCATTCGCTCACCAACTCTTTAACACGCTTGTCTATTTCCTTTATTTCCTTCTCCGAGGCGTACTTTTTGTCTTTAATGATCTCGAGTACCTGAGTAATCGGATCTATTTTTTGATATTCGGCTACTTCATCCTTGGTGCGATATTTCTGAGCATCGCTCATGGAATGACCTCTGTATCGATAGGTTTTCATCTCTAAAAAAGTAGGTCCATCCCCTCTGCGCGCCCTTTTAATGGCCTCGTCCATAGCCTCCGCCACCTTTATGGGATTCATGGCGTCCACAGGTCCACATGGCATATCATATCCCAAACCTAATTTCCATATCTCTGTACTCTTGGAAGTACGGGCTACCGATGTTCCCATCGCATATCCGTTATTCTCAACGCAAAACACCACCGGCAATTTCCATTTAACTGCCATATTCAGGGTTTCGTGTAAGGATCCCTGGCGTGCAGCGCCATCCCCTAAAAAGGTCAGGGTAACCGCATCTCTTTTAAAATATTTATCGGCAAAGGCAAGTCCCGCCCCTAAAGGTATCTGTCCCCCTACAATTCCATGCCCTCCGTAAAAGCGGTGCTCTTTAGAAAAAATATGCATGGAACCACCCATTCCCTGGGAAGTCCCTGTCTTTTTTCCGTAAAGCTCGGCCATTACCCTCTTGGGATCCTCGCCCATGCCAATAGGCTGCACGTGGTTCCTGTAAGCGGTGATCATACGGTCTTTTGTCAGATCCATAGCGTGCAATGAGCCGCACAAGATGGCTTCCTGTCCATTATATAAGTGTAAAAATCCTCTCACCTTTTGTTGAATATAAACCTGGGCAAGCTTGTCTTCAAACTTACGCCAAAACAACATATCCTCATACCACTTCAAATAAGTAGCTTTAGTAATCTTCTTCATGTACAAATTAATTTAAGGCCGTACAGTGGAATTTGTAAGGCAGCCACAAAAATACAGTTTTCAATAGGAAATGAAAACAGTTTTCAACTAAAAAATATCGAAATCGTTATAGATAGGAACCATCGAAGCCGAGGGGCAATAAATCCTTCAAAGAATTCGATTTCATAACCGTACCTCCTTCTCCCATAAAATAGATTTCTATAGGGGTTTCCTGTTTGACTTCATACTCATTTATCGCCTGCCTACAGGCTCCGCAGGGAGGAATTGGAATTACAAGATGATGATTCAAGGATTTTGCCGAAATGGCAATTCTCCTGATCTTAGCCTCTGGAAATTTAGCCCCCGCGTAATAAATAGCAGTGCGCTCGGCACATAACCCAGAGGGATACGATGCATTTTCCTGGTTGCTTCCTGTTATTATTTCTTTATTGTCAAGCAGGATCGCAGCACCCACTTTGAATTTTGAATAGGGAGCATACGCCATATTTCTTGCCTCAAACGCCTTCTCCATTAACCCCTTCACCTCTGGGGGAAGTTTCTTAAATGATTCAAATACTTCAAAAACAGCAACTACAGTAATGGTTTTCATCAATTATTCGATTTTTGTTGTGCCCGAAATCCCAAAATATCCTCTCGGATAGTCTCGTAGAGACAGGGAACTTTATAAATTAAGCGCTGCTAATTTTCACTGTATTGTTCTCCAAAATTGAAGGTGAGTCCAAATCGAAGGGTTCCCTCCAGGGGGCTAACTACATCTGAGGTAGAGAATAAATAAGAAACATCAATGAGCACCAAATCATATTTAAAGCCAGCACCAAGAGACACAAATTTCCTGGAACCTTTAGTATCACTTTCATTAAAATAACCAGTCCTAAATGAAAAAGCTTCCTGAAAAACATATTCTGCGCCAAAGGCCCAGGTAATCTCCTTTAATTCTTCAGAAAATCCATCGGGTGCATCCCCAAAGGATTTAAAAATACCCTCAATAGAGCCTATGTCGTTATATACCTCTTCATCTGCCCGGTCAATGACCCCGTCATTGTTAAAATCCTGTGGAGTTGGAACCAGTAATTTATTGAATTCTATATAGGTACCCAATCTGTTGGAAGCATCGAACACAAAATCAAATCCAGCTCCCGTTTTTAAATTTGTAGGGATAAAATTTTCCTGTCCTACCTCGTCATATTTTATTTTAGGTCCAATATTGGAAATATTAAAACCTGCCCGAATTCTTCCGTCAAAATTATTAAAATATATATTAGGCCCCTGATAAAATCCTGCCACATCAACTCCAAAGGTAGAAGCCGCAGTGGCATCATCGTTATTGACAGAGAGTCTCAGGTCTGACCGCAGGTAACGCCCTGCAACGGCCAGGGAAAACCTGTCGTTTAATCGCAAGGCATAAGAGAGATCAAGGGCTAGTTCATTAGGGCTTAACAGCAGTGGCACCTCTTCAAAACCTCCCTGGGTCTCGATTGATCCCAGACTGAAATACCTTAAACTGGCCGCTACAGCGCTGCGCTCATCCAACCGGTTATAATAGGTGAGATTCCCCAAAAATATGTCGTTTACAATATTACTGAGATAGGGAGTATAGGAAACCCCCACTCCCTGCTCACTTATTATAAATGCGTATTTAGCCGGGTTCCAATGTTGTGAAAAGGCATCGGCAGAGGTGGCAACCCCCTGATCCCCCATCCCAGCAGCTCTGGCATCGGCAGCGATTAAAAGAAAAGGAACCGCGGTAGTAATTACCCTATCTCTTTCTTCCTGAGAAAAGACTTGAAAATTTGACAGTAAAGCAAATCCGAGAGCCAGAATTGTAATATTTTTCATCACAATATTAATTATGTTCAACAAATATATATTTTTATTCTTGGTAAGAAAAGTACCTCCCCTGATTTTCTGTTTAAATTAAAAAAAAGTTACTAAAAATAATCTGGCTCAATTATAACTCCTAACTTATATAATTATTGCCTAATACCATTAATTATTTTGAAACATTCACAAAAAAAAATTATTTTACCAGTCATTTTCTTAATTTTCTTATCCATTATCCTAATTTTAAATTTGCCGTTTAAAAAAAAGTCCAAACTGTTTTTCGCTCGTTTTTCAATCCGATAAAATAATCTTGTACTTTTCACGTTAATCACTATATTGCAAAGTCTAAATTACTACATAAAGAGAATAAAATATGAGGACGAGTGTAGCCTTTAAAATACTATTTACCATCGCTATAAGCGCAGGTATATTCAGTTGTAAAAAATCAAATAACAAGGATAACTCGCGGGCCACCGGCTGGGATGTCAACTCAAAAGATGGAGGCTTTCAGTACAATACTGATTACAAGGAACAGGAAACAGGCCCAGGCCTGGTTTTTATTGAAGGAGGAACCTTCACCATGGGAAGGGTGCAGGATGATCCTATGCATGATTGGAATAACACCCCCAATCAACAACACGTCCAATCCTTTTATATGGACGAGACGGAGGTTACCAATATGATGTATATGGAATACCTGGATTGGTTAAAAAACGTCTTCCCTCCAAGTGAAGAAAATTACAAGAATATCTATTCCGGGGCTGTACCGGACACCCTTGTTTGGAGAAACCGCCTCGGTTTTAACGAAACGATGGTAAATAATTACCTGCGCCACCCGGCCTATGCAAATTATCCTGTGGTAGGAGTGAGTTGGATTCAGGCAGTTGAATTCAGTAAATGGAGGACCAATAGGGTAAACGAACTTATCCTGGAAGATGGAGGCTTTACAAAAGAAGGAGCCCGATATAATGATGTAGATGGAGCTACAACCTTTGACACCGAAACTTATTTAAACGCTCCCACCAAGGCTTACGGAGGAAATGATGAAATCACCCGTGGGGGTAAAAATTCAGAAGATTTGGGAACTACTCCGGAGGAGGGAGAAGCCAAGAATATTTACGTGCAACGAAAAGACGGAGTCCTTTTACCAGAGTACAGATTGCCAACAGAGGCAGAATGGGAGTATGCAGCCCTGGGATTGGTTGGGATCAGAAGCTACAATGTGTACAGGGGAAGAAAGAAATATCCATGGGATGGTCAATACACCAGATCAGGTGAGGCGAAAACTCAGGGAGATCAGTTAGCTAACTTTAAACAAGGTTCTGGAGATTATGGCGGAATTGCAGGATGGAGCGATGATGGTGCCGATATTACAGCCGAGGTAAAGAAATATCAACCCAATGATTTCGGATTATATGATATGGCCGGAAACGTTTCCGAATGGGTGCTGGATGTATACAGACCTATAGTAGATGATGAATTTAACGATTTTAACTACTATAGAGGAAATGTCTATACCAAAAATGAGATAAATGACGATGGCTCAGTTAAAGTAGTTACTCCGGAGGACATCGCCTATGACACCTTAAGTAGCGGTAAAATTGTGGCCAGGGCATTACCAGGGGAATTGGCCCAGGTACCTATTGGGGAAATGGACACTTACCTGAGGACTAATTTTTCAGAAAGCGACAACAAAAATTTTCGTGACGGAGATAAGAGTTCTACGAGATATTACCAGCCCTTCAATGAAATTACTAGTTCTACAAAAAGAATGTACAACTCTCCTGAATTTAACACCGATTTGGATAGCTTAGGGAATGTAACTCCTAAATATGATGAAAAAAACAGGACCACTTTGGTGAGTGACGAAGCGCGGGTTTATAAAGGAGGTTCCTGGAGAGACCGTGCCTACTGGCTTGATCCGGCACAAAGAAGGTACTTCCCCCAGGATATGGCCACAGATTATATCGGCTTTAGAAACGCCATGTCCAGAGTTGGTTCAAAATCAAAAGAAGAAAACAAAACGGCAAGAAACAAATAATTTACAACCATCAACAAACGGTTTAAAAAGTACAAACTTCGTAACGCTGTCCTGAAATTTAGTGAGGTTCAGTTTCTTATAACAGGGTTCCCTTCTATAAGATTTCATAAAATTCCTTTGAAAATTGATTTCAGGAATAGAAATGAGAGTGACGAATGAGTATCTTTTAAACCGTTTCTCATTTTATAATTTTAGCTAATGAATACTTCTGAACTGCATCATTTATTCCTGAAAAGCAGCGGAGTGGCAACAGATACAAGATCTATCGCGCCCAACCAACTTTTTTTTGCCCTCAAAGGGGAAAATTTTAACGGAAATAAATTTGCTTCCCAGGCCCTTAAAGAGGGCGCCGCATATGCAGTAATAGACCAAGGGGAAGCTGTTGCAAACCCGCAGTTCATAAGGGTAGCCAATGTCCTTGAAACCCTGCAGGAACTTGCGAATTTTCACAGAAATTACCTGGGCATTCCGATCCTTGCCATAACGGGCAGCAACGGAAAAACAACCAGTAAAGAATTGATAAGGGCAGTGCTCGGCAAAAAATTCAACACCGTGGCTACCCTTGGAAATTTAAACAATCACATTGGCGTACCTCTCACCCTTTTAACCATGAATACCACCACAGAATTCGGAATAGTGGAAATGGGCGCCAATCATCCCAAAGAAATTGAAAATTTATGCAACATAGCCCAACCGGATTATGGGTATATTACAAATTTCGGGAAGGCGCATCTGGAGGGTTTTGGAAGTATTGAAGGGGTAATAGAGGCCAAGAGTGAACTCTACAATTATTTAAAGGAGCACCATAAATTCCTGTTCCTCAATGCAGAAGACCCAATACAACAGAAGCAACGCTCCTATAAAAATAGTTTTTCCTTTGGGAATCCCGGGGCCGACCTGCCCCTTGAGTATATTACAGGCAAAGAATACGCTGGGGTGCTGTGCAATGGAATTGTTTTCGATAGTTTATTGCCAGGAAATTACAATGCTATAAATATGGCAGCAGCTATATGTGTCGGTCATTATTTTGAAGTGCCGATCAAAAGCATTAAAGAATCCATCGCAAATTATACTTCAGAAAATAACCGTTCCCAAATAATTAATATTGGAAAAACCACCCTATTGATGGATGCTTATAATGCAAATCCCACCAGTATGAAGGCCGCTTTGGAGAGTTTTGATAATATCCATGCAGAGCATAAGGTCGCCATCTTAGGAGATATGTTTGAGCTGGGAGCGGCTTCGGAAAAAGAGCACCAGGAGCTTGCGAATTATCTTGAGAAATTGAATTTCAGTCGGGTTTTTCTTGTGGGAACCAATTTCAAAAAAGTAAAAATAAATTCTCCAAATATTCACCAATTTGAAAAATTCTCGGGATTGGAGGAGGCGATCAAATCTACTGATCTCCGGGACTCGAAAATACTGATAAAAGGATCCAGGGGGATGGCCCTGGAGCGCTTACTGAATGTCTTTATGTGAAAATAAAAGGAACCAGGAGGAATTGTTGTGGACAGGGCAAATATAGTGTCTATCTGTACAGGAAAAACAAAAGCAGCCTGCCCTGTCGAATATAAAAAAAAGTGGGTGATACTGGGCTCGAACCAGCGACCCCTACCTTGTCGAGGTAGTGCTCTGAACCAACTGAGCTAATCACCCTTTTCTTTTGATCTGGTGAAGGTATCAATAATTTCGAATAAAAAAAAGGCTTCCAGATTGGAAACCTTTTTTTCGTGTGGGCAATGAGGGGTTCGAACCCCCGACCCCCTCGGTGTAAACGAGGTGCTCTGAACCAACTGAGCTAATTGCCCGCTATCGCTTGATTGCGGTTGCAAATATAGGATAGTATTTCAATTCCACAAACAATAAATCGATAAAAATTCAATTTTTTTTAAATTTTCCCGGTAAAAATAATTACCGATGCTCAATGCACTAATTTTTAAAAATAACAGTCTCTAAATCAAATGATTCAGAGACTGTTTAAAATCCAAATCACTTTTCCAGCTCAGGAACATTATGGTAAATATAATCCCCGTGCTTTGTAAATATCTTATTATAGCCCATAAAAAATTCTTTTGACTTTTCCTGGTCCGCCCAATGTTCTTTTTCAAGCCTGGCGTTTTCCTCAAAGGAGCTCTCCAGATCAGCTAATTTATCAAATACAAACACCTCTATACCATCCCTGCTATTTGCGCCATACAGATGCCTGTGGGAATAATACCCCTTAACAAATTTGTTTTTTTGTGTCACATTTTCAAAATACTCCTTAAATCCGCCCCCCCCCTCTCCCATTGTATTCTTTTTAACATAATATATTAATGGCTCCTTAGAATCGGTTTTCACCGGGATGGTATACTGCAGGGTTTGGTAAATTTCGTCACTATGCTCTGGCGCGTAATAACTGCCTTGTTTTTCAAAAAATGCTTTCCTGAGGGCTTCATCCGGCCAGCCTTCTTCAATTAATTTAGTGGTGACCTCATTGGCTTTGTCAATGTCTTCCCAGGTTTTATAGACTGACACCAGAATGAGTTCGGTATTGTCTGGAGTGAAATAATGCGGATAAAAACCAGATCCAATTATTAAATCATTTTTACTGGTCACCTTATCGAAATATTCCTTTTCAGTTTTTAGCCAATCGGTAAAATCGACCGTAGGATCGGTGCTTTTATGAACCGTGGTTGCAGTCATAAAAACTGGTTTAAATTCCTCTTTTGGTTGCTCCTGCCCATAAAAACTAGTACTGCATAACAGGGAAATCACAAGAAGTCCATCCCAATGTTTTTTAAATGTCCTCATAATAATAAAAAATTAAGTTAGAATTAGAAATAAATATATTGACAGCAACCTATTCAAAAGAATAGCTGCAGATGATTATTTCAAAAAATGGGGTAAATTAAAAGGGGAATTTGGGGAATAAAAAAAGGAATATCGCAAATTATAAGTTAAAGTTCAAGGGCATCATCTTCTGTTTCTCTAATATAAACATTTTATCTCGATTTCAAAATTTGTTTTTCAGGAATTTTTGGTAATTTCCTTTCCCTCTTTATAGAACTAATCGTTCATTAAATTTTGAATTGTCTGGAAGTGCTATACTAAATCCACTTCCAATTTTCAGTAAACTGTATTTTTGAAATTAAGGCGTATGTTGTTTTTAATATTCAGGATATATGCCTCAGGGGTATGAAATTGAAGTGCGGCAGAAGCACTTTAATCTATAATACCTCCGCAACCACGAAGTTGCTACCCCCAATGAAAATCAGATCTTGTGCGGTAGAATTTTCTAAGGCCGAGTCAAATGCCGCTTTTACCGAAATATGAGTCGCCCCCCGTAGTCCTGCAGCCAGGGCCTGTCTTTGCAATTCAAATTGATCCATACCCCTGGGGATATTTGGCCTGCAGAAATAGTAGGTAGCCTCTTTTGGAAATAGAGGCAGTATGGATCCCAGATCCTTATCACTTACAACCCCGAAAACAATATGCAAGGCTTTATATTTCTCCTCCTTTAGCTGCTCGAACACATATTTTAATCCTTCTTTATTATGGGCTGTATCGCAAATTACCTTTGGATTGGTCTGCAAAACATCCCACCGCCCAGACAACCCGGTGTTTTTGCGCACTCCCTGCATGCCATTATAAAGATCCTCCTCCGAAATTTTCCAGCCCTGTTTCCTCAGCTTTTCAATGGCGCAGATTACAGTCTGGATATTGTGTTTTTGGTAATTTCCTTTTAGATCAGAGGTGAGATTTGAGATCGGGAAATCCTGTGAAAAAATTATCTCTGCATTCATTTTGGCGGCTACTTCCATAAAAACGGGCATAGTTTCAATTTGGGTCTCACCAATTACAACCGGAATCCCCGGTTTAATGATCCCGGCCTTTTCAAAGGCGATTTCCCTCAGGCTAGTGCCCAGCATTTGAGTGTGGTCTAATCCAATATTGGTAATTACAGATAGGATTGGCCTTATAATATTGGTAGAATCCAATCTTCCTCCAAGCCCCACTTCAATTATGGCAAGCTCCACTTTTTGTTTGCTGAAATAATCATAGGCCATCCCGACGCTCATTTCGAAAAAGGACAACCTGTTTTCTTCCAAAAACCCCTTATTTCGGGAGATAAAATCAATGACCTCCAGCTCCTGAATTTCCTTTCCGTTTATTTTGATCCGCTCGCGGAAATCTTTTAAATGAGGAGAGGTGTATAGCCCCACCTTATAACCTGCCTCCTGTAGTATAGAAGCGAGCATGTGAGAGGTAGATCCTTTCCCATTGGTCCCGGCAACGTGAATTGATTTAAAATTATGCTGAGGGTTTCCCAGAACCCGGGCAAATAGAATGCTATTGGTGAGATCCTTTTTAAAGGCAGAAGACCCCACGCTTTGATACATAGGGAGCTGTTGAAACATCCATTCAAGGGTTTTCGAATATTCAGACACTTATTCGGATAATTTGAAATCATAAATAATAAACCCCACTTGTTTTGAAGGTGCTTTGGGATCACTGTTAAAGGTAGTGGCAAGCGCTGCACGTTTTGCGGGACTCGTCAAACAGGTGGCGTTATTGGTTGTGCCTTTTACCCCCGGAGTAGCACGTATTACCTGCCCGCTTTGGTTTACCTCTATTTGAACTACCACAATCCCGGACTCATTACAGTCCTGAACAAATTTCTCCTTGTTTAGAGCGCGTCTCCCGCCCAGTTTGTAATTCCCATCTCCATCGAGTCCCTGCCCATTTCCATAATAGGCACTGGCATTAGGATCCCCATCAATACTGCCCTTATCCCCGGCAGCCTGATCATTTCCTTCGCCTCCGGAAGCGGTCCCTGAGCTCTTGGGACCATTTAAAATACTGCTCATGGCATCTGAAGTTGCCTGGTCTGGTTTAGGATCGGGTATTTTTGCCGGGGGAACTTTTTTGGGCTCTACAATTTTTTCCTGGATAACAGGTTTTTTCTCGGTTTTCTTTACAATTACGGGAGCCTCCTCAGTTTCCTGTGTCACCACGGCTTCCTCCACTGCTTTTGGCTGAGCCACTACCGGACTGGAAGTAGGTTTTGGAGCCGATTTAACCGGCTCTGTGGGCTGGGTGTCCCCTGAACCTACTTCTGAGGTTCCAAAATTAATCGCAATTCCACTTTCGGGAGGAGGATCCAGAAATTTTAACCCGAAGAACAGCAATAATACGATAAGCAACACGTGCAGGATTACCGTGATGGCAAAAGATTTTCTTTCGTGTTTGGTATCAAGTAAACTCACTTATATATGGTTATGGTTCTTACTTCTCTGTTTCGGGTTTGACCGCTAAAATAATTTTATACTTGTTCCGGTTAGCAATATCCATCACATTGACAGCCTTCTCAATGGGGACTCCCTGTTCTGCCCTTAAAATAATGGTCGGTGTTTCTTCCCCCTCCAAACGTGTTTTCAAGATGCCCTCCAATGCACTGCTGCTAACCCTATCGGTATCCACATAAAATTGCAGATCCTTGGTGATGCTAACCGAAATACTTTGAACATTGGTAGATTTTCCTTTTGCTTTCGGTAAAATTAAATCCAAAGCTTCCGGAGTGATCGTCGGGGAGGTCAGCATAAAAAAGATCAGCAACAGAAACACAATGTCTGTCATGGAGCTCATGCTAAAATCGGCACTTACTTTATTTCTACTTCTTAAATTCATCTTATGCAGGTTCGTTTAGCAGGTCTAAGAAATCTACTGCGGTAGCTTCCATTTGGTGGATTACCTTATCTGTTTTTACCACTAAATGGTTATAACCTATATAGGCAATAATCCCGACAATTAACCCGGCTACCGTTGTGGTCATCGCGGTGTAAATACCTTCGGCCAGAGAACCCATTTGAGCCTGTCCACTGCTTGTGGCGAGTTCATGGAAAGCTAAAACCATTCCAATTACGGTTCCCAGGAATCCAATCATTGGGGCTGCCCCGGCGATAGTTGCCAAAACACTCACATTTTTCTCCAATTTATACACTTCCAGGCGCCCTGCATTTTCTATTGCAGTGTTGATATCCTCCAGGGGGCTTCCAATTCTTGAAATCCCCTTTTCCGTTAATCTAGCTACGGGAGTATTGGTTTGTGCACATTTTATTTTAGCCGATTCTATATTGCCATTTAAAACACTGTCCTTTATTTGAAGCATAAAGTTGTTATCTATCTCGGTGGCTGCTTTTATAGCGAATAGCCTTTCAAAATAAATATACACTGCGACAAAGAGCAGCACAAATAAAATCGCAATTATGAGTTGTCCTGCCAAGCCACCGCTTAACATCAAATCAAACAAAGAAAGTGATTTTTCAATTGATTCAGGATCCGTTAAATTTTGTGCTCCTGTTCCAATAATTTCGGGTTCTTGCATAATAGTTTACTAATTAATTTTAATTTTAATACCGGTAGTTAAATAACGCGGCTAAATTATAAAAATTGCTTATCTAAATAGGTGTTCAATAAGAATAAAAGTTAAAGCACCCGAAAGAAAGCCAACAAAGGCTAAGAATGCGATATTTTTCAAATACCATATAAAATCAATTTTCTCCATTCCCATAGCTGCCACTCCTGCCGCGGAACCAATTATCAATAAACTCCCCCCCGTTCCGGCACAATAAGCGATAAAATGCCAGGCCGCAGAATCCAGCGGGAAATCATACATTGCCATCGAGGCTGCTACCAGAGGAACGTTATCCACAACAGCAGAAAGGATCCCAATGATTATTATCACAATATCCATATTAGGGATGGCGCTGGACAATGCTTCTGCCGCATAAAGCAAGGTCCCGGCATTCTGCCCTTTTATGACCCCAAAAACCAAACTCTCCAAACCGGCAACCGCTAAAAGTATTCCTAAAAAAAACAAAATACTGGAAAATTCAATTTGCGATAAGGCCTTATGGGTAGAGTATAGATATTTGTCTTTTTTATCTATATTCTTTACAGGTTTCACATATTCGGAAACCAGCCAAACTACTCCCAGACTGAAAAGCATTCCAATATAAGGCGGCAATCCGGTGATCGCCTTAAATACAGGAACAAAAGCAATAGCTCCCAGGCCGACATAAAGCATTGTTTTACTGCTCAGCAAGCGCTCAGACTCCTCATCGTTTTGCGGTTTTTTCAGAGGCGTACTCCCCCTGAAGGCCCTGAGTCTTGTGGCAATTAAAAAAGGAATTATAAAACTGATTAGAGAGGGAATAATAACATATTCTGAAAGGCCTGTAGCCGAAACTTTATTTCCTATCCAAAGCATGGTTGTGGTAACATCCCCAATTGGAGACCAGGCTCCTCCGGCATTAGCCGCGATAATGATCAGCGAGGCATACCATATCCTGTATTCTCTCTTTGGAACGAGCTTCCGCAAAAGAGTTACTAAAATTATTGTTGTGGTAAGGTTGTCTATGATCGCTGAGAGCAAAAAAGCCAATATCCCAAGGGTCCAAAGTAGTTTCACTTTATTTGTTGTGGTAATTGCCTTTTTAATGATACCAAACCCCCTGTGCAGATCTATAATTTCCACAATTGTCATGGCTCCTATCAGGAAAAAAAGTATCTCACTTATTTTACTGAAGTGATGTGTCAGGTTAGCCTGAAATCCCCTTGTCTGCTGCAAGGAATTATCCTCCAATATATTAAATACGTTTCTGTGAGTATCTATTACAGAAACCCAACCCTGATGAAACCCAAAGGCGAGAAAGGCCCAAATAATTGTAGCCATAAGCAAGGCCGAAACCGACTTGTCAAGTTTAAGTGGATGTTCAAGAGTAATGAAGATATAACCCAGAACAAAGGTGGTAATAATAATTTGGATCATGGGATTATATCAGTTGTTTCAGCGCAATTTCAAATGCGGTTTTGCTGATATCAGTTTTACCGGGGTTATTATTGTATGATTTCTGAATTGCATTTTTTATTGTTTCAGAGGTGTCGTTAAAAATTGCCTCATCGGTCATAAACACGCGGCGTTCCATAAAGTATGCAAAGACCCTTGCCATTCCGCAGTTCGCAATAAAATCGGGGATCAGACTCACTTTTGCATCGGTTGCTTCCATAATGGGACCGAAGAATATTTCCTTATCTGCAAAAGGAACATTTGCGCCACTGGAAATCACTTCCAGACCTGAAGCGATCATCGCATCAATTTCTGACTTTTTCACCAAACGCGATGCTGCACAAGGTGCAAAAATTTCGGCCTTCAAATTCCAGATTTTCTGATTCATCTCTTCAAAAGGGATCATCCCTGGGGCTACAAGGGTATTGCCGTCTTTGTTTAAGAATAAGGTTTTAATTTCCTCAAAAGTGAATCCTTCTTCATTTATTACCCCACCGTCCCTGTCTATAATTCCTACCACCTTAGCTCCCATTTGAGCCAAATAATAAGCGGCTGCAGAGCCAACATTTCCAAAACCCTGGATTATTGCCCGTTTCCCTTTAATATTTCCGCCATAAATGTCGTAATAATGGCGCAGGGATTCGGCAACCCCATAACCGGTGATCATATCGGCAACAGTATATTTTCTGTTGGTATCCGGGGAATACTTTTGATTTTCAAGCACTTTTATTACTCCCTGGCGCAATTGGCCAATCCTGTTGATTTTATCGGCTTCAGTTGGATGAAAATGACCTGTAAATACACCTTCCTGCGGATGCCAAACTCCACAATTTTCTGTAATTGGGATTACCTCATGTATTTCATCGACATTTAAATCCCCACCGGTTCCGTAATAAGATTTCAGCAAAGGAGAAACTACCTTATACCAACGTTCCAAAACTCCTTTTTTCCTGGGATCATTCGGATCGAAATTTATTCCCGATTTTGCCCCCCCAATGGCTGGTCCGGAAACGCTGAATTTTACTTCCATGGTTTTAGCCAGGGAAAGCACCTCGTTTTTATCCAGGCCCACCCGCATTCTTGTCCCTCCCCCGGCAGCTCCGCCACGAAGAGAATTGATCACTGTCCAACCTTCTGCCTCGGTTTCGGGGTCGTTCCAATGGAATACGATTTCTGGTTCCTTCTCTTCAAATTTTTGCAATAAGTCTCTCATTTCTTATTATAATTTCAGCTAATTAGGATTTTATTTATTAATGTGCTAAGATAAAAACTTCACAGCGTTTAAAACTGACTTTTCTCAAGTTTTTAGTATTAATTTCCATTAAAATTACTTTAAATAATTACAAAGGGCACCTCTTAAAAAAGAAAAAAATCATTTTTTAAAGCATGAATGCTACAAGCAAAAAGGAGCCATCCAGGATGATAAAAACCTCGTGATTCTTCATCCTTTTTAGTGTCTTGTGGCAATAAAAACGACGAAGAGGGTTCCGAAGGCTCCGCTAATCACAGTTTCCAAAAAAAAAATTACCTTCAACTTTCTTTCATACAAAATCCTCTCACAAAAGCGGAAAATATCCTGTTTAGGCATTACATATTGTGTATTGAATAAAATCAAAAAATGAGAAGAAACATTGTGCAATTGACGAAAGTTTAAAACGCTTCCGTTCGTCCGGAATTTACATTGCGAGCATTGAAAATACCATTTTAAAATCAACCCAATAATGTCCTCTATCAGCCACATTTTTTACAAACCTCAGCTTCTTTTATCCTAATATCCCTGAAATACTCTTTGCTTCTCAGAAAATTTACTCCCATCCCAATATTTGCATAGCTTTGAATTATTACACACCCACGACAAAATATGGTGCACCTTGAATTAAAGCGATTAAACAGTAAATTCGGCGATCGTTAAAGGGGCTTCCGCTTTCGGGTTAAAAAAGAAGATCTTGGATTATAACCGCAAATGTGGGAGCCATTCCAGAGATCCCGGTTCGTCATTGCGAACCACGGTAAAGAAACTTTCGTACAGAAAAGACAAATCATCAATAAAACACTTTTATACCAATCGAAACTTTCTTCTTCTCGAACTTATAGCATCCATTTTCCCTGCCCAATAGCTCGTTGAGAATAACAAAGAAGATCAGCAAATCTTATTGTATGCCATTCTGATCTTTTTATATTAAAAACATTGTTCAACCCGGGTAAATCCTGCCCGAGGAATGGTCCTTGCTTGCACCGGTTACACTTTTTAAACAATTCACTTCCCCTCGCAGTTTAAGCAGCCCGAGTAAGGCAAATATCAAGGCTTCCTTGTATTCGATAACTTCCCTGGCAGGAATGATAATTTCAATTTTTCGATGATCCCTTAATCGTTTCAGCAAATAAGAATTAAAGGTGCCGCCTCCTGTGATTAATACAGATGCTCCTTCCCTGAAATTTTCCGCCAACTGAATGGCTGCATGCTCGGTAAAAGTACACAAGAGATCTTCTGTTTTATACCCCGAATTTTCAACCAAGGGATACACAGTTGATCTCACCCATTCCAAACCTAATGATTTTGGGGGTAGTTTGGTGTAAAACGCCAAGGCATTCAGGGAGGTGAGCAGTTCGGGAATCAGGGATCCGGAAGCAGCTATTTTCCCTTGATCATCATAGGGGAGGCCTAATTTTTCTGTTAGTTTATTCAGCACAATATTCACCGGACAAATATCATAGGCAATTCTTCTTCCTCCTTTAAGGGTTGAAATATTAGCAAATCCACCTAAATTCAGGCAGTAATCATATTCAGGAAAAAGCAACTCATCCCCTACAGGCACCAGTGGTGCGCCTTGTCCGCCCAATGCGACATCCTGCACCCGGAAATCACAAACCACTTTTAATTTTAACTTCCTCGCCAATTGCGGCAAATTTCCAATTTGAAGCGTGTACTTGTTTTCCGGCTCGTGCTTTATGGTATGTCCATGACTGCATACCGCATCCAGATGGGTGATGCCGTATTTTTTGATGAAATCTGAAATGATTTCTGCCAAATAACCAGTATAGTTTTCATTTAGTTCTTCCAGGGCCCTGCTGTCAAAATTGATTCCATCCTGTAATTTCTCATTCCAGGTAGCGGGATAAGGAATTGTTTCTGCATGTAAAATCTCAAAATGCCACTGATCGTCCTTTGTAAAGTGTATCTGGGCCACATCCACTCCATCGAGGGAAGTTCCGGACATCACGCCAAGAAGATTATATTCATATTTTTTCATATTCGTAAAAATAACTAAACTTTATTGAATATTAGGGGTCAAAAACCTACCTTGTGATCACAAAATATTGATTTTTATAAATTTATATATCGGATGGATTTTAAACTTACTGAAGAACATATCATGATTCGGGATGCAGCACGGGATTTTGCTAAGAACGAATTATGGCCGGGAGTAATTGAAAGAGATGAAAAGCAGCAATTTCCCGCTGCCCAGATTAAAAAAATGGGCGAATTGGGATTTTTAGGAATGATGGCCTCGCCCCAATACGGCGGCGGGGGTATGGATACCATTTCCTATGTATTGGCGATGGAGGAAATCTCTAAAATTGATGCATCCGCCTCTGTGGTCATGTCCGTTAACAATTCCCTGGTATGCTGGGGATTAGACACCTTCGCGAATAAGGAACAAAAGGAAAAATATCTTGCAAAACTAACTACAGGAGAAAAGTTGGGGGCATTTTGCCTTTCGGAACCCGAGGCCGGTAGTGATGCGACCTCACAAAAAACAACCGCTATAGACAAAGGGGATCACTATGTGCTTAACGGCACAAAAAACTGGATCACCAATGGTAATTCTGCTGATTTTTATATCGTAATTGCCCAAACCCACGCGGAAAAAAGGCATCATGGTTTAAATGCTTTTATTGTTGAAAAAAGCTGGAAGGGTTTTGAGGTTGGTCCAAAAGAACAAAAATTGGGGATACGAGGAAGCGATACACATTCCCTTATTTTTAACGATGTGATAGTTCCAAAAGAAAACAGGATCGGAGAAGATGGCTTCGGCTTTCAATTTGCCATGAAAACTCTCTCCGGCGGAAGAATCGGGATTGCATCACAGGCATTGGGAATTGCAGGAGGTGCATATAATTTGGCCAGGGAATACTCCAAGGTTAGAAAAACCTTTGGCACCGAGATTTGCAACCATCAGGCCATTGCCTTTAAATTAGCCGATATGTATGTCTCCATAGAAGCTGCACGACACCTTGTTATGAAATCTGCCTTCGACAAGGACAATGGGGGAGATTATGTGCTTTCCGGTGCTGTTGCAAAATTGTATGCCTCACAAGTGGCCATGGATGTTGCTGTAGAAGCTGTACAGATTCATGGCGGAAACGGCTATGTGAAAGACTACCACGTGGAACGTTATATGCGGGATGCCAAGATCACCCAAATTTACGAGGGCACTTCCGAGATCCAGAAAATAGTGATCTCCAGAATTATCTTAAAATAAGACAAAGGAAAGCCGGGAGACCAAAGTAAAAAAACGAATCAATCTTGCCCCCCCTACCTAGCGGCAGGCAGGTTCGTGGAGAAACCTTTATTCCACAGCTTTTTTAGTCACTTATGCGCGCGAATAATTCTCATAAAAAAATCACGCCAGTTTTAAAACCAAGAGCCGGTTCTTAAAACAAACAAAAAAGTTGAAACAAATATATGGACTCCTAAAATTATTTGTCAAATAACCCTTCTTTTATTTATACCCTTTTTTCCGTGTAAGATTTCCACTTATAATTACCAAAAGCAGCCCTCGGGCTGCCTTTCTTGTTAGAGTAAGGTTTCTGAATGCTTCTTTGGTAATATTCCTATTATGGAAATGGTTCCCGGTCAGTTTTTACCTGGACGATGTAAACCTGGTAGCTCCCGCAAAATCAATCCTTAATGTGGACTAATCTCTCTGGAAACATTGGCTCTTTAGTGGTTTTTATCAATTTCCCTCCCATATCAAGAATTTAAAATGGCAGGTCTGATTCCCTCAAAATTGTCTTAATATTCAATATTTTTGAATGCTACGGGGCTACCAAATGAATTGTACTGCTTTGGATCATCCCAGGGTCATATTGTTGGATTCCTTCATATTAGCAATAGAGCCTTTATTAACGGTTTTTTTGAAGCAGCCCCCCACCCATGGTGAAGGGTTCGTTCCGGAGGGCTCCCCTTATTTGAATACCTGCCTGATTTAGACCATCCGGTGTTCCCGCATAGAATTTAAAGTTGTGTTAAGTAGCCCAAGGATTCCTATTTCTTTATTGCCGGGAGAACGTGAAGTTAAAAAAGAACAAGGAAAAATTCTAAAATGTTAATTGATAATTGATAATGTGATTTTTAGTATCTTACCCGTGTTTTATTCAATTAAATTTAAATATAACCTCATCAATTATATGTTCAATCAGAGTAGGGTCATAATAGAGGATGTAAGTCCACAAATAAACGGGGGATCATTCCCTGTAAAACGAGTTATTGATGAGCTCGTAAATATTACAGCGACTGTAATTTGCGACGGTCATGATGTGATTCAGGCCGGGGTGCTATATAAGCACAAAAGTCAAAAAAAGTGGACTGAGCTTAGAATGGTTCCGGGGGATAACGACCATTGGACAGGAAATTTCAATGTTTCAACACAAGGAGAAACCGAGTTTTATATTGAAGGCTGGGTAGATTATGGGCTTAACTGGCAAGTGGGGATCATAAAAAAAATAAATGACGGACAGCACGTAAAATTGGAACTCCTGGAGGGAGCAGAATATATCTCCTCAATTCTGAAATCCTCAGATAAAAAAGATGCTAAAGCACTTAAATCGGCACTATCAATTTTAAAAGATCCTTCTTCCTATGATAAAGGAATCGAGATCTGCAAAAGTGAAACCCTGACAAGACTTCTTTATAAATATCCGGAAAAATTTCTTGCAAACAAATCTCCTGTTTATAGAATTTATGTCGACAGGAAAAAAGCACTTTTCAGCACCTGGTATGAATTTTTTCCCAGATCGGCATCAAAGACCGAGGGAAAACACGGCACTTTCAAGGATTGTGAATCCCTGCTGCCTAGAATTGCCGAGATGGGTTTTGACACACTTTATTTTCCGCCAATTCATCCAATCGGGGAAATCAACAGAAAGGGAAAAAACAATGCCACCTCGGCAGATTCTCAGGATGTTGGCTCTCCCTGGGGAATAGGCTCCAAAAATGGGGGCCATAAAACAGTTCATCCCGAGCTTGGGAGCATGGCCGATTTTAAATCCCTTGTAAAAAAAGCAGCTGCTCTGGAAATAGAGATCGCGATGGATTATGCCCTGCAGGCAGCGCCTGACCATCCTTATGTTAAAGACTTTCCGCAATGGTTTAAATGGCGGCCGGACGGGAGCATTCAATATGCGGAGAATCCCCCCAAGAAATACCAGGATATTCTACCAATTTATTTTGAGACCGATGACTGGAAAAACCTATGGAAAGAGTTGTTAGACCTTGCCCTATTCTGGGTTGAGCAAGCCGGGATCCGCGTTTTTAGGGTGGACAATCCGCATACCAAACCTTTTTATTTTTGGGGTTGGCTGATTTCGGAGGTCAAAAAGAGGCATCCCGACGTGCTTTTCCTGGCCGAGGCTTTTACAAGACCTAAGATTATGCACCAACTGGCAAAGCAAGGTTTTACCCAGTCCTATACCTATTTCACCTGGAGAAATACCAAACAGGAATTATCAGAATATGTGAAGGAACTCACCCAAACGGATCAAAAGGAATATTTCAGACCCAATTTCTGGCCCAATACCCCTGATATAAACCCATATATTTTACAGGGAGCAAATGAATCCATGTATCTACAAAAATATTTTCTGGCAGCAACCCTCAGTTCAAACACCGGGATCTACGGACCTGTTTTTGAACAAATGGTTTCAGAGGCTGTGCCGGGAAAGGAGGACTATCAGGATTCTGAAAAATACCAGATCCGGCATTGGGATTGGGAAAAAGACAATAAACTGATCAGGATTATCAGCAAGATAAACAGCGCACGAAAACAGAATACTTCCCTTCAACAAACAAATAATATCCGGTTTTGCGATATAGATAATGACAAACTCCTGGCGTATTACAAATTTGATACGCAAAGAAACAATGAAACCTTAATGGTGGTAAATTTAGACCCCTATTATATGATGCAGGGAATGGTAAAAATTCCATTAAAGGAACTGGGAATTTTCGAAGGTCAGCAGTTTACCGTGTCAGATCTTATTACCGGCAATAGCTATATTTGGGACAAGGAATGGTGTTTTGTGGAAGTGCATCCCGGTCTTCCTTTCCATTTATTCAGGATTGACAAAAATTAATTATTATGGCAGAAAAAGTAACTCCCAAGGTATTTAAATCGAATTTCAATTTTAAAGGTAGCTGGAAAACTGCGTTTGAAGATGAAGAATTTGTCAAAACCTTCAGCACAGAGATCCTGGAGAACTATATCCTCAAAAAGCGCTGGTACGCGGGAAAATCCAGTCATTTAAAATATATTGAGATTATTGATCATTTTAAACTGGCCTCCAAAAAGAATAATTATTACGGGGTTTTGATCGAGGTGAATTTCAGCGAAGCCTTTTTTCAGAATTATTTTATTCCACTCGCCTTTATAAATGAGGAAGAGCTGGACACAAATACTCTGATTGCTCCGGCCACCTTTAATGATATTCCAGGATATTTGGTTGATGCCATCCACATTGAAGATTTCAGGACCCTGATCTTCAACAATATTATGGAAGCCTCCTCAGATTCGGTAAATTCAAAAACCATGTTCCATAGATCGGATGGACTTCATAATATAAAATATGAATCTTCGAAGTTTTTGGGAGCTGAACAAAGCAATACTTCGATCGTTTACAACGAAAAATATGTGCTGAAATTTTTCAGAAGGATCTACACCAGCACCAATCCGGATTATGAGATCAACCGGTTTTTATCTGAAAAAGCACTTTTTAAAAATATTCCGGCATATATCGGAAGTATAAATTTGCATCACGAAAAAGGCGATACCATTACCCTGGGCCTCATGCAAAAACTGTTGCCTAATGATGGAGATGCCTGGAACTGGATGCTAAAAGAACTGGATGCCGTTTTTTTGAATTTGGAACGCAAAAAAATAAAGATAGACAAGCTTCCGGATACCCCGCTTTATAACAGGCATACAATAAATTCCATACCTCCGCATATCATAGACTTCGCGGGGCTCAATTTGTTTCTGAGGATTTCAACCCTGGCATTAAGAACTGCTGAAATGCACATCGCCCTGGGAAGTGATATGCAGGATACCGCCTTTACCCCTACGAAATACAACGGGGATTATGCGGTTTGGCTTAAAAACCGATTGATCTATCAATTTCAAAACCGGCTGAATACCATTGAAAACAATCTTCATAAATTAAATGGAGAAACACTCAATTTAGCCAAGGAATTTTTAGAAAAGAAGAAAGAGATCAGAAAATGTTTTCTGGATTTTAACTGGACCAAATTAAAAAGCGAACGCATTAGGATTCACGGGGATTATCACCTGGGACAGGTTTTGGTGGAAGGGGACGATTTTTATTTGCTGGATTTTGAAGGCGAACCGGAAAGTACCATTCAGGATCGCAAAGTAAAACAACCCCCCCTTAAGGATCTCGCCGGCATGTTTCGCTCTTTTCATTACGCTATTTATTCCACGATTTTCAACAATGAAAAATCATACCCGTTTGCCCAGGAGGAATTGTTTAAGGCGGGGGAAATTCTGTACAAATATATGATCGGGGTTTTCCTTGAAACTTACATTACTAAGGTTCAGGATGATAATTTAAATATCGGGTACCGGCACGAAATCGAATTTTTGCTGGATTACTGTTTGTTGGAAAAAGCGGTTTACGAACTTGGCTACGAACTAAATTCCAGGCCACGATGGGCTATTATTCCACTGAAAGGCATTCTCAGTATCCTGAAAAATAAATAATACCCTTGAATTATAAAGTTAATCGATTCTTGGCTCGACTTTTAATACAGTAATGAAATATTTTTAATTGGTGGTTTAATGGATGAATAGGCGGTAATTATTCCCTTACAACCACTGTATTTTAATTTATAACTCGGCGCTCAATACCTCAATAATTTATAATATAGCCTATGAAATGAGCTGCATGGAAACTCGATGCATAGTCCAATGAAGAGCTGCAAATCACCTATGACCCATAAAAACAATAAAAAACACATATGAAAAACGAAGTACAACTATTTTCTTTATTTTCAGATTTTGATATTTCTCTCTTTAAAGCAGGAAAACACTATAAGTTATATGAAAAACTGGGCTCTCATTTAGTTGAGCTCAATGGCCAAAAAGGAACTTATTTTGCCGTTTGGGCACCATCGGCCAGGGAGGTTTCGGTGATCGGGGATTTTAATTACTGGCAGGAAGGAGAACATGCACTCTCTGTACGTTGGGACGGCAGTGGGATCTGGGAAGGATTTATTCCCGGGGTTGAAAAAGGCGCAAAATACAAATACCAGATTCTATCTAATAATAACGACATAAAAACCGAGAAAGCAGATCCTTATGCCAAACGAGCTGAGCATCCCCCCTTAACGGCATCCGTGGTATGGGAATTGGATTATAAGTGGAAAGATGCCGACTGGTTAAAGGATAGGATCGAAAAAAATCAACTGGACCAGCCCATTTCAATTTATGAGGTTCATTTAAGCTCATGGCGAAAAAAAACGGAGGAAAACAGATGGTTAACCTATGAGGAACTTTCCCAGGAACTAGTTTCCTATGTAAAGGAAATGGGCTTTACCCACGTAGAACTTATGCCTGTGATGGAATATCCCTATGATCCTTCCTGGGGTTATCAAATAACCGGGTATTTTGCCCCCACTTCGCGTTTTGGGGAACCAGGAGACTTTATGAAATTAATTGAGGCCTTTCACCGCGAGGGAATTGCCGTGATCCTGGATTGGGTGCCTTCGCATTTTCCGGACGACAAACACGGATTAGGTCTATTTGACGGAACCCATCTGTATGAACATCCGGATAAAAGAAAAGGATATCATCCCGACTGGAAAAGTTTGATCTTTAATTATGGCCGGAATGAGGTGAGATCCTTTTTAATCAGCAATGCGATTTTCTGGCTGGATCTCTATCATATTGATGCCCTGAGGGTTGATGCCGTTGCATCCATGCTCTATCTGGACTATTCCAGAGAGGACGGGGAATGGGAACCTAATGTATTTGGCGGTCGGGAAAACCTGGATGCGGTAAGTTTTATAAAAGATTTAAACGCAGAGATCTACAAGAAATTTGAAGGGGTTCAAACCATCGCGGAAGAATCCACTTCCTTTCCTATGGTTTCAAAACCAATTTATATGGGCGGCCTTGGTTTTGGTATGAAATGGATGATGGGCTGGATGCACGACACCCTGGAATATTTCCAAAAAGATTCCATTTACAGGAAGCATCATCAAAATGACATCACCTTTAGTATGACCTACGCCTTTACAGAAAATTTCCTGTTGCCCTTAAGTCATGATGAGGTTGTATACGGGAAAAAATCAATTTTAAGGAAAATGCCGGGGGACGAATGGCAAGGCTTTGCAAATCTTAGGGTATTATATGGCTATATGTTCACGCATCCCGGCAGTAAATTACTTTTTATGGGGGCGGAATTCGGGCAATCTTCCGAGTGGAATTTTGACGAGAGCCTCGATTGGCATTTGCTTGAATTTGAGTATCACAAAGGAATCCAGGCTGTGATTAAGGATCTTAATAAACTATACAAAACTCAACCTGCCCTGCATCAGAAACAGTTCTCCTCTGAAGGTTTTGAGTGGATTGCTTATGATGACAGCCAGAATTCCATAATCAGTTATATCCGAAAAGGAATTGACCCTAAGGATGAACTTATTGTGGTTTGTAATTTCACACCTCTTGCCCATAAAAATTATACCATTGGGATCCCGCGTAAAGGAAAACTTGTGGAAGTATTTAATTCTGATAACGAGAAATATTCGGGCTCCGGAGTTGGAAATACCAAGGCAATCCCTATAAAAGCTCAGCCTTCCCATCATCGGAAATTTTCTGCCACCCTTGTGCTTCCTCCATTGAGTGTGGTGGTTTTTAAAATTTTATAAACAAATTTTCTTTATCTCAATTTTAAAGCTTTTTTTTGTGACCTTTTAAAAATCAATTTTATGATCACCAATACCGAATTAGAATACAAAGGGAATTTATTTCCAACAGAGTTAATTTCTTTCAAATTAAGCGGCGATACAATTTCTTTTGTCACCAAAAATGGAGTGAGATTAAAGATTACTGTGCTCAGAGACAGCATCTTTCGCTTTAGATATGCACCTGAAGGCATTTTTGAAAACGACTTTTCCTATGCCATTGATGAAAATCCTTCCAGTGGATTTAATAAACTCGAAATAGTAGAGGATCCTGAATTCATCACCATTATCACCAAAAAATTAAAATGCAAAGTCGCACGAATCGATTTGAGAATTGGGATGTATGATTTAAA
>JBGSWA010000381.1:0-2633 GCA_041752645.1 Gillisia sp. | reverse complement strand
GTAATTCGCAGTTCTTTCTCGCAGGTTGTATCAAGTTCCCTGCTGCTCATTTCATAGGTGTCTTATTTGTTTTTTTTATAGGACTCCCGAGAGCTATCGGGAGTCCTATAAAAATATTTTAACAGGTATTAGCATTGAGTTTTATTGCTGCTCAAATCAAATGTGCTTTTCTAATTTTTTTGTTTTAGATTTATCCTTGATTTCAGTTACTTCCACTTTTAAAGGTTCCCCGGGGGTCTCCCATTTCTTCCGCTCGCTGATATAATAGATCACCGGAACCACCAGCAGGGTTAGTATGGTTGAGATTACCGCTCCTGCAACCAGGGAAATTGCCAGACCCTGAAAAACCGGGTCGAACAAGATGATGGATGCCCCAATCACTACGGCTCCTGTTGTAAGTAAAATAGGAGTAGATCTCACTGCTCCGGCCTCAACAATCGCTTGTTTTAAAGGGATCCCGTCATGCAGCCTGATTTCGATAAAATCTATGAGCAATACCGAATTTCTGACCATGACCCCGGCCAGGGCTATCATCCCAATAAAGGAAGTCGCTGTAAAAAATGCGCCTAATACCCAGTGTCCCAGCACAATCCCAATTAAGGAAAGAGGAATGGCCAACATCATCACAATCGGGGTTTTGAAGTTTTGGAACCAACCGACGATCAGCATATAAATAATTACGATCACTATCAGAAAGGCCACTCCCAGGTCCCTGAACACTTCCAGGGTAATCTGCCATTCCCCATCCCATTTTACTGTAAAATCACTTTCATCTGAGGGTTGATCTGCGTAGAGTTCGTTGAGGGAATAACCTGCAGGCAACTCAATTTCCTTGAGTTTTTCTTCCATTCCTAAAATCGCATATACGGGACTCTCCAGGACTCCGGCCATATCGGCGGTAACATAAACCACTCGTTTCTGGTCTTTTCGATAGATGGTTTTCTGCAAGGAGTTCTTCTGTACACTCACCAGGTCACTCACCGGAATTACATTTCCCTGATTCCCTTTGATCTTAAGATTTTGAATGTCCTGTAAACTGGTTTTATCCTTATCATCCAGTGCTAGTACGATCCCAATACTTTGATTGGAATTTTCATCATATAAATTTGAAATTGGAGCTTCCTGTAACAAATAAGTCAGATTACCAACTACCTGTTGCGGAACAATTCCATTGAGCATTGCTTTTTCCTTATCTATTTCCAGGTTGTACTCGATCTGATTATCCTCCACCATCCAGTCTACATCGACGATATCAACCGTTTCCCCAAGAATTTCTTTCACCTGCCGTGCTATTTTAATTTGTTCCTGGTAATCCGGTCCATAAATTTCCGCAACTATGGTTGATAATACCGGGGGTCCTGGCGGTACCTCAATAATTTTAGCATTCGCAGCATATTTTTTGGCAATTTTCTGAATTTCAGGACGTACAATTTTCGCTATCTCATGGCTTTGCAAATCCCTGTCTGCCTTATGCAATAAATTTACCTGGATATCTGCCATATTGCTACCACCGCGAAGATCATAATGGCGAACCAGCCCATTAAAGGTGATGGGTGCCGAGGTGCCAACATAGTTTTGATAATCCACTACCTCCGGTATGGAAGCTAAATACTGTGCAATTTCTTTGGTTACCGCGGCAGTTCTTTCCAGGGTTGAGCCCTCTGGCAGGTCAATTACAACCTGAAATTCATTCTTATTGTCAAATGGCAACATTTTCACCACCACCGATTCTGTAAAGAACATGGCCACCGATCCAGCCAATAATGCAAGGGTCACAATAAAGAGGATGGTTCTTTTCTTACTGCTTTCCAAAAGTGGGCGTTCCAGCTTATTATATATTTTATAAATCTGGCTGGTTTCGAGTCCTTTTTCCTTTTTGTGTTCCTGGGTATCCTTTTCCCGAAGCAAATGATATCCCAAATAAGGAGTTACCGTTAAGGCCACAAACAGGGACAAAATCATTGCAATGGAAGCTCCAATAGGCATAGGGCTCATATATGGGCCCATCATCCCGGAGACAAAGGCCATAGGAAGTATGGCTGCTATCACGGTAAAGGTTGCCAAAATCGTGGGGTTTCCAACCTCGTTTATCGCATAAATTGCAGCTTGTTTAAAGGGCAGGCGCTTCATTTTAAAATGCCTGTGCATATTCTCGGCAATAATGATACTGTCATCCACCACAATTCCAACTACAAAAACAAGGGCAAAAAGGGTGATCCGGTTCAGGGTATAATCCAGCATATAGTAACTGAAGAGTGTCAAGGCAAAGGTCAGTGGTACCGAGAAAAACACCACCAATCCACCGCGCCAGCCCATAGCGAGCATCACCAGGAAGGTTACCGCCAAAATAGCGATTCCCAGGTGCAACAGCAACTCTCCCACTTTATCGGAAGCAGTTTCCCCGTAATTTCGGGTTACCTCCACCTGGACATCATTCGGGATTAAATTTTCCTTTAAGTGTTCCACCTTTTCAAGAATTTTATCCGCAATTTTCATGGCATCGGCGCCCTTGATCTTGGATATGGAAATGGTGATAGCAGGATATTCAGACTGTGCATTTATAAATTGTTCATTCGATTTTCCATAACCAAAGGAAACATAACTTTTGGGGGTGGACGGACCATCCTGAACCC
>JBGSWA010000380.1:0-3509 GCA_041752645.1 Gillisia sp. | reverse complement strand
GGGATGAGATGAAAAGGGATTTGAGGCAGTATTAGTAACGTTCGCCTTGGCCATACCTTCGGAGGATTGAAAATGGAGAACAAAAAAAAACCAACCCCGACAGCTATCAGGATTGGTTTTTAGTTTTTAAATTTTTATCTTTTATCTTTCCTTTTTTTCACTTGTCACTACTCCCACTTTTCAACTCCCGACCCCTTCTGGGCCAATTTGGAACTTTCTACAAAAACCTACCAAATTGCAGCCTTGCTCTTCATCCTGCTCCAGAATCCCTCTTTCTCTACTCCATAAGCATAGCCATACTTATTGCCGTATCCAAAATTGGCCATTTTCACATCGTTCAACACAAAGCTCACATCGTGCAGTTTTCCGTCTCTTTTGGAGTCCACCGCAAAATCGAGCAATTTCTTCTCTGTATAACCGGCACGGACCACATACAGGGTCAGGTCGGCGAATTTGTTGATCAGGAAGGTATCGGTTACCAGCATCACCGGGGCGGTGTCTACCACGATATAATCGTATGAAGATTTAAGGCCATCGAAGAGTTCGTCAGCACGGCTTCGTCTCCATAATTCCGATGGGTTTGGCGGTATGCTCCCGGATGGCAACAGATCCAGATCAGGATGCAAATTGGAGGTGATTATAAGCTGTCCCAAATCCAATTCCTTGTTTACCAGGTAATCACTGATCCCTAAATTTTTCTTAGTTTCAACCTGATACCGGTGCAACTGTGGATTCCTGAGATCGGCCCCCATTACCAGAACCTTTTTTCCTGAATTTGCAAGGGTAAGGGCAAGGTTAATGGCCGCAAATGTCTTTCCTTCCCCTTTTACGGTAGAGGTGACAAAAAGGATATTTCCACCTTCGTTATTTTCAGAATTCACCAGCAAATATTGCAAATTGGTGTGGAGGATCCTAAAGGCTTCCGAGAGTACAGAGCGGTCATTCTCAACGATCAATCCTTCCTCTTTACCGGTAAATTTCGGGATCTCCCCAACCAAAGGAATAAGTCGCAGGGCACTTTGCATATCCTTCTGACTGTCAACCTTGTTATTGAAAAGTTGTTTTAAATAAATTACCATAAACGGGATCAACACCCCCAGGATCAAGGCTGCAAGCAGGATGATCTTATTTTTGGGAGATACCGGGGCCGCAAGGCTGTAGGCACTGTCCACGATCTTGGCTTTGGGTGCGGTAACCGCAAGGGACAAACTGGTCTCTTCGCGTTTCTGCAATAGGAACAGGTACAGGGCTTCCTTGATATTTTGTTGCCTTTCTATTCCCCTGAATTGTTTTTCCTTGCCCGGAACCGATGCGATCCTGGAATCTATTGTTGCTGACTGCCGGTCAAGATCCTCCCTGACGATTCTCAGGTTTGAGCGCATGCGCTGCAGGCTTCGCAAAACGTTGCCCTTGATCTGGTCTAACTGATTGTTTATGCTTATCACTACCGGGTTTTTGGGAGTAGACCCGCTCAAGATCCGGTTCCGTTCCAGCACCAGGATATTGTATTCCGAAATTACAGAATTGACTCCTGCCTCCGAAATACCGAGATTGGCAGGTAACAGGTCACTTTCTGAGTTTTTGGAGATATAATCCAGCATCGCATTGCTCAATTCCAACTGAGTGTTCACTTCCTGGCTTTTCTTGTTGAATTCACTGGCATTTTCTATGAACATCACAGATTCAGCCTGGATATCGGTCAGCTGATTGTTTTGTTTAAAGTCTTCTTTTCCGCTTTCCACGGAATCCAGCTCGCCGGTGATAATGTTCAGCCGGTCCTCAATAAACCGGGCCGTGTTTAATGCTACCAGGTTCTTGTCCTCAATGGCTTGCCGGTTGTATTCCAGGATTAACTGGTCCAAAATATCCCTGGCCTTTGCTTTCACCGGGTCATTCAAATTTAGTTCGATCAAACTCGAATTTTTATCGGTTAAATTCAACTGAATTTTTTCGCGATACCCGGCCCCTGCTGCCTCTAGGGTTGAAAAACTAACAATTAACGGCGCTGCATTGGCGGAAAATTCCTTTAAATTGGCTGTGAGGCTCTTATTGATCACAATAGTACCAAAATTGAGATCTACCGGTACTCCATAATTTGCTTTATATTCTTCTCCGGTCAATTCATCTGTGATAAGCAGCGCTTTTTCTCCTTTATTGTAAATTTTGAAGGTGTGCCCTTTTGCCAGGGCTTCCTCATCCTGTTTCAGGATCTGGACCTCTATGGGTCTGTCTGAATAAATCTCGGTGGTCTGCACATTGCCCTCCATAAAATAGCGGACATTTAGTTGCAATTCTTTGGCAACCTCGGTAATAAGGCGTTTGGAGCGTAAAATTCCCATTTCATTCTCCAGGCTGTTGCCACCCATTCCGGCCAAAAGCCCCAGACCTTCAAAGGCTTCCAGGCCGGGAATTGTGCCACCTTTCTTCTCGTCTTTTATGATGATGGTCGCTGTGGATTGATAAACCGGGGTGGAATAACGCAAATATATGAATGCGATCAGCAGGCAAAAAAGTACGCTGCCGACAAACCAGGGCCAGTATCTGAAATATTTTCCTAATTCTTCCCGCAGGTTGATCTCTTCTTCCTGCTGAAATTGCTGCTGGGGCTGCTGCTGTTGATTGTGGGGTTGATGTGACATATTATCGGGTGATCAAAATGGCTAATGAGATTAATACGGAGGCTATGGAAATATATACCGAGGAATTTCGGTTATATCCAGAGCCTTGTTTTTGGGCATTGTTAGGCTCAACATACACCACATCGTTTTGTTTTAAATAATAATAAGGGGAATTCATCACCTTGGCATCGGTGAGATCCAGGTAGGCATAATTCTTTTGCCCGTTTTCCTCCCGCACCACCAGCACGTTTTTACGCATTCCATAAATACTCATATCCCCTGCCAGACCAAGAGCCTTTGGCAGACTTAAATACTCGTCGGGCACACTGAATGTTCCGGGACGGTTCACCTCTCCCAGTACACTTACCTGGAAATTCACAATTCTGACATTGACAATGGGTTCCTTTACATATTCCGAGATCAGGGTTTTCAATTTCCCGGAGAGTTCCTGTCGGTTCATCCCGGTAACTTTTAGTGTTCCCAGTTGTGGAAACTCGATGTTCCCGTCACTGTCCACCAAAAATGGCTGCAATTGCGGGGTGCCTGAAACCCTTAATCCAACATCTCCGCCGCCTGTAGCAACTCCCACCACCGGCAGGTTAAAAGGTTGGGCCGCCTCCATATTGTAGGCAGACACAGAGATGGTTAAAAGGTCATTGGGTTTAATGCTCAGGCCTGTTTTTGAGGCTTCAGCCAGTTGCTCAAGCTGTTCCATATTCTGGAAATAGGTGATCTTTTTTCCGGAAACACAGGAACCCATCATCAGAGATCCCAATAAAAAAAGAAGGGGTAATTTTAAAAATTGTGGGGAATTCATTCTTTTAAAAATTTTGGCGAAGTTACTTATTCTGTTTAGAAGAACTTAATCTTTTCAGTGTTAAATGTTATTCA
>JBGSWA010000379.1:0-4734 GCA_041752645.1 Gillisia sp. | reverse complement strand
GGAAATTACGTTATGGATGTAACTACCATGCAAGCCAGAGAGGTTACCATTAATGTAACGGGGAAATTGCCAGGAGGCGAATCTGTTTCTGACAGTAAAATGTTTAGAATAAAAGATATACCAAGACCCGTTGGCACCATTCGTGGAGAAGATGGCTCAGCTAAAATGCAACGCAACAGCCTTGAAATTTCAAATATTGGTGCAACACTGCCTGATTTTGATTTCGATCTTGCCTTGCGTGTTACAGGGTTTAGTTTCAAGGTTTCTGGACAACCTACCATACAGGTGAGGGGAAATACACTTGATGCAGCGGCCAAGGCGGCTTTAAGACGCGCTGGAAGGGGAGAAACAGTTCAGATATTTGATATAGATGCTCAATTGGCATCTAATTCAGGATATAAACTTAAAAAAGTATCTCCGGTATTTGTGGAGTTGACTAACTAATAAATTCAGTACAAATGAAGTGGAATCAATTTTTGATTGGTGTATTCGGATTTTTATTTGCCGCATCGACCTATGGGCAAACAAATATTTTGAATGCCAAATCCCCTGAAGATATAGGAAAATTATCTGATGCTGTATTAGAAGTGCAGAAGAAGGATAAACCATTGCCTTATGGATATGTGGACGAACGCGATGTTTTGTGGTCAAAGAATACCTGGGAGATCATCGATTTGGATGAACGGATAAATTTCCCATTATACTATCCGATAGACACCAATAATATTGGGTCAAACAGGAGGTCGCTGTACGATGTTTTAATGACAGGCATTAAAAACGGAAAGATCAAAAATATTTATGCCGATTCTTACTTTAATGAAAAACGTACGCTTCAGGATATAAGTGCAGCGATTTCAAAAGTGGATACTACCGACCTTGGAGTAGAACAATACAATGCCGGGGAAGAGATCGATCAGCAATTTATTGATAGAAGAGATATTACCTCTGCCGATATTTCAATGTATCACATTCGTGGATATTGGTATTTTGACAAACGCCAGGCCGAATTAAAATACAGGTTGCTGGGAATTGCCCCAGTTGCCCCTGATGTAAATTTTATTGACGATGAAGAGCCGGATCTGGTAGAATTATTTTGGGTATGGTTTCCCGATGCTAGGGAGATTTTGTTTGAGGCGGAGGCCTTTAATGGAGCCAATACATCTCAGTCCATTTCATTTGACCATTTGCTCAATGCCCGGAGATTCAACGCGGTGATTTATAAGGAAGACAATGTGCAGGGAGATAGGGGAGTTAATGATTATATAACGGATAGTGCTTTTATGCAGCTTCTGGAATCCGAACGCATCAAAGAACAAATTCGCAATTTTGAGCAGGATATGTGGAATTATTAAGTACCACAATTGAAATAACCAACGAAACGCTCCGGAAATTCCGGGGCGTTTTTTAATTTGCAATTATGACGGATTATATTATTGTGGGCGCAGGTTTAAGTGGAATTGCCGTTTCAGAAGAATTGTTGAATTTGGGGAAAACAATCAAAGTTTTTGAAAACCATTCCCAATCCTCTTCCACATTGGCCGGCGGGGTGTTTAATCCCATAATTTTAAAACGTTTTACCCTTGCCTGGCAGGCTGATAAGCAAATGCAATTGGCCTTGCCTTTCTATAAAGCCTTGGAAAACAAGCTTGAAACCGTTTTGGTACATAAACTTCCTATTTACAGGAAATTTAATTCGGTAGAGGAACAAAATAACTGGTTTGCTGCAATGGACAAACCATTTATTACCCCGTTTCTTGATCCTGAGCTGGTGCCTTCTGTCAATCCCAATATCCCATCCGATTATTCCTTTGGTAGGGTAGCTAAAACGGGTACGGTTAACACCAAATTGTTGTTGGAAAAATATAAGGATTATTTGAAAGGCCTGGGCGCCTTTGAAGGGGCTGGTTTTCAATACGATCAATTAGAAATCGGGGAAAACAGCCTTATATATAAAGGCATTCAGGCGCGACGTGTTATTTTTTGCGATGGCTACGGTTTAACTAAAAATCGGTATTTCAATTATCTTCCCCTGCGTGGAAATAAAGGGGAATATCTTATCATCAAAGCCAAGGAACTCGTTCTGGAGGTGGCGGTAAAATCCTCGGTTTTTATCCTTCCACTAGGGAATGACCTGTATAAAGTTGGAGCCACCTATGATAATATCGATAAAACGGAAAGCCCCACTCCGGAGGCAAAAGACAAGTTGTTAAACCAACTTTCAAAAATTATTACATGTGAATTTGAGTTGATAGATCAGGTGGCTGGAATACGTCCTGCAACTTCCGACAGGAAACCCCTTGTCGGGCAACATCCTGAACACAGGCAATTGTATTGTTGCAATGGTTTTGGAAGCCGCGGGGTCCTCATTGCGCCTACAGTTGCAAAGCAACTTGTCAGTTTTATTGAAAAAGGCACTCTTTTACCAATGGATATAGATATCAGGCGATTTGATAAGAAATATTAATTCGGGTTTTTGTAATTGAGAAATATATTAATCCATATATTTCTTGACACACGTACTATTATTGGCATTAAAACTACCAAGGTACCAATTATCCCTAAAAAAGTGGGCATAAGGCCGCCTCCGAAAAACACATGAACCACAATAAAGGCAGCGACGGCAATAGCAACTCCAACGCCATAACTCACATACATAGCACCGAAGAAGAATGAAGGTTCTATTTTGTATTTTGTGTTGCAATGAGAGCAGCGCTCATGCATCATAAAAATTTTTCGCATTTTATACGGGTTGGACTCCAAGTACATACTTTCTTCCTGACACACAGGACATGTGCCTGTTAAAATGCTGTATAATTTAGTTCCTTTTAGGAATTTCATATCTATTTATTTACTTTTGCAAATTAGTCATCTTTACAAAAATAACAGTCAATACCAATGCTTAACATTCATAATTTATCGATATCCTTTGGAGGCGAGTCCCTTTTTGATCAAATCACCTTTAGATTAGGGGCCGGAGACCGTGTAGGCCTTATAGGAAAGAACGGTGCAGGGAAATCGACCATGCTTAAAATTCTCTCGGGAGAACAGGAAGCGGATACCGGGCAAATCGCCAAGGATAAGGAACTTAAAATAGGTTTTTTAAAACAGGATATAGATTTTGTGCAGGGAAGAACGGTGGTTGATGAGGCACAGCAAGCCTTTGAAGAAATAAAAAGTATTGAGGTAAAAATAGACTACATAAACGGGCAGCTGACAACTCGCACCGATTATGAAAGTGATGCTTATACCCAACTCATTCAGGATCTAAGTGAGATTACTCACCAATATGAAATAATAGGCGGGTATAATTACCAAGGGGATACTGAAAAAGTCCTTATGGGACTGGGGTTTGAAAGAGAAATGTTTGACAAGGTCACCGATACTTTCTCCGGTGGCTGGAGGATGCGAATTGAACTGGCAAAACTCCTGTTGCAGAACAATGATATTTTATTGCTGGATGAGCCAACCAACCACCTTGATATAGAATCTATTATCTGGCTGGAATCTTTTTTAACCAATTATCCGGGTTGTGTAATAATAGTTTCCCACGATAGAATGTTTCTGGACAATGTTACTAACCGGACAATTGAGATCTCACTGGGTAAAATATACGATTTCAAAAAATCCTATTCAAATTATTTAGAACTTCGTCAGGAACTTCGCGGACAACAATTGGCCTCCCAGAAGAACCAGGAAAAGCAAATTGAACAAACCGAGAAACTGATAGAGAAATTCCGTGCCAAGGCTTCCAAAGCCTCAATGGCTCAATCTCTTATCAAGAAACTTGATAAAATTGACAGGATCGAGGTGGATGAAGATGACAATTCGGTCATGAATGTAAAGTTTCCTGTTTCGTTGCAACCGGGAAAAGTGGTGATAGAAGCGGTAAATATCGGAAAGGCCTATGGGGATTCTCAGGTGCTTGAGCATATTGACCTGCTTATAGAACGAGGAAGTAAAATTGCCTTCGTCGGACAAAACGGGCAAGGGAAATCCACCTTGGCAAAAATCATAGTGGATGAGATCTCTCATAATGGGATTTTGAAATTAGGACACAACGTTCAATTGGGTTATTTCGCTCAAAACCAGGCCGATTACCTGGATGGCGAAAAAACAGTTTTGGATACGATGATAGATGGTGCAAATGAAGCTACACGCAGCAAGGTGCGCGATTTGTTGGGCTCCTTTCTATTCAAGGGAGACGAAGTTAGTAAAAAGGTCAAAGTGCTCTCAGGAGGCGAAAGAAACCGATTGGCGCTTTGTAAATTAATGCTTCAGCCATTCAATGTGCTGATCATGGATGAGCCTACCAATCACCTGGACATAAAATCCAAGAACGTATTGAAAGATGCTCTCAAAAGTTTTCAGGGTACTTTGATCCTGGTTTCTCATGACAGGGATTTTCTTCAAAATCTGACCGAAACAGTATACGAGTTTAAAAACAAAAAAATAAGGGAATATTTAGGCGATATAAATTATTATCTCGAACAGCGCAATGTGGAAAACATGCGGGCGATAGAAAAGAAGGATAAGGTCCAAAAAGACGATTCGAAAAATTCCAATAACAAACAAGCCTACAACGATCAGAAAAAATTTAAGGCACTTAATAATAAACTGAGCAATACCGAAGCTAAAATCAATAAATTGGAAAAAGAATTAAAGACTAAGGATCTTGAGATGGCCTCCAATTATGCCACTGCAATTGCCAAACCTAAATTTTTAGAAAATTACCAG
>JBGSWA010000378.1:0-2957 GCA_041752645.1 Gillisia sp. | reverse complement strand
ATTTAGATATTTTAGTGAGCGAACTAAACAATTGGATTCAGCTAACAAATACTTACTAAAAGCTGATTCTTTAAAGTATCTCGCCATTAGGGACTTTCAAAAGAGATTATCAGAAAATGGCGATTTAACGGGCATGGTGGAGGATTTGTGGGGATGAGGCGATTGCCTGATCCTGCGCTGGTTTCCGTTGCAACCCAGGGGGAACGAGCAAAAAACCAACATTATATCAAACAAACCTTTGGCGAGATGTACAACCTGGATGCCGGATCAGAATTGATTTTAAAGGTCCCGGAGGATTTTAAAAAAATTGGGGCGGTGGAAATTGACAGGCTCAACGGATTAATTACAATGAAGGCTCAGGCTTCAGATCGCTCCGGGATTGAAATTTTAAGTCCGCTGCAAGATCAAAAAGTATATAGCATTTCGTTTCTTTCCAAAGGAACTACCCCGGTAGCCCTTAAATTGTTCAGAATTAAAAACGGGGAAAAAACAATCGAATTGGAACACGGGATCAAATACATTGATCAGTTTCCAACCAGGGAAAATGACTGGACACTATTTAAAGGAAGTGTATTGGTTCCTTATATAGAAAATGACAGTGTTTCCATCTTTATAGGCTCCCAATCCGGGAAAGCATCACTCCTGCAGATCAAGGACCTCCAAATTGTGGAACACCAGCCAGAAAAACAACCTTATAACAGGATGGAAATGGGGGAAGAAGTCTCAAAGACAACCTATGTTTTTGTTGAACCCTGGACAAACCATCGTGATTTTGTGATCTCCTCGCAATCCCGACTTGCCGAGGGGATGGAATTTAAAGGTTCTTTGATAGAGAAGATGTTGTACGCGAATTTCAATATGCTTACCTGGATCACCTCTGTTAACGATTTTACGCCCTTATCTGTCCCAAATATGAATTATGCGCCGGATATGTATAATCGCGATTCCTTCTTTACGATCATCTCAAGTTATAATAAGGAATTAAACCTCAAAATATGGGATCAATGGGCCAAAACACAAACCTCTAAAGGAGCAATAGCCACCATCATAACCCCTTATATGGGAACCATTGAAGCCAAAGACAATGAAGCGACTATTCAGTTTCTGGTTTGGGCAATGATCAATAAAAGGCGTTATGGGGTTAGCCTGCCACAGGAAAAGATAAAAAAAGCCGTGGAGTATGTTTTAAATGAATTTGATGAAGACAGGGACGGAATATGCAGGTCACATTTTACTTTAAGCCAGGTCGATATTATTGAATACACTCCTAAAACCGACCGGCTGGCAGTGAACCAGGGGATGTTTGCCATTGCCCTGCGGACCATCAAAGAACTGGGATTTGATATTTCTGATCAATACATTGAAAAGGCCGAAAAAGGATATCGCGATTTTTACGATGAAAAAAGAAAACACCTGCTCTTCGATAGAGAATTTCCCGATGTTATTTCCCTGACCGACCTGGAACCTGAATTTTTCTCACTCTGGTTGTTTGACAGGCCTATGCTAACGGATGAAATGGTCATAAATCATTTGGAGCAATTTCCCATTCTCAACAAGGTTTCAAATTCCCCTCACCCAGAATATGGTACAACCGCCCCGGTATGTGTGCGATTGACAGATGATAAAAAAGGCTATGCTTACTTAAGCCCGGAATATCAGCCTTTCGGGGAATTTGGAGAAGCCAATTATAAAGATGGCGCCAGGGATGGTTTTTATTACAATGGCGGCAGCTGGATGCGGGCAGAGTATTCCGGGTATGTGGTCGGTTTGAGGCACGGATGGAAAAAGGCAAATGCTCTTATGGAAAACCGGGCATGGGCAGAGATCAATCTCAATCCAGAGTGGCCTTACAGCAAGGAGTTTATTCCTACAAAATGGACAACAACCGATTCCTGGTGGGCCTCAACCCGGGGTTTATCTTGGAATGTTTTTATCCTCATGGCAGATGAGGTTGCTGGTCTTCGCAGCCCGGATATGGATCCTGATTTTAAAAAAACAGTAAAACAATAATTCACTTAATTTTTTAAAAACGATGAAAATAATTTACACGATTACTAACCAATTAAATCCCCCGTTATGATGAAAAAGAATTTTCTCTATGGCCTGTTCAGTATCTTGGCCTTGTTTTCAGTCAGTGCGTTATCTGCACAAAGCGTTACAGGTGTTGTTTCTGGTGCCAATGGCCCCTTGCCTGGAACAAATGTTGTTATAAAAGGAACTTCTTTGGGTACTTCCACTGATTTTGATGGGAATTACAGCCTTTTAAATGTAGATCCGCAGGCTGTTTTAGTTTTTAGTACTATCGGGTATATCTCTAAAGAGGTGTCCGTGGATGGACAAAGCCTTATCAATGTTGAACTGGTGGAGGATGCGACAACTTTGGATGAGGTTGTACTTGTAGGGTATTCCTCGGTAAAAAAATCCAACGTCACATCGGCGGTTTCGGTTGTTGATTTGGGAGATCTTGAAAAAACAAGAGTCCCTAATATTTCACAAGCCTTACAAGGACAAATTGCAGGGGTGCAGGTTACATCAAACTCCGGGGCTCCTGGCGCACCGATTCAAATACAAATTCGTGGTCAGAACTCTTTTCTGGATGGAAGCCCGTTATATGTAGTTGATGGGATCCCTACAACAGATATTAGTTTTTTAAATCAAGGAGATGTTAAAAACATGACTATTCTAAAAGATGCTGCTGCTGCTGCAATATATGGCGCACGAGCAGGTAATGGGGTTGTACTTATTGAAACCAACAGCGGAGCAATAGGAGTAACTAGTATTGATGTAAACTACTATACGGGGTTTCATAATGTAACTGGCCTTCCTACTTTGTTAAATACAGATCAATACCTAAATACAGTAGAAAAAGCTTATAATAATTCTAATAGAACAACCTCTGAGTACAAATTGGATTTAAATTATGAATTCTTAGAAATGAAATATAATCCTGAATTGAA
>JBGSWA010000377.1:0-2464 GCA_041752645.1 Gillisia sp. | reverse complement strand
CTTTTAAAACTCAAGAGATATTGGGTTTTTAAGCCTTAAAGGGCGATTTCTTAATTACGGAAATTTCGAAATACACCACAAAGCAGAAATGGAGGCTGATAACCGATTATCATTTTGGAGGCTATGCAAAGGTTTCCCCGGAATTGATTTCTTTTATCAATGAGTTTCAGAAAAAATACCAGATCCCCTTAGATCCCGTTTATACAGGTAAAATGCTTTTCGGAATTTTTGATATGATCGAAAAAGCGGTATTTCCTCCGAATTCCCGTATTTTAGCGATTCATACGGGAGGATTACAGGGAATTTCCGGAATGAACAACCTCTTATTAAAGAAAAATTTTCCACTAATTGATGTGTAGCATGAGATCCAAACAATTTTTTATTTTGATTTTGACCCTTGTTTTGGTTAGTTCCTGCGGCAGTAAAAAAAAGGTGGTTTCCGCAAAGAGGGATAGACAATCGGAGGCTAGAGCTGGGAGAAATGAAAATTCCCAGGCACAAACCCAGAAAGAGAGGCTTCCTGCAAAAAGATATGCAGATGTGGTGGAAGAATATATAGATGGGTACGCAGAGATTGCCAAGGAGGAAATGGAACTTTACAGTATTCCCGCGAGTATTACCCTGGCCCAGGGAATATTGGAATCAGGTGCCGGGAAAGGGGAACTTACCCGCAGGGCAAATAATCATTTCGGTATAAAATGTCACGAATGGCAGGGGGATAAGGTCTATCATAACGATGACCGTTCCCAGGAATGTTTCAGAAAATACAACGATTCCAAATATTCCTATAGAGACCACTCCTTATTTTTATCCGAACGCAAACGTTACGCAGGTTTGTTTGATCTGGATCCGGATGATTATAAAGCATGGGCCCGGGGCCTGAGGGCAGCGGGATATGCAACGGACCGGAAGTATCCGGAAAAATTGATCAATTTAATTGAAGCCTATCAATTAGATAGGTTTGATGCTGAGGTGTTGGGGAAAAGCCGTAGGAACAGGGTAGTGGCGAATCAAAAGCATTCCCTTGCCTATATTGTTCAAAAGGGAGATACCCTGTACTCCATCTCAAGGCGGTTTAATATCCCGGTAGAAATTTTAAAGCAAAACAATAATTTAAACAGTGACAATATTGCTGTGGGGCAGGAATTGAATGTACAGTCTGGACCAGATAAATTTTAAAGAATTATGATTTATAAAAGAAGTAGTGAGCTTTTTGAAGAGGCTCAAAGGGTGATTCCCGGAGGCGTGAATTCTCCGGTAAGGGCTTTTAATGCTGTTGGCGGACACCCAATTTTTATTGAAAGTGCCCAGGGGGCATATTTATATGATTCCGATGGAAATAAATATATAGATTATATCAATAGTTGGGGTCCAATGATTTTGGGACATGCACATCCCCCGGTGGTGGATGCGGTAATTGAAAAGGCTAAAAAGGGAACTTCCTTTGGAACCCCTACCGAGGTTGAAACCAAGATCGCCGAGCTCGCCGTAAGGATGGTGCCGAATATCGATAAGATCCGGTTTGTGAATTCAGGAACCGAGGCTTGTATGAGCGCCGTACGACTGGCACGGGGATATACCAATAGGGAAAAGATCATCAAATTTGCGGGATGTTACCACGGGCATAGCGATTCCTTTTTAATCCAGGCCGGGAGTGGGGCCATTACCTTTGGAAGTCCCAACTCTCCGGGAGTTACAGCGGGTACGGCCAAGGATACCTTGCTGGCCAAATACAACAATCTGGAGAGTGTGCAACAATTGATCGCAGCTAACCGGAATGAAATTTCCTGTATTATTTTAGAACCTGTTGCAGGAAATATGGGGTGTATTCCTCCGAAAGAAGGGTTTTTAGAAGGCCTGCGCAGCCTTTGCGATCAAAATGAGATTCTGCTGATCTTTGATGAGGTCATGACCGGATTCAGGTTGGCCCCGGGCGGGGTGCAGGAGAGATTGGGCGTAAAGGCCGATATTATTACCTTTGGAAAGGTTATTGGCGGCGGCCTGCCGGTGGGAGCCTTTGCCGCAAAAAGCGAGCTCATGGATTACCTCTCGCCAATAGGCCCGGTGTACCAGGCGGGAACCCTGAGCGGGAATCCTCTGGCGATGGCCGCAGGACTAGCCATGTTGAGCGAACTGGATCAAAACAGGCAAATTTTCGAGAGTCTCGATAAAAAAACAGCCTATTTGTCTGCAGGGATAGGAAATGCCTTAAAATCCAATCAAATCAAGCATACCATAAACAGGATCGGCTCGATGATGTCTGTGCATTTTACAGAGGAGCCTGTAATTGATTTTGAATCGGCTACAACAGGAAACACCAATACCTTTAAGGAATTTTTCCACGGAATGCTGGCTCATGGGATTTACCTTGCCCCCAGCGCATTTGAAACCTGGTTTATTACCGAGGCCCTTTCCTATAAAGATCTGGATGACACCATAGCTGCGGTGAACAGCATAGCAAAAA
>JBGSWA010000376.1:0-12989 GCA_041752645.1 Gillisia sp. | reverse complement strand
AACGGGTGATGGATTATATATTTGAGCACATCCTGGAAAATCTTTTATATGTAATAAAGGATTTTTTGGATGCCTTTTCATAATTTTTGTAGCATCTTTCATTGCAAATTTTACTTGTTCTCAATTTTGTGAGATTTCGGTGGTAATTTCAATAATCTTATTTTTTTATTAATTTATTTTTTAACTACCCTATAAGTGATGAAAGAATATAGATAAGAGATAAGAGACTCCTTACCAGCTTTTATCGTTTAAAAACATGATTGTATTTAAAATTTATTATATAAACTTGCCTAAACTTCGCCTCTTCTTTTTTCTAATTTTTCACGGGTTTCAAACGAAACTTTCTCAGTAATTGGGTAGTACTTCAGGATTATTAATGCTATTAATGCCGCTGCTATAGACGCCCCAACGAACCAGTATCTCATAGTTAATATGGTTTCTGAAGACTGCATTGCCAGGGTTTCGTCAAATTGACTTAATGTAAGAGCTAAACCTGAAAATAGGAAAGTAAAGGAAAGTCCAAATTTCGTTACCCAACTATATACAGAACTAATCATTCCTTCACGTCTTTCACCATATTTAAGTTCATCATAATCACATAAATCAGCCATCATTGAAGGTATAATCACTCCAATAGCTACCCAAACAGGACCATTTAAAACGCTATCTAATAAAAGAAGATAAGGGTAATCCGGATTAAAAATAAACCATTTAGAAGCTCCACCAATTACTGCCAAAACAAGTACAAAGGACATTGCCTGCCGTTTACCAAATTTATTAGCTATTTTTGTAATAATAGGGATTGCTATAAATCCAACTACGGCAAATCCCGTTCCATTAAGCGCATTTAGGGCAATCCCAGCAGTTAAATCACCGCCCATTACATGATAAATTACGATGTATTGCGCTAAACTTCCGGCAATAGTTGCACAAAAGTTTAAAGATAAAATCACGCTAATAAGCACCAACATAGGACGTGAAGATGTTAATTGTTTTATCGCTTTAAAAAAACCAATTTTTTCCTTTTTCTCTGTTCTTTCTCTTTTCGCCAATTCATAAAAGCGCTCCTTACCATATATAGCTGGCATAACGCCCATGATTCCAAAAACTACCACACCAACAATTACAGAAACCCATCTTGCTCCCGTCAAGGGGTCTTCAAAAAAATTCATTGAAGCAGGTGCATACCAATTTATGGCTAAATTTCCAGCATTGAAGAAAAAACCCCAAAATGCCATTATTCGTGTTCGCTCTCTATAATCAGGCGTAAGCTCGTAGGTTAAACTTGTTAAAGGAACTGAAAAAACGGTATAAGCTAAAAAAAATAATATTGATGAAATTAAAAGCCAGGAAAACATAGCACCTTCTCCAAGTGTTCGTGGTACCATCCAAATCAGAATGTATGTTACTGCCATCATGATGGCGCCAATAAAAATAAACGGCCTTCTGCGCCCCCAACGTGAAGAATATTTATCGGATATAACACCCATAATTGGATCTGTAAAGGCATCAACAATACGTGGAATAGTCATTGCCAGCCCCAAGAGCATAGGACTTAAACCTAATACAATTTGATAAATGGGTTGAGCCATATATTGTACAGCGTAGGTTCCATTTTGAAAAGGCAATCCCCCGATACCGACGCCAATTTTTTGACTAACAGGAATTTTATCTATTTCTTTAGTAAGGTATTTTTCTGAATTCATTCGGTATAAAACTGATTAATATGTATAAATTCTTAATTTATTATACCCGGTATATCTCTACAATTTTAAACAATTTCCAGGTGCTTTCTTTTAATCGGTTATTTCATACGGATTATTTTCATATGTGTATTTTTTTAGTGCGCTGGATAAAGCCAGCCTTTTTTATTTGCTATATGGTTCCGATAGCTATCGGAACCATAATACTCATGTGCGCTGGGTGTGCTCTTGCTCGTGGGGATTTCATGTTGTAAAAAGTCATCTCATTTTTATTATTCGTATGTTCCGTCCATTCCATCAGAACCATACTCTTTAACATGACGGTAGTATAGAGGCAAGATAACTTCCATCGACCGTCATTAGAAAATAGATGATTATCTCATTTAACATATCAGACCACTTATTAACTAAACACAGTAATCAGTATTAAATACAATACTTAAACTATTTCCCAATAAAAAGCAATTGTGTATAGTGACAACTTTTGCCATAGAATAAAATTAAATATTGCCGGCTGTCTTATTACTTTTAATAATATCCACTAGCAATATTGTTATATTGATTGGAAAAGAGGCTAGTATCCCGGGTTTTGATCAGAATCAAGAATGCTTTGATTATTTATTATTTCATTTTGTGGAATAGGCCAAAGCATATTTTTAATTAACAAAGCATCAGAAGTTGGAAGTTCATAATTATTATTTGGTCCTGCTAAATATAAGCTTGACCAGCTTACGCCTGCCTTTTCTTTAGCCCACTGTACATTATGTTCCATTACTACCTTTCTAAAATGATCTAAACCAAATCTACGCTCATCCATCCAAATTGGAAGTTCGCCCATAAACTCAATTCCTCTTTCAATCAAAAGGCGATCTCTAAATTCTTCAAAATTTGCAAAATTGTCTGCAGTAACATTCTTTGGCTCTGCTGTATTCACGCCGTTTCTAGCTCTTGTAAGTACCTGATTAAGGTACCCCACAGCAATGCTATTTGGCCCACCATTAACTACTGCTTCGGCTTCTGCTGCAATTAAAAGAACTTCTGAATACCTTAAAATGATAGCATTGTTTTCATGACCACCACCTCCAGCAGAGTTTGGATCACTATACTTTTTAAGAAAAAGAGATCTTTCTAGTGTGTATCTGTTTACAACAGCTAGATTTAATGGGTTGGCTTGTCTTGTAGCTCCTAAATCTGCGTTTGTATACGGATAAGATACTTTAGCTGTGTTTGTTTGTGGTGGTGGCCAGTAATAAATATCCTTTATATTACTTTGAACCCTCATCCTGTAGTCTGTATTGCCTCCATAGGTAGCCAACAATTTGTCGGCAAATCCCAGGTTCACCACCAATCCGCCATTTTGAGACCTTGCAGCAAAGCCAGAATTACCATAATGATTATAATATAATGGAAAAGCCGAACCGTTAATACCTCTTGTAAAGGCAATTTCAAAAATGGATTCGTTGGAAAATTCATGCTGCAGATCCCATAGATGCGAAAAATCTGATAATAGACTATATGCATTTGAATTAATAACAATTTTTGCCCAATCCAGGGCTTTTTTCCAACGATCCATATCATTGGTCAAACTAGCCCAATGGTGATAGGCCACAGCAAGGCAAGCAGCGGCAGCCATTTTTTTAGGATATTGGAGATTTGCTTGTGTAGCCGGAAGGTATTCATATGCTAACTCAAAATCCTGCACTACTTGTTCAAATACTTCATCTCTTGTACTTCTTGGAACATTTTCAGCTTCTGTAGAAAGTACTAATGGCATACCTCCAAATATTCTTACTCCATTCAGGTAATGAAAAGACCGTATAAAAAGAGCTAAGCCTACTGCCAACTTTTCATTATCTGTAACTGGTATTTCAGGACTAGATTCCAATGTAATATTTGCAGAAGAAATTCCTGCATAGATTTGATCCCAGTGTCCTGATGCACCAGGATCTGTTGTTGGAATATCAAACAAATCATAAGTTTGAGGACCACCACCAATATGATAAACGGTGCTGTGTGCTACCACTCTTTGTGGGAATGTGGCCTGATAATAATTAAAATTATTAAATCCCCGGGTTAATAAAGAATTTAATGCGGCGGCAGTAGATCCAGGCGTTGCAAAAATGTCATTCTCAGTTCTGAATGATTTAATTTTCTCATCTAAGCTACAAGATACAAAAATTAAAGAAAAGGTAAACACCAATAAATATTTAGAATTTATTCTTTTTCTAAAATTAAAATAACGATTAAAAATAATATTTGTTTTCATATGCTTTTTTTTAGTGCGACTCTATGGGTAGAGACTGTAAATTTTTTCATATGGCATCACCAGTACTCATTTGTGCTTTATAAACGGCAACTCGAGGGGATTTCATATGCAAGTATTAAATAATTTTCTTTAACCTAAAATGTTAAATTGAGACCCAACTGATAAGATTTTGCAACTGGCCATTGGTTGTAATCTATTCCAAGCAAGCCACCCTGACTTCTTCCAATTTCGGGGTTTAAACCAGAGTATTTAGTCCAATAAAAAAGGTTTTGTCCAGTAAAATAAAGTCTCGCTGATTCAACCGGACTCCTATTAATTTTAAAGGAATACCCAATATTTAAGGTTTGTAGTTTTAAATAGGAACCGTCTTCAATATCTCTATCTAAAATCTGGCCATTATCCGTAGAGTTTGTAAAACCTACTCTTGGGTATCTATTACTAGGGTTGTCTGGTGTCCAAGCATTTACCAATTTATCTCTTTCGAAATTTTGATTAATAACCTGACTACCTGATGCCAAAAATCTGTTTGTATATTTCGAGGTACCATTCATAATATCGGCACCTTGACTTCCTGAAAAAAGGACTGAAATACTAAAATTCTTATAGCTAAAATCACTAAATAGGGCATATAGAAAATCTGGATTTGGATCTCCAATAATGGTTTGATCCGCACGGGTAACCACACCATCTGGTTCCGGGTTACCAACTTCCCCCCTAATGTCTACAAACCTTATATCACCTTCAGTCAGTGCAATTCCATTAAAACTTGGACCCGATTCACCCTTTTGTATAATGCCATTTGTTCTGTAGCCCCAAAACAGTCCTACCGGCTGGCCTACCAGGAAAATATTAGCAGGTGTATTTATATTGAAATCATTAATTCTTCTGCCTAGAAATCCAATCTTTCCAAACTCATCAGGACCTCTACCCAAATCAAGAATCTTATTTCTATTTAAAGAGAAATTACCTCCAACACTTAAAGTCATATTCTTTTTAGATTTTAATAGATTATTAGCCTTTAATTCAATTTCAATACCTTTATTAAGTACCTCTCCCAAATTAATCCATTGGCTATTAAAACCTGCAGATGCTGGTAAAGGCTGGTTAAAAAGTTGATTTTTAGTGGTTTTATAATAGAGATCTACTGAACCTATGATGTTATTATTCAATAAGCCAAATTCTAGTGCTACATTATATTGATCTGCCAATTCCCAGGTAAGATCAGGATTTCCTTTTGATGCTGGTACAATATTCGTAACTGGCACCCCATTAGCATCTGAGGATCGTATATAGTTGAACACATTAATTGTAGAATAAGGTGGCACACTACTATTACCTACTTGTCCCCAACCACCTCTTAACCTTAATTTAGAAATCAATTTCGAAGATTTCATAAAAGATTCATTATGAAGATTGTAACCCGCACCAAAAGATGGAAAATAACCCCACTGATTACCAGGATTAAATTTACTTACTCCATCAGCCCTTAATGTTGCTGTTAAATCAATACTGCGTTTATACTTATAATTTACGCGACCCAAATATGACATGATGCTGTATTCTTCATAACCATCTCCGATCTGCTGTACAGCACCTGCACTAATATAATCGCCCAACAAAAAATCATCAGGAAAACCAGTAGCCGTAATACTTAAGTTTTCAGTAGTATACTTGTTATAGGTTACACCAGTAGTAACATCGATTTGATTACTTTTATTAATTTTTTTATTATAAAAAAGCAGGTTATCCATCACATAACTAAATGCTTTTCTATCGATTTTATGACCTTCACCACCATTTGTTCTCCCTCTATTGTGATTTCTGGAAAAATAGAATTGTTTAACACTATTGTTATTATTTATACCAACAGATGATTTAAACTTAAAGTCTTTACTCAATTTTACCTCCATACCTAATGCAGCCCGTACAGTGGTTGTTAATGTCAAATCCTGGTATTCTTTCAACCATGCTTGTGGTGTTGCCGCTCCGTTAAATTCAGCATTAGGATCCAGGTCACCGTCATCTGTAAGTATCTCTGCTGCACTACTAAAAGCCGGCCTTGTTTGAATGATAGAATTTAACATACCAAATTTACCTGCATTTGGGTCGCTTCCCTGCGAAAATGTATTGTTTATTCTTGCGGCGTTTATATTTGTAGTAACAGATAACCAATCGTTTATTTTATTTTTAAAGTTCCCGGTTATATCATATTTTTCAGATCCGGTTCCAGCAATAATCCCGTCTACTAACAATGCTCCCATTGAAATGTAATGGCTGTTTCCATTACTTCCACCGGAAAAACCAAGTCGGTAATTTTGGGATATAGATGTTCTAATAAAATCATCTTGCCAGTCTATCAATGTTAAGGAGTCAAATAATACACGTCCTGTTAATGAATCATAGGGGAACAGGGACGGGGCAAACGCAGGAAGTGGATACCTTGAATCGTTCCACGCTTGAGCAAACTCTTCAGGACGTAAAACATCTACCCTTTCCCGGATTTGGTAAGCTGAAACCCATGAATTAAAGGTTATTTTACCTTTACCGGCTTTACCAGATTTTGTGGTAATTAAAATTACACCATTGGCGCCTCTGGACCCATAAATACCAGTTGCAGATGCATCTTTTAATACCTGTATGGATTCAATATCCTCAGGTGATATAGATTGTAAAGGATTCATAGGAGTTGCAAAACCACGACTTGGTAACTCCTCGTCAAGCAAAATACCGTCAACAACATATAGCGGCGCACTAGCAGTAGATATAGAACTTCTTCCACGTATTACAATATCTACTTCTGAACCTGGTACACCAATATTATTACTAACCTGAACGCCTGCTGTTCTTCCTTCCAACACCTGATTAATGTTCGTAGCACCGGACTCATCAATTCCTTTCAAATTTACTGAGCTAATTGCACCAGTAACATCTGATTTTTTTTGGGAGCCGTACCCAATAATTATTACATCATCTAATTCATCAATTTTATCAGATACTTTAAGGACAATGTTTACAATGCTTTTGTTTGCTTCAACTTGTATCGTTTGCTTCTCAAAACCTTGATAGGTAAATACTATACGGGCATTAACTATGGTATTCAATTCATATTTACCATCTTTATCTGAGGCTGTACCGATTTTAGAGGCACCTACTTGAGAAATGGAAACTCCAGGCAAGGGAAGTCCATTTACGTCTTTAATAGTACCCGAAATCTTTTGTTGTGAAAATGATTTCATACTCATAAAGAGACACACAAATACAAATAACGATAATCGTTTTAAGAAAATAATTTTTCTCATAGCATTAATTTGTTTTAGTTAATTGGCAAACAATAAAATGGACTTTAACGTTCCATTTAACAAAAATAGCACTTAAACACTCTTTTACGTTAATACAAACTTGCCAAATTTAATTACACCTCACCTGTTTTTTTACAGCCTAATATCTTAATAGTATTTATTATGGGGTAAGTTTAGATGTAGTCGTAAAGAAACTTTTTAATAATAGGAACAACATTTAGCTCAAGCATACATAATTGCAGCTATAGACAGCATTTGAAATAAATATCCATTAATAATTAGTGAACTAAAACACGAAATTCTTTTTCAAATATATTTAAAAGACCTTCAAGCCTAATTAAATAACAAATCAACATATCTGAAAGAATAACTGAAAAAAGTTTAAACAAAACAATCTATACTTATACAAAATTGCCAAAAAAACGCATTCATATATAGTTCAATAAATTGTTTTGTATTTAAAAAAACTATAGCTCTGAGGGTGATTTTCCTGTATATTGCTTTATAACTTTACTAAGATGGCTGGAGTTTGAGAAACCAGTGATATAAGCTATTTCTAAAAAAGTGTATTCAGAATTTCTACATAAGTCTACTGCTTTATTTATTCTTATTTGTAGTACATACTGATGAATAGAAATACCTTTATTTTCCTTTACAAATCTGCATAAATTTCGATCACTCATGAACAAGTATTTAGAAATCTGATTTATTTTTATCGCAGTTCCAATATTACTATTTATGAAATCATCTAACATGCCTAAACGCTTGTTTTTGACATCAGCCTTTGGTACAAAAGAACTAATTTTATTTCTATCCCAAGATTGGCGAGCAAATAAAATAATCAAATTGAGGAGTTCATTTTTAATTTTTAAAATAAATCCTGGCAACTTATTATTCGCCTCTTTAAATATTGTTTGAAAAATAGTTTCTATTTCATTGTTGTTATTGGTAATTTGAATTAAGTTTTCTGATATCAGCTGTTTTATAATTTTATATTCTTTATTAAAATACTTGTCGTTTGGAGAGTTTATATCTTTGATTGTAATTGAAAATCGTAAACCATACTCTACTATAGGATTGTGTTGTGAGGATTTATGCCAACAAAACTGACCTGGAGGGTTAATAAAGGCGTCGCCTTTTCTTAATTTAAATACTTTTGTGTTTTTTATTATTTCTTGCTCACGTAGGTGATTTAAATGATATTCCTTTATTTTAGGAGTACTCGAACTTTTCACTATTGCAGGAAACTCAATGATCTCAGTAGAACTTATCATCGATTCATCTACAAAACCTATTTCCCCTTCTCCCTCGGCTATGTAATGTAACTCAAAATTAGGATGTGCATGTAAACTAAATTCTTCTGAAGGATTTTGCTTATGTATATGCAGGTAATCAACAGATATTTCTAAACCCGGGTAATTAATATCTAAGTTAATTGCCTTTAGTTCATTAGACCCGTTGAGTAAGATATCTTCATCTTTTCGTTCGTAGCTGTCGTATAATATGTTCTTACGTTCTGTCATGACTTAATTTTTGGTATAACAAAGTCAACTTTCCTTCTGTTATATTGCCTACTTTAATTTTCAACGTTCTACAAAAAAAATTACTTTTAAATAATATTATATTTTATATGATATCAATGTCCGGTTTTACAACATAACTTTTTTATAAGTAACCTACTTCATCAGCAACACTTATGAGAATATTTGAAGATGGTTTAAAATTTTCGATAGCATACCCAGAGATGAATATTAATAACAAGACACTCGATATATTTAAACTTTTTTTCATAAAATTTTTTTTGTGATTACCATTTACTTGTGTTGTCTACCGTTTTCAAATCAGGTTTTCATCATTGATAGTACCCTGTTTTACAACTCCCGGCCACCTGCTAATCCATGGAGTTCTGTTACTTGCCTGGTAATTATCACATTTAGCAAAAGGAACTGCCATTCCATTATCAGACATAAAAATCACGAGGGTATTTTCTTTATTCCCACTCTCCTCAAGCGCCTGCATTATTTTTCCAAAAGTATCGTCCAATCGTTTGACTGAGTTGTAATAATAACTCAATTCTTTTCTTACATCTGGCAAATCAAGTAAAAAGCCGGGAACCTCAATTTCCTCATGTGAATAAATTTTTGAAGGCTCCGCCATTCCTCGAGTTAGCTCTTGTCCAGGCACAAAAAAAAGTATGTGTGAGTCATCTGAATTCACCATAAAATAGGAAGGTTTTCCTGACTTACTTGTCATTTCAAAAAAGTCCCTCGCACTTGTGTAATATAAATTTGGTGTTATTCCAAACCCTAATTCCGACTCTCTTTTAATAAAATCCCATTCGAATGATTCTTCAGGCGTTGAATGGTCAACCTTGCTTAATACTCCAACCATATATCCATGCTCTCGAACCACTTCCATAATTAGTGGCGTTTTGCAATCCGGTACCATTTTCATAAACCCCAGTACCCCGCTGTTGTGCCCGTACAAACCTGTTGCTAATATACTATTGCTGGGTGTACAAATAGAATTGTTTGCATAAGCATGATTAAACATCAGGCCCTCGGCAGCAAACCTTTCAATATTAGGTGAAAAATCTTCAACTTTTCCTCCATAACACCTTAGGGAGTATTTAATTAAATTATCCGCAGTAAAAAGCAAAATATTTAAAGGCTTTTTGTTTTGGGCACAAACCTTACCTGTTGAAAATAAGGCAAAAACGATTATGATGGCTATCTGAATCTTCAATGGTTTCATTTTTTGTTTTTTTTCCTTGTACGTTTAACATAAGCATGATAGGCACCAATTGTACCCTGATCTTTTAGATGAAAGAAAGTATGTAAATAAATGGGACCTTGTTTAAGCTATACATCAAATATTATCACATTATCATCCGGACCAACCATTTTGGTAAATCCTTTGAAGCCATAAGGTGTTTTCTCAGCCAGAAACGAAGTTCCATTTCTCCATTATAAATGCTTGCAGATTCTATCGGTAAAGCAGTACCTTCAATATTTCCATTTCTATCTATCATCGTACATTTCCCGGCAATTGTTGTGAGCCCGTTTCTTTTGGCCCGCGACGCAATTCAATTTCATAGTCCCTTCTTCTGCTACCTCCACGCACCAGTAGCTTTTTTTTCGTTCTCCACGGCTAACCTGGTTGTTGATCAATAAAAACATCCAACCAATCAAGCGCGGTTAGAAAACTTGGGTATTCTTTATCACTATCAATAATAAACTTTTGTGGTTCATTTACGACTTCCTTTACGCGTTCCCACCCAATATCTAATTGGTTTTCTATTTTTCTGAAAACTTGCAGATTTTGGTCGTAAACATTATTCTTTTGCATGGGGTCTGTTTCGAGGTTATCAAGTTCTCGGGATTCTAAGAAGCACCAGGTTTTCCAAGGTATCGCAGCACCTTCTTTTCTTACTATAGTCTGATCGTGAGGTGCAGTATGGTTAATGAAACCAGGCACGCGGCTGAAATTTATAATTGGCATCCTATCGTCAGAAATTTTATCCTCACCACGCAAAACCGAAGCTAAACTCAAACCATTAAACTCAGTAGCGGGTGGTTTATTCAAATCGCAAAGCTCTACAAATTTAGGAAGAATATCTTGAACCTCAGTCAATCCTGAAACTTCTTTCCCAACATTTTTTAAAATCTCCTTCTGGCCAGCTAATAAAACACGGTACCCGATGTCCACCCTCCCAAAGTTCAATTTTCATTCCTCTCATACCCGCATTAAAATACTTAATTCCCATAATGCTTCTATTATCAGTAAGAAAAACAACTATTGGAATGCCTCTAACACCTTTATTATCAAGGAAATCCAATAAACTGCCAACATTCGTATCAATATTTCGAACCATAGCCAGGTATGGAACTAATGATTTTTTTAAGTTTTCATTTTTAACTGGAAATGTCGATTCTTTATATAGCCCTTCAATAACTTTCATATCTTCTTTCTTGGCAACATAAGGAGCGTGTGGAGTATTTGTAGAAATATAAGCGAAAAATGGCTTATCTTCTTCCATTGAATTTTCACTAAATTCTTTAGCCTTATCAAAGAAAACATCAGTGCAATAACCATCAAATTTCTCCTAAGTCCCATTGTGCCAATAGGTATCGTCAAAATAGTCATTGCCGCGATAGTTGGAAACAGAACCTATGTACGAGGAAGGAAACCAGACCGATTCTTCAAAACCTCTGTCCTGAGGGCGGTAAGGATAATTCGCTCCAAAGTGCCATTTGCCAAAAACGCCAGTGCTGTAACCTTTTGCCATAAAAAGGTTTCCCATATGAGTCAGTTCAGGCTTTAAAAAGGCATGGCCACTGCTCACATTTACCAATCCGTTTGCAGCGGCATCCATTCCTGTCATAAACTGACCGCGGGTTGGGGCACACATGGGAGAAGCATGGAACTCACCGAAGCGCATGCTATTTCCAGCCAAGTTGTCGAGATTGGGCGTCTTTAGTATTGGGTTTCCATGGATGGAGCGTTCGGGGTACCCTTGTCGTCCGTCATTATAACGATGACATTTGGTCTTGGATTTACAGAGTTTTATGCATATATACTGTTTACAGTTAGCGTGATAACGCTTGAAATAAAAATAATAAAGCTAATCCTGATATTTTCCATTTTGGGGTTTAGTGATGTAAATTTTAGCATACTACTGAGATATTGATTTGTCTCTATTTAAAAGATTACAATAGTTAAATCTTATCCTCATGAATACCATTTGGCATTTTAGTATCTTTATATTTATAGAAATCCTCCGGTTTTAGTAAAGGATTGTAGTTCGGATTTGGCTCCATCATTTGTGCTCCTACCTTTTTGCGCCATTCATGTAAATTTTCCTTTAATTCTTTCGTTTTTTCAATCTCAATTTTTGACAAATCTTTTTGTTCTTCAATGTCATTTTTGAGATTAAATAATTGCACCGTGCCATTTTCAAAATATTCTAATAATTTGTAATCTCCATCACGAATGGCACCACCAGGACTTTGCATCCCGTGGTTGCTGTAATGAGGAAAGTGCCAATATATGGGGCCTCTATTTATGGTTTCTCCTTTTATAAGTGGAGAAATATCAACACCTTCTTTGTCTTTACCAATACCTTGAGGAAAACCAACCATATTCAGGATAGTTGAAAACATATCCACGCTCGTTACTGGTATAGAAGATTCTGTGTTTTGCATACCTTTTTCCGGCCATTTTATAATTAATGGAACGCGAATACCACCCTCATAAACAAATCCCTTTCCTCGTCCATAACCACCTTCAAATGGTTTTGCACTCTCAAAAAAATCAGGATCGGCACCGCCAGCATAACTTGGTCCGTTATCGGAAGTGAATATAATGAGGGTATTACCATATAGACCTTCATCTTTCAGTTGTTTCACGAGTTTGCCTATATTCTCATCCAAATAGGAAATCATGGCGGCGTATCCCGCTCTTGGGTTTCTATGCGGAAAATAGCTTTGTTCGCCTAAATAGGGCTTTTCATCTCCAAACTTTTGTATGTAATGGTCTACCCATCTTTTCGGGGCCTGGATCGCAACATGGGGAATAGGGGTCGCCCAATATAAAAAGAATGGTCGGGCTTTATTTTCGGAAACAAAATTGGTTATCTCCTTGAACATCAGGTCTGGAGCATAATCATTTAGGGTATAAGCGGAATAGCTAGTAGGATTATTTGGGTCAGCGCCTTTCGGT
>JBGSWA010000375.1:0-3242 GCA_041752645.1 Gillisia sp. | reverse complement strand
GGCGAATATGCTTATAACAATGATACCAAAATGTGGTCGTTTAGCGGAGCGCCAATTGCTTACCGTGGCACTTTTCTAATTGACAAAGAAGGCATCGTAAGACACGAATCAATCAATGATTTTCCTTTGGGAAGAAATATTGATGAGTACATCCGTTTGGTAGACGCACAGTTGCATGTAGAAAAGTATGGTGAAGTTTGTCCTGCAAACTGGGAAGAAGGAAAGGATGCGATGCAGGCCACACAAAAAGGTGTTGCTGAATATTTTTCAACCAATTAAAAAAATAGCAGGCGAATATATTTCGCCTGCTTTATTAAAAAACACAATCATGTTAATAGAGTTACAGGAAGATAACCTTGAATCGGTTATTGCAGCGAATGATACCGTAATGGTGCAGTTTTCAGCCGGATGGTGCGGCAACTGCAGGTTGATGAAACCAAAATTTAAAAGGATGTCTGCCGAAAATGAGGCCGTTACATTTGTATTGGTAGATGCAGAAAAATTTCCCAATTCCCGCAAAGTGGCCAACGTAAGTAATCTGCCAACATTTGCAGGTTTCAAGAAAGGAACATTGATCAACCAGGTACAAACCAATAAAGAAGATATTTTAAAAAACTTATTCAATGAAGTTACCAGTAATTAGACATATCCAACGTACCAGTACCGTGGCGCAAATAAACGATGCAATCACGGTGTTGGAAAACATTTCCGAAGCGCCTTCGTTGAAAGATCCTGAAATGGATGTTATAGGAGAGTTGATATCCAACCTCTGCGGCGCATTGGAAGTTCACCAGTTAATTGCTGATGGAATGCCAGAAAAAGATGCCTGCAATAGTTTTATGAAGAAAGTGTTGGGGTCCATTGATCAGTAGTAATTAGCCAATGAGCTAATTGGATGATGTGCTAATGAAAACAGAATAAGTTGAAGTTTAGCGGCATGGATTTTTTCATGTAGCTTAATTCCATTTAATTTTTCCGGCACATTCATTCAATACCTCAATTCCCCTATATTTGCAAAAAAATAAACGACTTGGTAGCTCAGCTGGATAGAGCATCAGCCTTCTAAGCTGAGGGTCATTGGTTCGAATCCAATCCAGGTCACAAAGGATTTATCGAAAGCCTTGATAGCAGTAGTTATCAGGGCTTTTGGATTTTTAAGGGGACATTTGAATATCTTAAAAGTTGATATTTTTATCGCAATGTTATTCAGTTATACCAAGACTAAGAGTTGATATTTCCCTCAATCACTTCTATATACTTATCATTTCCAGACACATTAAATTCTTATACCTAATTCTTTTTTTTATTTAATGAATATTTTTCGTTTCATTTATACTTGAAAATTAAGAAGATGTGGATTAAATACTTGAGTATATTTATCAGTATTCATTTACCTGCTTTCATTCAATAATAAACATAAAACTCAACCGTATGGTTATCAAATATTTTATGATTAGTACAGTAAACCAAGACTCAAATCCTGAATTAAATTGCTTTTCAAATTGGCTTAACCCATACTCTATGACTAGTAATACGTTCACTGAAATTGACTGTCATTGGAATAAAAGTAGTAATACAGATGCACTTACAGGGTATATTAAAACCCAAATTGCAGAATTAAGTATTTATATCGGAAAAACTCAAAAGGGAGGTCGATGGTTTTTTGAAGTGACAGTATTAGGTGGGGATCATCCTTTATCTGAGCTTGCCCGTCTATGCAAAAAAAATGGATGGAATGCATATGATATACAAAAGTCAAAATATCTTGACGTAAATGCGCCTGCACTTATAAAAATAACAGAAACCGATAGAAAGGAATATAATGAAGAATTCGACAATCTTTTAAATGGTATTCCATCTAAGGAGAAGGAAGATTCTCAAATTAAAAGGAATGATCGAAAACCTTGGTGGCAATTTTGGACATAATCCACTGACGGCTATGGAAAAAAAACGAACGAACAACATAGGCTGCAATACAGTTCACGTTTTCGGTAGTTGGTGCAGGTTGAATGAATATTTTGATAATTGTAAACTTAAAAATTGTAAAATATGAAAATAGATAATCCAGAAACATTCTTTAAAATATTTAAAGACTACGGCAGATTTGTTAACAATGAAGATTTTGGGAGAGAGAATGGAGAATATGTAAAACTTATCGATGCAGTAAAATCAAAAGATGGAAAATATATGATAATTGTTGTAACAGAAGATGGTCTTAATAGATTTGAGTATACGTTTTCGGATTTCATAAAAAAATTCAACATCTCTTTTAATGCTGGTACATACGGTTTAACTGAGACCGATAATACTCAAATTTAGGAAACCCAATTTTCCATAGTTTTTTGACACTTTCAGGTGGACAGCTTATTTTTAATGCTCATCTATTAAACATATATTATGACAAACCGTGAAAGAATATCCGAAATAGGAGATAAATTAGTTGAAAAAACAATTAAAGAATCAAAATATACTTCGCTGTTCGATATAAGGTATATTTTTCCAATTGTATCACTCAAAGAATTAAAATCCATGAATAGGGACAAAAAGATTTCATTTCTTTTTAAATATGATGACCCCACATTAAAACAATTTGTCACCAAGAGAACTTTAAGCATAATAAAAAGTGTTGCAATTCTACTACTTGGTTTGTTTATAATTTCAACAATTGTGTTTTCATTCTACTACTCTATAAAATATTCTGAATACTTAGTATTAATATCCCTACCATTGATATATGTTGCACTTGCCTCAACAACACCATACAAAAACTTCAAAACTCCGGTGTTAATTCTATCAATTGTTTTATTAACATGCTGTTTTTTTATAACTAATACAACGCTCATCATTTTAATAATTGTCTCTTCAGTTACAAACATTCTAACCAATCTGGTTAGAAAAATAAATCAGATTAATTTGACTGATGTAATATTGAATAATGAAGTAGCATTTGTAAAAGGATATGTGAACAATTCCTTTTCAATCAAAAATGAAAAAAATAAGGCAATACTTTTTAATACTTCGGTAGAAAGCCTCCAAAAGCTGATGCTTAGAGAATTTGAAGATGGGCTTAGTGCATAATAAATTAGAGATATAAGTATTTTATTTCTTACCCGGTTACACTTTTTTCAATTCCCGGTTATTCTTATTGCGGTTGTAAATTTTATTTGTTTTTAATTGTGTACTTGAATTAAAAATTCAACAAGGGGTAAATCCTATTTTAAACAAACTAAATGCTGAGGTGA
>JBGSWA010000374.1:0-3357 GCA_041752645.1 Gillisia sp. | reverse complement strand
ATCAACTGGTTTTTTCTTTGCATGCTTTCTATGTTTGCCATTTTTTTACTGCCCAGGCAATTTCATGTAAATATCATTGAAAACAACAGGGAAAAACATATCAGAACGGCAGTTTGGCTATTCCCCCTGTATTTGCTGTTGTTTAATCTTTTTGTCTATCCAATTGCCTGGGGAGGCAATGTTTTGTTTGCAGGGGCAGATGTAAATACAGATATGTATTCCCTTCACATCGCGCAATTATTCGACAACCAAATCCTCACCTTACTTGTTTTCCTGGGGGGGTTTTCCGCGGCTATTTCAATGATCGTTGTTTCTACAATAGCCCTTTCCACGATGCTTAGCAACAACCTTTTAATCCCCTATGGTTTGCTTGGAAAAATGCAGAGTGAGGAGCAGTTAAAAAACAGTTCCCTCATTTTAAGGCTTCGGAAAATAGGTATTTTCTCCCTCATAATAGCCGCCTATCTCATCTATAGATATTTTGCCCTGGACTACTCCCTGGTTTCCATAGGATTGCTTTCATTCGTCGTACTCGCCCAGTTGGCACCTTCATTTTTTGGAGCCATTCTCTGGAAAAGGGGCTCTGCAAAAGGCGCGATCACCGGGATCCTTATTGGTTTTATGGTTTGTTTCTATTGCCTGCTGATGCCCTTCGCCATAGGAATTTCAAATCCGGATAGCAGCTTTATCTCAGGGGGACTCTGGGGAATTGAACTTTTAAAACCCTTCCAATTGTTCGGATTGGATTACCTGGACCCGGTGGCTCACTGCTTTTTCTGGAGTATGTTTTTCAACTTTTTTTCTTATGTGGCAGTATCCATTATTTCCAGGGGAAACTACAGGGAGCGCAACTATGCCGAGATGTATGTGGATATTGACCGATATATTACCAATTCAGAAAACGCATTTGTCTGGAAAGGGACCGCTTATATTTCAGATATCGAAAAGGTATTGCAACGCTTCTTAGGCGCGGAAAAAACAAAAAGGGCATTGAGGATTTTCAATTTGAAATACGCTATAGCTGCGGACACCACCAGGGCCGATGCCCGGCTGATAAAATTCGCGGAAAACCTGCTGACAGGCCATATCGGTACGGCTTCGGCAAAAATATTAATGGAGAGCGTAACCAAAGAAGACATCATCAGCCTGCCGGAGGTGCTTAAAATCCTGGAAGAGTCAAAACAAAATATTCTTTTAAACAAGCAGCTCGCAGGGACCTCCAGGGAACTCTCTGAACTCTCCGACCAACTGCGGGAAGCCAATGAACTGTTGAGGAAAAAAGACAAGCAAAAAGATGAGTTTTTAGATACGGTCACTCATGAATTGAGAACCCCAATTACAGCCATCAGAGCTTCCAGTGAAATTCTTCATGATGATCCGGAGATCCCGGAAAAAATGAAAAAACAGTTTTTGAAAAATATTATCTCAGAATCTGACCGGCTGAACCGCTTGATCGATAAAATTCTGGACCTGGAAAAATTTGAAAGCGGTAAACAAAAAATATACCTTTCTGAAAATAATATTATCCAAACCATCTCAAAAGCGGTAAAACCCCTGCAGCAATTATTGACAAACAAAAAAATTACCTATAAATTCCACAATGCCCAGGGGGCGGTGATCGCATATTATGACGAGGAAAGAATCATACAGGTGATCACCAATTTGCTTTCCAATGCTATAAAATTTTGCGGAGAACCTGCGGGTGAGATTTCTGTTTCGGTTTCCAAAAAGGACAATGCCCTTTTGGTGGATATTTTTAATAATGGAAAAAATATCAACCCGGAGGATTTGGAGGCGATTTTTGAAAAATTCTACCAATCCAGTGATCAAAACATCAAAAAACCCATTGGCAGCGGCCTGGGCCTGGCTATCTGCAAACAAATAATCGAGGTACATAAAGGGAAAATCTCGGCAGAAAATAAGCCCCATGGGGTCCGGTTTTTTTTTACCCTTCCGGGGATCAAATATGAAATTTCAGAACAAGCATGCCCTTTGAAAAATGAGTGAGAAGAAAAAAATACTAATTGTAGATGATGAACCCAACATTCTGATGAGCTTGGAGTACACCTTCAAAAAAAAGAATTTTCTTGTCTTTATAGCAAGAGACGGCGAGGAGGCACTCGAGTTGTTAAAAACAGAACGACCAGAGATTATCATCCTGGACATAATGATGCCTAAAGTTGATGGGTACGCTACCCTGGAGGTGATAAAAAAAGACGAAAGGCTCAGGGATTGCAAGGTGATCTTGCTGTCTGCAAAAAATAAGGAAAACGACATCAAAAAGGGATTGAGCCTTGGAGCCGATGCCTTTATAACCAAGCCTTTTTCCATTAAAAAATTGATTAAAAAAGTCGAGAATTTAACCACAGAGGTATAATTGAGAGCAAGGTGGAATTTTTCTATAAAAGAATTTAAAAACAACTGAATGAACTACAACAAATCTATATGAACCGAGCAGACGATCCTGAAGCACTAAACAATAAAAACGCAAAAAAGGATCTTTATTAAAGCTAAAAGAAAAGTGCGACGAAAACCAAAGCCTGAGGGTTTTAAATTCTGGTAATTTCAGAAAATGTCAAAACTAGTTAATTCCTGATAATCATAAAAACACACCTAAAATGAGTTATTACAAAATTGAAGATTTACAGCATTATTTTAAAATGTATAATAAGTCCATAAAGGAACCCAAAAAATTCTGGGATCGAATTGCGGACAAGAACTTTACCTGGTACCAGAAATGGGATAAAGTCTATCAGTTTGATATGCAAAAAGCCGAATTTAAATGGTTTTTAAATGCAAAGGTAAATATTACCAAAAATTGTATCGACAGGCATTTATCAAAAAGGGGCGAAAAAACTGCTATAATATTTGAGCCCAACGATCCAATGGAGGAAGCCCAACATATTTCTTACAGCGATCTCTACTCCCGGGTTTCCAAAATGGGAAACGTGCTTAGAGACCTGGGAGTAAAAAAAGGGGACAGGGTGTGTATCTACCTCCCGATGATTCCCGAGTTGGCAGTAGTGGTTTTGGCCTGTGCCAGGATTGGTGCCATTCATTCGGTAATTTTTGCAGGATTTTCTTCCAAAGCCTTGCAAACCAGGATCCTCGATTGCGATTCTAAAATGGTGATCACCTCCGATGGAGGCTTCAGGGGAAATAAGACGATCGATTTAAAAGGGATTGTGGACGATGCTGTAGCGCACTGCCCGGGGGTGGAAAAGGTATTGGTGGTGAAGCGCATCAATTCTGAGGTCACCATGAAGCAAGGAAGGGACCTGTGGATTGAACCATTGCTGGAGGAGGCCTCCGACAGCTGCCTGGCCGAGATCATGGACGCTGAGGATCCTTTATTTA
>JBGSWA010000373.1:0-4790 GCA_041752645.1 Gillisia sp. | reverse complement strand
TCCACGGATTCTCGGCAGAATATGCGGAACAAAAGCTTTACAATAACGGGGAAAGCATCAAGCATATCGATTGGAAATTATACGCCAAAACCGATAAATTATACACCAAGCGATATGAGGAAGAAACCAATTTGCGTTGCCATTTGATTTTAGATAATTCGTCCTCCATGCACTATCCCCCGATGAAACAGTTTAAGAGAGATTCCCTTAACAAAATTGGGTTTTCGGTTTTGGCAGCAGCTTCTTTGATGCAGATTTTAAAAAAACAGCGCGATGCGATAGGTTTAAGCGTTTATAGTGATATCTACGAGTATTATGCCCCCGAAAAGGGCAGTGATCGCCACCATCGGATGCTATTAAACGAATTGGATCGTGTAGTCTCAAATCCGGTTAAAAACAGGAAAACCGATAGTTATACCTATTTACACCAGATTGCCGAAAAATTAAGGCGAAGGTCAATGATCTTCATTTTTACCGATATGTTCCAGGAAGACAAAGAAGAGGAAGAGTTGTTTGAAGCCCTGAAGCATTTAAAATACAATAAGCACGAAGTGGTGCTTTTTCACGTAATTGATAAGGAGAAAGAACTTAATTTTGATTTTGACAATGCCCCAAAACGTTTTATTGATGTGGAATCCGGTTCACATATCGACCTTTACGCCGATAATTTTAAGGATTCCTACCAAAAAGCAGTTGAAAATTACTTTGGAGAACTCAAATTGCAGTGTTCAAAATATAGAATTAAGTACGTTCAGGCGGACATTGGAGAGAATTTTGAAAAAATTTTAACCACCTACTTGGTTGAAAGACAAAATTTTGTCTGACTTGAAAAAAGAAGGAGAAATAAATTTCAAAAAAAGGTTTGTGTAATGTAAAAACTACTGTATATTTGCCATCGCAATAGAGCAACGGTCTGGTAGTTCAGTTGGTTAGAATATCTGCCTGTCACGCAGAGGGTCGCGAGTTCGAGTCTCGTCCAGACCGCTTTTAACATATCAAATAACACTTAAAACCCTCTAAATCAATGATTTAGAGGGTTTTTCATTTTATTTAATATCAATTGATATCATTTAAAATCAAATAAAAGGTGCATAATTCGGTGCATATTTTTGGGGTGAAAAATATGCACCGCGAACGCTGTAAGGTACTGTTAAATAAACCCTTACGAGGAAATGTTATCATTTAAATTGTGTACCTTGAGGTGAATATTTAAAATATTCACCTATGTCAACTTCAATATCCATACTTTTTTATCCGAAACGCACAACATCCAATAAGGATATAATGGCTGTTATTTATGTGCGAATTACCATAGACTATAAGCGTTCCGATTTTAGTACAGGTCGTAAGATTGAATTTCTAAACTGGAGTAAAGAAAGTAGTAAAATCAAAGGACATTCTGATGAAGCTAAGGCGGTCAATCGGTTTATTGATACGATGCGCAGCAAATTATTCGGGATTTACGATCAACTATTAAGGGATCACAAATCAATTTCGGCCTCCGCTATAAAAGATGTTTATTTGGGAAAAGGGGAGAAACAACGAATGCTGTTGGAGGTGTTTCAGGAGCATAATGATCAAATCAAAAACCTTATTGGTAAAGAATATGCCAAGGGTACTTTACAGCGCTATGATGCCGCAAAAAATCATGTGGAGAAATTTTTGGCTTTTCAATACAGGAAAAAGGACATTCCCATTCAGGAAGTCGATTACCAGTTCATCACCGGGCTTCTATATTATTTGAAATCTGAAAAGAATTGCGCGCATAATACTGCTCAAAAATATATCGTCAATTTTAAAAAAATTATTGGAATCGCCTTCGCAAACCAGTGGATAGAAAAAGATCCGTTTTTTCACTGGAAAGGAAGCTGGAAAAAATCCGAAAGGAGATATCTGACCGAAGAAGAACTAGATAGGTTATTAGATAAGGAGTTTGACATACCCCGCCTGGATCAAATTAAAGACATTTTTGTGTTTTGTTGTTTAACAGGACTTGCATATGTAGATATAAAGAAACTTACCAAAGATGATATCATAATGGGGACCAACGGGAAAAGGTGGATAGAAACCGAACGACAAAAAACTAAATCCTTGAGCAGTATTCCATTGTTGCTTGATTCCGAAAAAATTATTGCAAAGTATGCTTTTCATCCTTATGTAGTAGCAGGGAAAGGAGTCCTCCCGGTATTGACTAATCAGAAGTACAATGCCTATTTAAAGGAAGTAGCCGACCTCTGCGGAATAAAAAAGAATTTAACCACCCACGTAGCCAGGCACACTTTTGCGACCACTGTAACCCTCGCAAATGGCATTTCTATGGAATCCGTCAGCGAAATGTTAGGTCATAAATCTATAAAAACCACCCAACTCTATGCAAAGGTGATGGACAAGAAACTAGAAAGGGAAATGGAAGAGCTGGAAGCCCTCAGAGCGAAATTGGCAGCAAAGAAATTGGCAGCAAAGAAGTTGGCAGCAGAGAAATTGGCTGAAAAGAAAAAGGAGGAGAAGCTTTTGAAAGGAAAGGGCGAGTCGGGAAGCTGATGTACATTTTGCTTCTGAACACCTGTTCTCTCTCAGCAGAAATTAGGAATACAGCTTACCTCGCAATACAGCATATCAAAAACACGGAGTCCAAAATGCGCATACTCAGCAATAGTATGTTTTTCATTTAAACATTTTGCCAGCAAGCAAACAAAACGACACGCTGCATCAATACCCCAGATAAAATAAGAAGAGGAAATAGGCAGCGGATAGAATTAAGCATTATATTTGAATTGACATGAAAAATATAGATAAAAAAAGTCTGGAAAATGCTTATCGCTTTTTTGAAAGTGGCGATATTGATAAAATTGAAATAGGTACTACAAAAGGATTGCAACAAATACACAAATATCTATTTGACAGTTTGTACGATTTCGCAGGAGAAATACGTAAGCATAACATATCAAAAGGAGGTTTCAGGTTTGCAAACGCTTTGTATCTGAACGAAATTTTGGTAAAAATTGAGCAAATGCCCGAGAGTGCTTTTGAAGAAATCATTGCTAAATATGTAGAAATGAATATTGCACATCCTTTTATGGAAGGAAATGGCAGAACGATGCGGATATGGTTGGATATGCTTCTAAAAGTGAGATTAAAAAAAATGGTGAACTGGCAGTTTGTTGACAAAACACTTTACTTACAGGCGATGGAAAGAAGCCCTGTTAACGACCTTGAAATAAGAATGTTGCTTTGGCCAAACTTAACGGAAGAAATATATAATCGGGAAATTATTTTTAAAGGCATAGAGCAGTCCTACTACTATGAAGGATACGTAAAGGATGACGATGATGAATAATGGGTAATGATGAATGCTCAATTTAAATATCATAAGGACACGCATACAAAATGGTCGCTGACAGTAATAACCCTTATCAGTATCATTGTTTTCAGGATACATTGCCACCTATCAATCAAAGCCGCAACAGGCATCACAGAATGAGGGTGTAATCTCAACCAGCGAAACGACTAGCCCCACAATTTTATTAAAAATGCAGTAGAGCTTTCGTAGAGAATTATTTATAAAAATCGGGATGTGTGTCGTCTTGCTCGTAATCTTTTTTCTGATTCCATTTTTTGTTTTTGGGATCTGCAGCTTCCATAAGGGATTCCAGAATGGCCAGCGTGGGGTTTACTTTGTTCTTTTCGATATTCTTTAATATGGCGATCACCCCATTGATCCTTTTCTTGATGAGACCTTCCAGGGTTTGCATTTTAGGACCAATGGATTCATCCGGAGAAATGCCATTGTTCTCAAAAAATTCCAACATCAGCAGCAGGGTCATCGATTGGGATTTAGAGATTCCCTTGCAATACCGTTTAAATTTTTTAGCAACGGAAGCCTTTATACTCAGACTCTCAAACCGTTCTTTTTCATATCCTTGATCCATTTTTTCGTGAAAAATTTGTTGATTACACTGGGCTGCCAAGGTTTTTTCGTGAAAAACTTCTGGTTCCCGTCAATAATTAAATTTCAATAACCTTAAAAAGGTTTGATAATCAATACGTTGCAAAAAGTGGAAATACCTTAACATCGCGCAGCGTGTTATCCTCTTGCTATTCCACTTTTTTTTTCAAGAGACAGATTTCATACGATTTTGCCTGTACCATCACAGAGTCATAAGACAAAAAAATTTCATTATAACTACTAAAAGTGAACCATTATTTTAAGAGGTGAAATCCAAAAATCCGCAACATAGAATCATCCGGTGATCCTTGTAAATCAGTAATTTAAGATACTTATTATTTATTCTTGAGAAGGTGAATAATTCATTTTTAAGTGAAATAAGTTTTGATGTTTAATGGTTATAATTGGTGATTTTAAAGCCGATTGGGTTTGATGAAGATGGCAAATAGCACCAAAGAAGATCAATCTATTTTTTAACACTTTTCTGAAAGATTCCAGAGAGCTGCTTTTTAGTTCCGGATCCCTTTCTATTTTTGATTTTTAGGTACAAGAAAAAAATTAGGTTCGAACTAAACGAAACCTTTGCAGATTTGATTCCCATAGAGCCCCCGAGGTTACCATTTATAAATATGCTTTTAACCGGGAATTTAGCCGCCCGAAACTATAGACTTAAGGATTTGATCCGCTATAAAGGCGGCTAAATTTCTAAATTCCGGAACTTTGCCTTCCCAAAAAATAGGAAGCGGTAAAGTTCCAGGCACGTATGAAGGAGGAAAGGAGTTCAGATCCGGCGGACTCAGGCAAAAGAGTGCTTCCCTGAGTGAAGCGTTTCCGCATTTTCAGC
>JBGSWA010000372.1:0-3913 GCA_041752645.1 Gillisia sp. | reverse complement strand
GCATGAATGCTTTTCACCTTGGATTTGACAACACTTAAGATCACGTCAATATCGTGGATCATCAGATCCAGGACCACGGGAACATCAGTGCCCCTGGGGTTGAATTCGGCCAACCTGTGTGCCTCAATAAACATAGGCGATTCAATTTTATCTGCAACGGCACGAAATGCGGGATTAAAACGCTCCACATGCCCAACCTGTCCCTTTACCTTATGATGCTTTGCCAGGGTGATAAGTTCTTCAGCTTCCTTATACGTGGAGGTGATGGGTTTTTCAACAAACAGGTGTCTCCCGGCCGTAATTGCTTTTTTTGCTACCTCAAAATGAGCGATGGTAGGTGTTACCACGTCAATCACTTCCACCGAAGCGATTAATTCTTCTTCAGATTTAAAACTTTTATATCCAAATTCCTTTTCAATGGAAGTGGCTAATTCCCGGTTGGCGTCAAAAAAACCAACCAATTCATATTTTAAAGATTCCTTTAGCAATCTCAAATGGATCTTGCCAAGGTGACCTGCTCCAATTACACCAACTTTCAGCATTTTTTTATATTTTAAACAAAAATAGCCTTTCTTGTGCTAAAGCCAATATCATTTTGGTTGTAAAACAGTTACGACCGGCTTTTAATAAAAAATAAAACTTCCTTTGACTGCTCTGAATAGTTTGTTTAATTTTATAGGCTAAAAGTTTTCAAAAAGTGCAGAGGGATACGTTCAAACATAAGGGGAAAAGACAACAATTGGCAGCAATTGTGGAAGCCAAAGGCGTTAAAGATAAAAAAGTGCTAGAGGCCATTAAGAGCATTCCAAGGCATTTGTTTATGGACAGCAGTTTTGAAGACCACGCATACCAGGATAAGGCTTTTCCTATTGCGGCAGACCAAACTATTTCCCAACCTTATACCGTGGCATTCCAAACGGAACTGTTGGAAATTAAAAGGGGGGAAACCGTACTGGAAATAGGAACGGGGAGTGGTTACCAAACCGCGGTGTTGTGCGAATTGGGAGCCAAAGTGTACAGCGTAGAGCGGCAACAGGAATTGTATAAGAAAACCAAGATATTCCTATCCAAAATAGGTTACAGGCCCAAATATTTAAGTTTCGGCGATGGGTATAAAGGCTTGCCGGAATATGCGCCGTTCGATAAAATTATTGTCACGGCGGGAGCGCCTTATGTGCCCATGGCACTGCTGAGCCAATTAAAAGTTGGAGGCCGTCTGGTAATCCCCATTGGGGAGAAGGTGCAGATAATGACCCTTTTTATCAGGAATTCCAATAAGGAATTTGACAAAAAGGAATATGGCGATTTTAGGTTTGTACCACTGCTGCAGGACAAGAATTGAGCACAGTCTCACTCCAATATTCCTAAGAACTTCAGCCCAAAGATGAAGGCTCCCTGCCGATTTCCTTCAAAATTAGAAATTGCGTAATCCAATCTCAACAGCCTGTATTTTCCGAATCCCAGATTGTCTATCCCCACCGAAACCTCGGAATAGGTGTTGTTGTTTTTGGTCGCGAGAAAGTGGGTGCCCAGGATCAAATTGTAATTTAGTTTATTGACAAGCGGGATTTTTCCCAGAATCCAGCCTTTAAAATCGTGTTCTATATGCCCTTCAAAATAATTTTGATTTGTGCTGAGCTTATAATAAGGAAGCAGGTGGAATTTGTCCAAATAATTCCCATCTCCAATCCTGGTCTGATTTCCGCTGAAATGCTGATAATCCAAAAATGCGAGCTTTCCTGGCTTCAGAAAAGTGCCTGCCTTTAAATTGTAACTAAAGCTGCCTTTATTTCCCAAACTTATATCCTGGCTCAGCGAAGCGCGAATCTGGTCATAATTATACTGATTTACCTCGGAGCCAAAACCTTTTTCATACTCCAAATAAAGCGATGGGTATTGATTTGAGGGGATATTGAACTTTCCATCGGGATAACTCAAATATTTCTGGTCGAAATCTATTTTTCCTGAAAGGTTGAACTTAAAAATATGATGATCTTCAAAAGGAGCTGAACCAAAATTTTCCTTCTGCAGTGGATCGTTGGAAGTATATTCCACGCTCTCCCGGAGAATCCAGGATTGATCTGTACTATTGAACAGAGCCGAGCGATCCTGAAAGCTGAGATCGGCAAAAACCTGAAGCCCGTTAAGGACTTCCTGTTGCCAGGCTATTTCGGCAAATTTTCGCTGGTATAATTTCAGGTAATTCCTTTCAAAGAACAGGCTGGTCAGGTCGTTGATTCTCTCTGAAATTGGGTCGGTATCATTGATTTGAGTTGTTTCAATTCCTCCCGAGAGCCTTATAATGGGTCTGGAAAAATTGTCGAATTTTTTCTGAAATCCACCGGTGATTCTCAAGCGTTCCTCATCAAAACCATAATTTATTGAGCTGAAAATCCGCCAGTATTTCCCGGAGTTCTCCTCTTGATTTTGCCTGAAATTGAGATTGAGGGAAGTATTCCAACCTTGAACCGTATTGAAATGAGTGCCCAGAAGCGGGGAGGAGATCCTGAAATTTCGTTTTTGATATGAATTGCTGAAACTGTACCCAAAAATTGCCTTGGACAGATCGAATTTGTTGCTGAGCGCATCTACAGAATCCAGGTATTTTTTTGATTTTCGCAGGATCTGAATGCTGTCCTTTCGAATATAATCGGTCAATTCTTCCCCGGTTAAAGGTACCGGCCTGATTTTATTCCAAAACAGGGAATCTTTTTTGTTCGCGGCATCGGCAAAAGTCAACACCTCCCGGGAAAATGTGTTTTTGGCAAAATTGGGATTGAAGTTGTAATTGCTGTATACCGCCGTAAATCTTCCATCCCCGGAAATCCCGAACAGATCAAAGCTAAAATCAACGGTTTGGGAGATCTTTATCCAGAAGTCATTGGCATCTGAGGCCTTGAAATTTTGAGTAAATGTAAGGACCTCGATAGGGGCGAATTGAATTGCTTCCCCGGTAGTTTTGAGTTCCACCCCATAGATTTGCCAGGAACCTTCAACGATATAGATCATTCCAAAGAAAACCCTGTCTTTCGGGCGTTTGGGAATCACCCGGATCTTATTGATGAGGTGCCCGGCATCGTCATAAAACACCCCTTCCAGGATATAATTGTAGTAATTAAAGGCGTAATCGGCAATGGGGGAAACAATTTTCGCGTTGATATCCACCGTATTTTTATAAAATGTAAAATCAGATTCCTGCGCAGAATTCAGGCTAAAGCCGTTGTCGTTTCCACTCACCTTAGAGGCGAGGATCTTTTCCTTAAAATCCTCCGGGGCTTTATAGGTAATTTCTGAAATGGTTTCGCTTAAATAGACAATTCCGCTACGGGTAGAATCCAGTCCTCCTCCTAGGTTACCGATTTCCTGGCCAAGGATCTTTTCCGGCGCATTTTTAATCCGCCATAAACCCCGGGAATAATAATCAGCCGTGTATTGTTCTATCTTAGCCAGGTTTCCTCTGCGATTCTCAATGGCATCTCGGATGATCTTATCTGCCGGGTTGTCACCAGCCCTCACCGTCACTTCTTCCAGATTGGTGATCTCGGGGGTAAGGATGACGTCCAGCCTAAAGGGGAAGTCTTTAATTTCAACTTGTTTTCGCAGGCTTTCATAACCTAAAAACTGAAAGATCAGGGTGTAGTTCCCGGGTTGGGTTAATTTTAGTTGGTAAACCCCATCTTCGTTGGTGGTAGTGCCTTTGAAACCGTCTTCAGAGTAAATATTTACGTAGGGGAGAGGTTGCCCGATGGTATCTCTCACCGTGCCGATAACCTGTGAAAATACGGAATTAGAGATGAAAATAAATAAAATTGCAAGTTGTAATCTGCCAATCATAAAGCTGAGTTTAACCAAAGCCAAATTAGGGTTTTTAAATAAATGTGGGAATCGCTTTTAGTTAAAATCTTTTTTGATC
>JBGSWA010000371.1:0-4429 GCA_041752645.1 Gillisia sp. | reverse complement strand
TAGTGGTTCTACCCCTTTGGGCAAGTACCGCAGCGCGATGATTCTCGAGATTGGAAACTTCCTTTTGAGAGCTTCCTCTGTTTGAAACGGAACTGTTTTCTGTCCTTCTTGCTATCGAGGTGTTGCTGCGAATTGCTGTTTTTTTAACCTCAGGGCTACTCGTGGCAGTTCTGGTTGCATTTTGAGAAGATCTTAGGGGTGTTTTAAGATCTCTTTCAGTGGTTGTCCTTCTGCCTTGGTTGTAGGCAACAACCTTTTGGCCGGGACGGTAAAAATTGTTTTTATTTATATAATTGTTATTGCCCAGGTAATAGTTTGAATATTGAGTATAACTGATCCTGGAAGGCTCATAATAAGCCCTGTATGGCTCGTAATACACCACGCGGTAATCCTGGTGAGGCCTCATATAGTATTGGTGCCATGGTTGGTACACATAATGTGAGTTATATGGATTTATCGCTCCGACAAACCTGATGGGTTGGTTGAACCTGTTGTAACGCACGTGCATATTGCCCACTCTTACAATATTTCCGCGACTGTTATAATTTATATAAACATTCCCGGCCTGGGTGATCCTTCCGTAATAATCATAGTAAACACTGACATTCTCTATTTGAATAACAGCTCCGTAATCGTCATATTGTACATAGAGATCGTAGTTATATCCCGCATTATAGCTGATGTTTTCTCTTGGGGAACTGATATAACCCCCGGAATGTCCGGCAAACTGGGGATTGTAATAAAAATCAAATTCCCCATTTGGATACACCGCAAATTCAACATCCCCTTCCACAAATATAAAAGATTCTCCATAATTAGTAGGGGAGAAATAGGGGGGGGTATCTGAATTTGCTGAAGCAGCCCCTCCGATAAAGAACAAAGCAACTATATAGGTAAGGTTTTTCATGGGGTGTGGTTTTTAGTGCTTTCCTGAATTTATCTTATCAGGCAATGGACGTTTATTTAAAAGCAAACTGCGTGCCAAACCCTAATTAAATTCGTTTGTTAAATATAAACAGGAATATCAACCAGGAAGGAACCATAATCGGCTCATGAGGTCCTGGAGCTGATATTTTAATGGGATAAATCCAAAATTTGATAATCATTTTTAAGAGATACCTTCTGATTTCATTTATTGGGGGTATTCAAGGCTTTTCCAAAGATTGCTACCTGTCTTTCTGCCGCACATTGAGGTTTAAATCCTTTTTGAATTTAATTGAACTCGAAAGTAACTGTTACAAAATTTTAATCAATTCGGCAATTATAATTCCCTGACCGGGACAGTTCGAAAATTAATCAAGCTGCATTTGGGATGTCATTATTTCTGAAATATTTCTTTAACCTTTCTGGATTTAGAAACAAAATTATCATATGTTTTCCACATTGTTTCTTAATGTTCCCCTGATTCTTTGGGGATGGTTGGTCTGATATCCTTTGCTTTTTAACACAATTTAAAAATTCATTATTTTCCGGGGGAATAGTCTGGCAAGAAAAAGAACGCTCGGCTTTCGTTGTTTTTCAATCCATCCCATTACAATCTTGCTATGATGCACGCGCAGATTATATAAAATAAGAAATGTTTTATGGGAACTAATCATTTTCAATTGATTTAAAAACAGGATGAAGCTCTCTGAATCATGGTTTCTGAATAAATCATAAATTTTATTGAAATGATTGATTCCTTCTAAAATGGAAAACTCCCTATTCTATGCGATTGTGATGTACAGGCAAAATTGAATATTTCCCTTAGAAGGTGACCCAAACCAATGCGATGGAAATTTCAACAGAACCAAGAATGCATTTCGGACCACTTGACTTAATGTTCAATTAAAAAAACGTGGGATGACTAAATAATTAGTAGATTTGATCCTCGACTTACCATTACAAATGTTATAGAAATGAATTTTTAGTAAACCGCAAAAGAGTTGCAGGTACTTTTTTCTTATTATAGGAAGGAGCAGCAATGACTAAAAAAAGTTCGAAAAACATTGAAAGGGGGTTCTGAGCTAGAAAACTCTTCTTGTGTATGCAATTATTCCCCGTTAATTTTAATTTAATCTTTATTCAATGATTGTCTGGATTCTGTTTATTGCTGCCATTTTAATTTTTCTGGGCTTAGATCTTGGGATTTTTAATAAAGAAGCTCACGTAATAAAAACAAAGGAAGCCGCCATATGGACCACTGTGTGGGTGAGCATTGCCTTTGGATTTTCAGGTGTTATCTGGTGGTTATTCAGTACTAAGTTTGTTGAAAACCCCACAGGCCTTACCCCTGATAGTGCTGCACTTAAATACATTACCGGATACCTTATAGAATTATCCCTCAGTATAGACAATGTTTTTGTCATTGCCGTTATTTTCAACTCCTTCAGCATTCCTAAGCTGTATCAGCACCGGGTACTTTTTTGGGGTATTCTGGGTGCTATAGTTTTCAGAGCCTTAATGATTGTATTCGGGGTTACACTTATTAATAAATTTGACTGGATCGTATACATTTTTGGAGCGTTTTTGATATACACCGCCTACAAGATGTCAAGGTCTGATAACACGGAGTTTAATCCAAAAAATTCAATTATTTTTAAGAAGACCCGAAAGATTCTTCCGTTTACAGCTTTCATTTCAGGGGATAAATTTTTCATCAAACGAATGGGAAAATACATTGCCACTCCACTTTTTATGGCCCTGCTGATGATTGAACTAACGGATATCCTTTTTGCTCTTGACAGTATACCTGCTATTCTCGCCATAACTGCGGACCCCTTCATAGTTTTCACCTCAAACATACTTGCTATTTTAGGATTGCGATCTATGTATTTTTTAATTTCCCAAATGCTTGATAAATTCAGGTTTATAAATTACAGTCTTGTTGTCATTTTAACCTTTGTAGGATTAAAGATGATCTTTGCCCATCATATTGATCTTCCGGAATGGCTATCTTTAAGCGTAATAGGATTATCACTCGCTACAGGTGTAGCCCTGTCGATTATAATCCCTGCCAAGGAAGTTCCTGAGGAGCTAAAAGGTTAATTTTTTTATTGCTTCCAGCCTTTTACATTAAGGATATAGCTTAGCCTTGTTCAACACCTAAATTCCAACGATATATAATATGGAGGTTTATTTATATCTGAGTAGTCCTCTGAAACTTGGGTGCTTCGTCCCTTTGGTGAAATACGTATTAATTATTTACACGATTTAATCAAGTGAGAATTATTCTTTTCCGAAATTATCTTCATCACCCAACATTTTATATTTTTTCTGTTTGGATTTCCAACGCTCCATCGCGTACTGTTGCATATCTTCAACCCGGTCTTTTTCGTCTACAATCTCAAATCCCAGCAAGGTTTCAATAATATCTTCCAGGGTGGCTATACCACCCATTCCGCCATAATCATCAACTACCAGCGATATTTGCTCTTTATTAATTAACAATTCCTCCCAGGCGGTAAAAAGGGTGGTTTTTTCGGAAAAAGTGGTAATATTCCTGCTGATATCCTTCAGGCTAAGGTCAAATTGATCTTCTGCAAGTTTTTCAAAAACGAGTTCTCTGAATACATAGCCGGTAATATTATCACGATTCCCCCCATATATAGGGATTCTTGAGAAATGGAGGAATTCTTTATTTTTAAGGAATTCCTGCAAGGTCATTTCCTCGTTGGCGATTACCACCACAATACGTGGGGTCATGATCTCAGAAATTGGAATACTTTTCAGCTTTATAAGATTTTGAATAATCTTATTTTCCTTATCTATAAAAATCCCCTCTTCTGTACCAATGGAGGCTAGGGCAGAAATTTCTTCACGGCTTGTGGTCAGTTCTTTTTCTTTTCGGGAAAACAGTCGGGTAAGGGTTAAAGACAAAAGCACCAAGGGATAGGTGATAATAATCATAATTTCAATAAGTATGGAAGAAAATCCCATTAACTCCCGGCTATAGTTGGCACCCAGGGTTTTGGGGATAATCTCTGTGAGTACTAAAATTAAAAGTGTCAATACCGCAGAAACGATTCCAAAGGAAGCTTCCCCAAATACAATAATAGCCTGTGCACCAACTCCTGCAGCTCCTACGGTATGCGCCGCAGTGTTTAATGAAAGAATTGCCGAAAGGGGACGGTCTACATTATCCTTAAATTTGAGATAATTTTTAGCCCTTTTATTTCCCTGATCGGATTTGGCTTTAAGATATGAGATAGGGGTAGAAAGGAGGACCGCCTCTGCAATTGAACACAGAAACGAAACTATTAAAGCTGTAAAAAGGTAAATTAATAATAAAGTCATAATGATTTATATATTTCTCAAAAGATAAACAAAATCAAAGATAGAAAATTAGGTATATCAATTGTAAAATATAATAAATGGTGATTGAGCCAGGAGTATCCTTTGAGGAACAAAAGGACTTTCCTGAGTCAACACTATTTCCCACCAAGACATA